>DASXIW010000029.1:0-18230 GCA_036497785.1 Acetobacteraceae bacterium | reverse complement strand
CGCCCAGATGCCGAGTTGTTGCCAGAATTCATCGAAGGCGCCGTGGCGCCATTGGTCGAACAAATAAGCCTCGTAATCCGGGTGATGGCGCAGCGGCGAATGGCCGGGCTGCCAGGGCATGCGGGTGAACCAGTCGCGAATATCCTCGGCGTCCAATGCGGCTTTCATCACCGGGTCGGCGAGTGCCTCGGGCGACAGGGCGGCCTGTTTATGCGCCCATGTCGCCTGTTTCAGCTCGAACGCGCCGAATTGGCGGATGCCGCCGGTCCAGCTATTGGCGAAGCCGCCGCTATCCATCACCTGGGCGACGACCCCGGGCGGATTCACGCAGCCCAGTGCCGCCTGGGTGTGGGCGGCGTAGGACAGACCCATGGTGCAGATGCGGCCATCGCACCAGCTCTGCTCCACGATCCAGGCGCAGCAATCGTAACCATCCTCGCCGTCGCTGAGATATTTGACGAAGCGGCCTTCCGAGCCGTGCCGCCCGCGATTGTCCTGGTAGATCACGGCGTAGCCGCGCGAGGTGAACAGGGTGGCGAAATCGGCGCGCGAGAGTGGCCTGGGATCGGCGGCGGTGATTTCGCTGCGGCTCGCCTCGTTGCGGCCATAGGGGGTGCGTTCGAGGATGACCGGGAACGGGCCGGGGCCGTCCGGCAGGTGAATGTCGGTGGCGAGGCGGATGCCGTCGCGCATGGCGACGCGCTCGGTCCAGAAGCGATTGCCGGCGACCATTCAGGCTTCCTCCAGCTCCGTGCTCAGGGCGCGCAATTGCGTGGTGTGGGGGTGGCGCGTGCGGCCGGCGCGCAGATCTTCGGTGCTGAGCACCTCCACCATCTCGCCGGATTGCATCACCCCGATCATCGGGCAGAGATGCGCGATGACGGCGAGGTTGTGGCTGACCATGAGGTAGGTGAGGCCGCGCCGCGCCTGCAAATCGGCGAGCAGGTTCAGCACCTCGGCCTGGACCGAGACGTCGAGCGCGCTGGTGGGTTCGTCCAGCAGCAGCACTTCGGGTTCGGCCATGAGGGCGCGGGCGATGGCGACGCGCTGGCGCTGGCCGCCGGAGAGTTGGTGCGGGTAGCGGAAGCGCGCGGCGGCGGGCAGGGCAACCTCGGCCAGGGCACGCATGATGCGCGCTTCGCCGTCGCCGATGCCATGCACCTCCAGCGGCTCGGACAATGCGCGGTCCACGGTCTGGCGGGGATGCAGCGAGCCGTACGGGTCCTGGAAGATCATTTGCACGCGGCGGAAGAAATCGCGGCCGCGTCTGGGCGCCAGGGGGCGGCCGGCGATTTCCATGCGGCCGGCCCAGGCATCGTTCAGGCCGGAGATGGCGCGCAGCACTGTGGATTTGCCGGAGCCGCTTTCGCCGACAATGCCGAAGCCCGATCCCTTCGGGACCGAGAACGACACGCCTTTCACCGCCGCGACATCGCCGAAGCTGACGTGCAGATCGTCCACCAGGATCATGCCAGCCACGCGGGGTCGCGGCGCATGACGGGCAGGCGGGGCTTGGCGTGGGAAAGTGTGGGCAGGCAATCCAACAGGCCGCGCGTGTACGGGTGTTCGGCGCGGGCGAGATCGGCGGCGCGCAATTGCTCGACGATGCGCCCGGCGTACATCACCGCGACGTTGTCGCAAAAATGCGAGACCAGCGGGAGGTCGTGACTGATCAGGAGCAGAGCCATGCCGCGGCGGGAGACCAGGTCTTCCAGCAGGCGCAGTATCTCGGCCTGGACGGTGGCGTCCAGCGCGCTGGTGGGTTCGTCGGCGATCAGCATTTCCGGGTCCGGGGCCAGCATCATGGCGATCATGACGCGCTGGCCCATGCCGCCGGACAGCTCGTTGGGATAGGCGGCCGCGACGCGGGCGGGGTCGCGGATGCGAACCTGGTCGAGCAGATCGATGGCTTTTTCCATCGCCTCCCTGCGGCTGCCCTTCTTGTGGGCGCGCCACGCCTCGGCGATTTGCGCGCCGGCGGTCATCACCGGGTTCAGCGCGTATTTCGGGTCTTGCAGGATGAGGCCGGCGCGACGGCCGCGAATGTTGCGCATGGTGCGTTCGCTGGCGTGCAGCACATCGATGCCGTCGAAGCTGAGGCGGTCGGCGGTGACGATGGCGCTGGGCGGCAGCAGGCGCAGTATGGCGCGGGCGGTGAGGGATTTGCCGGAGCCGGATTCGCCGACGATGCCGAGCTTCTGCGCGCCGATGTCGAACGACACGCCGCGCACCGCCTGATGCAGCCCGCGCGGCGAGGGGAAGGCGATGGTGAGGTTCCGGATCTGGACTTGCATCAGCGCTGCTTCGGATCGAGCACGTCGCGCAGCCCATCGCCGAGCAGGTTGAAGGCCAGGGCGGTGATGAAGATGGCGATGCCGGGAATGGTGGGCACCCACCATTGTTCCAGGATGAAGCGGCGGGCGGCGGCGATCATCGCCCCCCATTCGGGCGAGGGCGGCTGCGCGCCCATGCCGAGAAAGCCGAGCGCCGCGGCGGTGAGAATGATGGCGCTCATGTCCAGCGTGACGCGCACGATGAGGCTGCTGAGGCAGAGCGGGGCGACATGGCGCAGGATGATGCGAAATGGCGATGCGCCGGTGAGGCGCACGGCGGCGATGAAGTCGGTGTTGCGGATGGTCAGCGTCTCCGCGCGAGCCAGCCGCGCATAGGGTGGCCATGCAGTGAGAGCGATTGCCGCGACGGTGCTGGTAATGCCCGGGCGGATGGCGGCGACGAAGGCCAATGCGAGGATCAGCCGCGGGAAGGCGAGGAAGATGTCGGTGACGCGCATCAGTACCCGGTCCGCCCAGCCGCCGGCATAGCCGGCGACGCAGCCGATGGCGAGCCCCAGAGGTGCTACCACCGCGACCACCGCGACAACCATGCCGAGCGTGATGCGGCCGCCATAGAGCACGCGGGAATAGACATCTCGCCCCAACTCGTCCGTGCCGAACCAGTGCCTGGCGCTGGGGGTTGCGAGCCGGTTGGCGAGATCCTGCGCCGCGGGGTTCCAGTTGGCGAGCAGCGGGGCGGCGAGCGAGGCCGCGAAGATGGCTAGCACCAGGATGAGCCCGGTCAAGGCGAGCGGATTGGCGCGGAAATCCCGCCACATGCGGTAGCGCCGTCCCCAGGCGGCCTGCCGGCGGGAGGATGGCGTGTCGGTGAGCAGCCAGTCGCGCCACGGCGTGGTTGCGCGCTCGCTCATTTCGCGCGCGGGTCCAGCAGGCGGTACAGCCCGTCGGCGAACAGGTTGAGCAGCAGATAGGACAGGCCGATCACCAGCGTGGCACCGAGCACCGCGTTCATGTCGGCGTTCAGCAGCGACACGGTGAGGTATTGACCGAGGCCGGGCCAGGAGAAAACCGTTTCGGTGACCACCGCGCCTTCCAGCAGGCCGGCATAGACCAGCGCCAGGACCGTCACCAACCGGATGGCGATGTTGCCGAAGGCGTGGCGCCAGATGATTCGGGCGGCGGATAATCCCTTGGCGCGGGCTGTGACGATGTATTCGCCCTGTAGCGCATCGAGCATGAAGGCGCGGGTCATTCGCGCGATATAGGCCATGCTGAAATAGGCGAGAACACCGGCGGGCTGGGCGAGATGGGCGAGCGCGTCGTGCAGCGCGGCCCAGTCGCGCGAGATGATCGCATCGATGGTGAGCAGGCCGGTGGCGATGGGAACCTCGCCGTCGAACACCACGTCTTGCCGGCCGGTGCCGGGCGCCCAGCCCAGGGTTGCGTAGAAGATCAGCAAAGAGAGGAGTGCGAGCAGAAAGATCGGCACGGAATGGCCGGCGAGGCAGAAGATGCGGATGGCGTGATCGGTGCGCTTGCCCTGCCTGACCGCCGCCAACACGCCCAGCGGCACGCCGATCACGGTGGCGATGATGATCGCCACGGTGGCGAGTTCGAGCGTTGCAGGGAAATACTGGATGATGTCGTCCACGACGCTGTGCGAGGTCATCACCGAGCTGCCGAGATCGCCATGCATCAGATGGTTGAGATAGATCCAGAACTGCACGGGAAGCGGCCGGTCCAGGCCGAGCGCGAGGCGGGTCTGGGCGATGACATCGGGCGGCGCGTGGTCGCCGACGATGGCGATGACGGGGTCGATCGGCATCACCCGCCCGATGAGGAAAGTGACCAGGACCAGCCCGAACAGCGTGACCAGCACGCTCGCGGCCGAGGCCCCGAGCGTGCGTAGGCCCGACTTCATGCCTTCTTGATGTCGGAGTAGCGCGTGTAATCCGGCAAGGGGCCGAGGATGAAGCCCGAGACCCCCTTGTTCAGCACGGCGGTGGAAATGGTTTGCAGCATCATCGCGAAGGGCGCGCGCTGGTGGCCGATGCGCTGCATGTCTTCGTACATCGCGATGCGCTTGGCAGCGTCCAGTTCCTTGGCTGCCTCTTCCACAATGGCGGTGAGCTCCTTGTCATGGAAATGGCTGCGCCAGGCGAGGATCTTGAGCTTGGAGCTGTCGCTGTCGTCCGGATTGGCGAAGAACGCCTGGGCGTTGGAGTTCGGATCGAAATAATCGGTGCCCCAGACCAGCATGGCGAGCTGATGCTGGCGGGCGCGGGTCTTGGTGATGACCTGCTTCTGCTCGCCAGCGATCAGGTTCACCTTGATGCCGACGGCGGCGAGATTGGCCTGAACCGCCTGGGCGATGTCGCCATAGGGGGCGGCGGAGATATAGTCCATGGTGACGGAGATTCCGTCCGGCAGGCCCGCCTCGGCCAGCAGCGCCTTCGCCTTGGCGACATCCTGGTGGTAGGTCTCTTCGGTCAGCGCGCCAGGCAGGCCCTTGGGGATGAAGCCCTGCATGACCATGAAGCGGTTGGGCACGATGTTCCTGGCGATGCCGTCATAGTCGATCGCCCATTTGATCGCCTGCTGCACCTGTGGCTTGGCGAGTTCCGGCATCGCCTGATTCATGGCGATGTAGAGCGACGAGCCTTGGCCGGATGAGATCGGATGGAAGTCCTTGTTGGCAGCGATGGTCTTTAGCTGGTCCGGCGTCAGGTCGCGCACGATATCCGCGTCGCCCTTTTGCAGCATGAGCAACTGGGCCGACGGGTCGGCCACATGGCGGATGATGATTCGCTTCGTGGCCGTCGGGATGCCGGAATGCGGATTCTCGGCCAGGGCGATATGGTCGCTGGCGGACCATTGCGTGAGCTGGTAGGCGCCCGCGCCGGCGGTGCGGGATTTCAGCCAGGCATTGCCCAGATCGTCTTCCACCTGGTTTTGCAACGCGGTCGCCTTCTCGACGATGGAGCCGACATTGGCGGACAGGCAGAACAGGAAGAAGCTGGGGGCGACGGCCTGCGGCAGGTCGATCTGCAGCGTATGGTCGTCGGTGGCGCGGATCAGTTGGGCGACATTCTCCTTGGTGAAGCCGAACTGGGTGATGATGAAGCCCGGTGTCTTGTTCAGAATTACGGTGCGCTGTAGCGAAAAGGCGGCATCCTCGGCGGTGAGGGGCTTGCCGGAGGCGAATTTGGCGTTGGTCTTGAGCTTGAAGGTGAAGGATTTTCCGTCCGGACTGATCGTCCAGGTTTCCGCGAGGTCGCCGGCGACCTTGCTGTTGTCGGTATGGTCGGGCGAGACCAGGCGGCGGTAGCAGTTCGCATCCACTTCGTTATTGCTGAATTCGTAGGCCTCGGCAGGATCGAAGCTGATGATGTCGTCGATCTGCTTGGCCATCACCACGACGTCGCGTGGCGTGGCAGCGCGCGCGGACCGGGTGATCGTGGTCGCGACGAGTGGGCTGGCGGCCGTGGCGGCCAGCAGGGAACGGCGTGTGAGCATGGCAGCCCTCCTGTTTTTAGGGGGGCAGAATACGCTTGGCTTTGCGGTCACGTGAAGCCCGCATCGTTACGCGCGCCGGAAACAGCGCCCGTTGGTGTTTTGCGGGCGTGGGGCGGAATTTATTCCGGCGTGTCGATATCTTCCAGCGTGAACTGATCGGCTTCCTCGTCGTAGCTGAACAGCTCGGCGTAGCGGCCCCATTGGATGACCGCGCGCAGGGTCTCCATGGCGTAGTCCGGCGACATGTGGTCTTCCAGCTCGTCGCGGAAGCGCACGGCGGAGGCGCGATGGTTCCAGCGTTCGTCCAGCGTGCGGCGGATGGCCGAGGCCAGGGGCACATGGGCGCGCAGGGCGGCGGCGAAGATGGTTTTGCGCGTATCCGTGTCGGCCTCGGCGAATTGGCGGCCGGCCTCGGTCAGGCGGATATCGCCTTCCTCCAACTCGCCCAGGCGCAGCGTCTGCAAGGTTTCGCCCAAGGGCAGCAATTCGTCGGCTTCCATCTGCAGCGATTCCGCAAGCGCGGGAAGGTCGGCCTTGCCGTTATAGGGGGGAGCCGCCAGCGCCTCGATGAGGCCGGACAGCAGGTTGGTGCCGACGGCATGCAGGGGGGTGGCCGTGCCGGTGGTATCTGCCGCGGCCGGAACCTGGCTTGGGGCGGTTTTCGGGGGGCGACGCGTCATGATCGCATAGATATCGTCCACCATCTGGCGGAAATCCGGGTCCAGGCGGTTGCGCGGATGCGGGAAGGGGACCGCCAGTTCGCTGGCGACGCGGCCGGGATTGGAGGAGAACACCAGGATGCGGTCGCACATCAGCACCGCTTCCTCGATGTTGTGGGTAACCATCAGCACCGATTTGATCGGCAGCTTGCCCTCCGACCACAAATCGATGAGGTCGGTGCGGAGGGTTTCGGCGGTGAGCACGTCAAGCGCGCTGAACGGCTCGTCCATCAGCAGCAGATCGGGGTGGACCACCAGGGCGCGGGCCAAGCCGACGCGCTGGCGCATACCGCCGGAAAGTTCCTTGGGGTAGGCACTCTCGAACCCGCCCAGGCCGATCAGGTCGATCGCTTCCTCGGCGCGCTTCTCGCGTTCGGCGCGGTGCACGCCCTGCGCCTCCAGCCCGAGTTCCACGTTCTGCTGCACCGTCAGCCAGGGGAAAAGCGCGAAGCTTTGGAACACCATGGCGACACCGTCCACGGGGCCGCGCACCGGGGTGCCGCGCCATTGCACGTCACCGGCAGTGGGCATGAGCAGGCCCGAGACGATGCGCAGGAGGGTGGATTTGCCGGAGCCGGATCGGCCGAGCAGGCCGACGATCTCGCCGGTGCGGAGCGAGACGTTGACGTCGTCCAGCACCACCAGATCGGCGTTGCTGTCCTTATGATAGGCCTGCCGGCAGCCGCGGACTTCCAGCAGCGCATCGGTGGGGACGGAGGCGTCCATGAGCACTCTCCTTTCAGCCGAGGCCGGTGCGACGGCTGGCATAGGCATACATCGGCCGCCAGATGAGACGGTTGCAGGTGAGCACATAGATCGACATCACCACCACCCCCAAAACCACGCGCTGGAAGTTTCCGGCATCCGTTGCCTGGGCGATATAGGCGCCAAGGCCGTGAGCGGCGAGCTTGGTGTCGCCCCATGAGGCGACCTCAGCGACGATGGCGGCATTCCAGGAGCCGCCCGAAGCGGTGATCGCGCCGGTGACGAAATAAGGCAGGATGCCGGGCAGGCTGACCTTACGCCACCACAGCATCCCCCCGACATGGAAGTTCTCCGCGGCTTCCCGCAGATCGCCGGGGAAGGCGGCGGCGCCGGCGATGACGTTGAACAGGATGTACCACTGGGTGCCCAGCACCATCAGCGGCGTGAGCCAGACGTCGACGTTCAGGTGGAAGGCGACGATCAACACGACGAAAGGCGGGAACAGCAGATTCGCCGGGAACGCCGCCAGGAATTGCGCCAGCGGCTGCACGCGCCGTGCCCAGGCCGGACGCATGCCCAGCCAGACGCCGATCGGCACCCAGATCGCTGCCGCCAGCACCATCAGCACGGCGACCCGCAGCAAGGTGATGGCGCCGAGTGCGACTGCCTCCCCCAGATCTCCCCAGGTCAGGCTGGTCGAGACATAGCCGAAGATGCGTGTCACCGCCCAGCCGACGACCAGGGCGACCGCGGCGGCGAAGATAATGTCGCCGATGCGCGATGCGGACCGGTCGCGCCGGGCGGCGACCCAGGACTTGCCCAGGCGCAAGCCGGTGACGAAACCGAAGGCCGAGCCGATCGCCTCACCGGCGACGCGCAGTACATGGGTGCGCCGGATGAGGGCAAGGACCCAGGGATCGGCGGCCGTCGCCGCTGCGGTCGTCTCGAATCGGAATTTGGCGGACCAGGCGACCAGAGGGCGGAACAAGAGCTGGTCGTACAGGATGATGACGGCGAGCATGGCCAAGATCGCCCAGAACACCGCGGCGATGTCTCGCTGCGCCAGCGCCATGGCCACGTAGGAGCCGATGCCGGGCAGCTGCCAGCTGGTGTTGCCCAGCGTGATCGCCTCTGACGCGACGACGAAGAACCAGCCGCCGGACATGGATAGCATCGTGTTCCAGACGAGGCCGGGCATGGCGAACGGGACTTCGAGCCGCCAGAAGCGCTGCCAACCGGATAGGCGAAAGCCGCGCGTCGCCTCGTCCAGGTCGGCGGGGACGGTGGTCAGCGACTGGTAGAAGCTGAACGTCATGTTCCAGGCCTGGCTGGTGAAAATGGCGAAGACCGCCGCCAGTTCGAGCCCCATGACGCGGCCGGGGAACAGACCCAGGAAGAAGGCCGTGGTGAAGGTGAGGAAGCCCAGGATCGGCACGGATTGCAGGATGTCGAGCAAGGGGATCATCACCACCCCGGCACGGCGGCTTTTGGCGGCCAGCGGGGCGAAGGCGAAGGTAAACAGCAGCGAGGCGGCCAGGGCCGCGAACATGCGCATGGTGGTGCGCACGGCATAGGCGGGCAAATGGCTGGGATCGAGGTCGATCTTCGTGGCATCGACGGCGTTCAGGGGCACGAAGGTTCCCCGCGCGGCGTTGCCGACCACGACGAAGACGGCCACCACGCAAAGCAGCGCCGCGATGTCCCAAATGTTCGGCAGGCGGCGGCGGGTGATCACGGCCGGTCTTGTCATGTCCGACATCGGCGCGTCCGTCAGGTTGCGAGGCTTCGGGAATCAGGCGTGGCTCGTTGGCACGGTGTTACAGCACGGTCGGCTGCCTGTCATCGGGGAGGTGATTGCCGTTTCATGTCGTTTGCGCCGTGCCATTCGTGGCCGTGCCTGCGGTGCCCGTGCTGCCGAAGCCGCCGGCGCCGCGTGCGGTGACCGGCAGGCTGTCCGCCTCGTGCCAGGCGGCGCGGACCACGGGGCTGAGCACCGCCTGGGCGATGCGCATGCCGCGCTCCACGATGAAGGGGGTGTCGCCGGCGTTCATCAGGATCACCTGCAGCTCGCCGCGATAATCCTCGTCGATCGTGCCAGGGCTGTTGGGCACCAGTATGCCTTGCTTCAGCGCCAGGCCGGAACGCGGGCGGATCTGCAACTCGTAGCCCGGCGGCAGGGCGATGGCCAGGCCCGTGGGCACCAGCGAGCGGCCGCCGGGCAGGATGATGAGCGGGCCGGACACGGCGGCCAGCAAGTCCATCCCGGCAGCGCCCGCGGTGGCGTAGCCGGGCAGATCCAGGCCCACGCCGTGCGGCAGGCGTGTGACGGTGACGGGGATATTCATGCGAAGCGCTCCGCGATACGGCTGGCGAGGTGGCGGGCGACGTCATCTTTGCCGGCGCGTGGCCAGTCCTCGATGCCCGTCTCAGTGACCAGATGCACCTCGTTCTCGGCACCGCCCATGATGCCGCTGGCGGGCGAGACGTCGTTGGCGACGATCCAGTCGCAGCCCTTGCGGCGCCGCTTCTCCTGCGCGTGAGCGGCAAGGTCTTCCGTCTCGGCGGCGAAACCGACGACGAGATGCGGCCGGGCCGGGCCGGGCCGGGCAAGGCTGGCGAGGATGTCCGGATTGGGGACCAGGGCCAGCGCGGGGGCAGTCGCGTCCGGGCCCTTCTTCAACTTGTGTTCGACGGGATGGGCCATGCGCCAGTCCGCGACGGCGGCGGCGAAGACGGCGATGTCCGCGGGAAGGGCGGCTTCGCAGGCCGCCAGCATCTCGGCGGCGGTCTCCACATGGCGGGTGGTGACGCCGGGCGGGTCGGGCAGGGCGACCGGGCCGGCGATGAGGGTGACGCGCGCGCCAAGCCCGGCCAGTGCGGCGGCGATGGCGTGGCCCTGGCGGCCACTGCTGCGGTTAGCGATGTAGCGCACCGGGTCGATCGGCTCGTGGGTCGGGCCGCTGGTGACCAGCGCGTGGCGGCCGGCGAGGGGTTTGGGGACGACCAGCAGCGCCTGGATGGCGGCGAGGATCTCCGGCGGTTCGGCCAGGCGGCCCGGGCCGTACTCGTTGCAGGCCATGGCGCCCTCATTCGGCCCGACCACGTGAATGCCGCGCGCTTGCAGCGTGGCCATGTTGGCCAGCGTGGCCTGGTGCAGCCACATGCGCACGTTCATCGCGGGCGCCACCAGAACGTCCTTGTCGGTGGCGAGAAGCAGGGTCGTGGCCAGATTGTCGCTGATGCCGGCTGCCATTTTGGCGAGCATGTCGGCACTGGCGGGTGCGACCACGACGAGGTCGGCGCTGCGCGAGAGTTCGATATGGCCCATCTCGCTCTCGTCGGTCAGCGAGAACAGATCGGTGTAGACTTTGGATTCGCTGAGGGCCTGGAGCGATAGCGGGGTGACGAAATGGGCCCCGCCCGCGGTGAGCACGCAGGTGACGGCGCAGTCCTCCTTGCGCAGCAGGCGGATCAGCTCCAACGCCTTGTAGGCGGCGATGCCGCCGCTGACGATCAGCAATATCCTCCGGCCGGCGAGACTCACAGGCGCCAGCCGGTGTGGATGGCGGCGATGCCGCCGGACAGGTTACGCACGGTGACGCGCGACAAGCCGGCTTCACGCATCATCGCGGCCAGCGTCTCCTGGTCGGGGAACATGCGGATGCTCTCGGCGAGATACTGGTAGCTCTCGGCATCCCCGGCGAAGGCCCGGCCAAGGCGGGGCAGCACATGGAACGACCAGGCGTCGTAGAGCGGGGCGAGGGCGGCGACCTGGACGCGGCTGAATTCGAGGCAGAGGAAGCGGCCGCCGGGCCGTAGTACCCGGCGCGCCTCGGCCAGGACGGCGGCCTTGTCCGTGCAATTGCGCAGGCCGAACGCCATTGAGACGGTGTTGAGACAGGCATTCGGCAGTGGCAGGCGCTCCGCATCCGCGGTCAGGAAGGACAGGTCGGCGGCGAAGCCGCGCTGCAGGGCGCGGTCGCGCCCGACCGAGAGCATGGACGTGTTGATGTCCGACAATATGGCCGGGCCGCCGCCGCGCCGGAGCCAGGCAAAGCTGATATCGCCAGTGCCCCCTGCGAGATCGAGCAGCGTGCGGCTGGGGCGCGGATCGAGCGCTGTTGCGAAAACCTGCTTCCAGGCGCGGTGGATACCGAGCGACATCAGGTCGTTCATCAGGTCGTAGCGGGGGGCCACGCTGTCGAAGACGGCGCGGACCAGCGGCTTCTTCTCCGCCAGCGGGACCTGGCGGAAGCCGAAATCGATGCTCTCCGGGGGAGGGTGGTCGCTCATGCCTGCCATGTTTGTTGCTGACGCATGACCGTGTATAGCTGCTCGTCATCCATGCCGGAACTCCCCGAAGTCGAGACGGTGATGCGCGGGCTCCAGGCACGGCTGCAGGGGCGGGTGATCCGTCATGCCGCCGTGCATCGGGACGGCATGCGCTGGGCGTTCCCGCAGGGCCTGGCGGCGCGGCTGACCGGTGCGGCGGTGAGCGGGTTCCGGCGACGGGCAAAATATATCCTGATGCGGCTGGATGACGGCGATAGCGTGCTGATCCATCTGGGCATGTCCGGGCGCATGCTGATCGGGCCCGCGCATCCGAATGTCGTTCCAGCGCATGAGCATCTGACGCTGGAGACCGATGATGGCTGGCGGATCGGCTTCGTCGATCCCCGGCGTTTCGGCTCGGTGGACCTGGTGCGCACGGCGGCCGAGGACGCGCACCGGCTGCTGGCGGGGCTGGGGCCGGAGCCGTTGGGCGAAGAATTCACCCCCGCCGTGCTGTCGGCGGCCCTGGCCGGACGAGCCACGCCGATCAAGGCGGCGTTGTTGGACCAGCGCAACGTGGCCGGGTTGGGTAATATTTATGTGTGTGAGGCGCTGTTCCGCGCCGGGATCTCGCCGCGCCGGCTGGCCGGAAGTGTCGCGGGCGCCCGGGCGGCGCGGCTGGTGCCGGAGATCAAGCGCACGCTGACCGAGGCGATTGCGGCTGGCGGGTCCTCGCTGCGCGACTTTGTGCAGCCCAGCGGCGAGCTGGGCTATTTCCAGCATGCCTGGAAGGTGTACGGCCGCGCCGGCGAGGCTTGCGAACGATGCCCGGGCCCGCCGGCCTGCACCGGGATCGGGCGCATCGCTCAGTCCGGCCGCAGCACCTTCTACTGTCCGCGCACCCAGCGATAGGCCGGTTGGCAGGGTGTGGGGCAATTCGGTCGGGTACCGTACTGTGCTTATCGAAAACATATTTAGGGAGCGACGACATGGCAGCGCCGGAAATGATCCTGGTGGAGACGCATGGGCGGGTGGGCCTGATCCGGCTGAACCGGCCGGCGGCGCTGAACGCGCTATGCGACCAGCTGACCGGCGAACTGGCGGCGCAGCTGATGGCGTTCGACGCTGATCCGGCCATCGGTGCCATCGTGCTGACCGGCTCCGAGCGGGCCTTCGCGGCGGGCGCGGACATCAAGGAGATGAAGGACCGGGTCTATCCCGATGTGTTTCTGAACGATTTCATCACCCAGTGGGAGGCTGTGCTGCGGGTGCGCAAGCCGATCATCGCCGCCGTGGCCGGCTTCGCGCTGGGCGGGGGATGCGAGCTGGCGATGATGTGCGATTTCATCATCGCGGCCGATACGGCGAAGTTCGGCCAGCCCGAAATCAACCTGGGCGTGATCCCGGGGGCGGGGGGATCGCAGCGCCTGACCCGTTCGGTGGGCAAGTCCAAGGCCATGGACATGGTGCTGACCGGGCGGATGATGGACGCAGCCGAGGCGGAGCGGTGCAACCTCGTCAGCCGGGTGGTGCCGGCGGCCGAGCTGGTGGGCGAGGCGATCAAGGCGGCCGAGAAGATCGCCGGCCTGTCGCCTGTTGCGACTGTCATGGCCAAGCGGGCGGTCAATATCGCCCATGAGACCGCCCTCGGCGAAGGGGTGCGGGCGGAACGGGCCATGTTTCTGTCGCTGTTCGGCACGCCGGACCAGAAGGAGGGCATGGCCGCCTTCGTTGAAAAACGGCCCGCCACCTTCCGGCGGGGGTGAAATTATCCACAGGGTGCGCAAAAAAAGCAGGGGTCCTGTGCAAAACCGCGTGACAGAGCGGCCGGCGCGGTTCAATTTGTTGACTCAGCCGAGACGTCTGCCTAGAAGACGCCCCTTGCCGTGCCGGCACCTCATGTGACGGCCACATCATCTATCTGACTGAAGAGAACCCATGGCCAACACCGCCTCCGCGCGCAAGCGCATCCGCCAGACCGAGCGCCGCACCGAGCGCAACCATGCTCGCAAGTCGCGTATGCGCACCTTTATCAAGAAGGTGGAGGCAGCGATCGCAGGTGGGGACAAGGCGGTTGCCGTGGAGGCGCTGCGCAGCGCCCAGCCGGAACTGCAGCGTGCCGCGACCAAGGGCGTGGTCCATTCCAATACCGTTGCCCGCAAGATTTCCCGCCTGTCGGCACGCATCAAGTCGCTTTCCGCGACCTGATCAATCCTGATACGGCCCCGCCCCCGCGTGAAGCGGCGGCGGGGCCATTTATTTCGAGATCATTGCTTAAATTTGCGTTTCCTATTTTGTTGTTTGTTGCCAGACGGATACGAGGCTGACCTCAAGTACGGTAGAATATTACCGCGCTGACGCGTTCCGTTTGTTGGTGATATTGCAGAGCGGCCTCACAATTACTTGGATGCCCGCATTTATGATTGCGCAAAACCTCGTTTCCGCTTAGTCATTACTTCGTCGTTCGCGACCCGCCGGGCGTCGAACGGTGTAAGTCCATCAGCTGTCTTCTTCGTGAAGGCCTGTGATTCGGTCTCGACCCCCAGGTCTGGGCTTGCTGGATGTTGCGTGATGCCGGTTGCGCGTGGGAACCAATGGGAGGCTTGTCTGTCCAGCGAAGAACCCCACGAAACCGCCCAGCCCGAGCAGCTTGCCGCACAATGGGCCCGTATCCGCGGGCGCCTGCAGAACGAGGTCGGTGACATTGAATACCGGACCTGGCTGCGGCAGATGACCTTGTCGGGCCTGGATGGCGACGAGATCACCCTGCGGATGCCGACGCGTTTTCTGCGCGACTGGGTGCGCAGCCATTATGGCGATCGGCTGACCACACTTTGGAAAGGCGAGAACCGCCGTATTCGGCGCGTGGAGATCCGCGTGGGCGGCGGCGCGCAGATCAGCGGTGCGGCTACCTCGGGGCTGGCTGAATCCGTGGCCCCGCGCCCGGAGGTGCCGGCAGCGCCGCAGGCTGCCGACGACATCGCAACTGCCGTGGCCGGGTTTGCCGGCGCCGCCGTGGCCACTGCGCCAGCGCGTGCCGAACCCCGCGCTGAACCCCGCGGCGACGCGCCGGGACTGGACCCGCGCTTCACCTTCGACAGCTTCGTTGTCGGCAAGCCCAACGAGTTCGCCTATGCCTGCGCGCGGCGGGTGGCTGAGCAGCCGGCTTGTCAGGGCTTCAACCCGCTGTTTCTGTATGGCGGGGTGGGGCTGGGCAAGACCCATCTGATGCACGCCATGGCGTGGGAACTGACCGAGTCCGGACGATCCGGCGGCTCGCCGTGTGGGGCGGCGGCGGTGGCCTATATGTCCGCCGAGAAGTTCATGTACAAATTCATCGCGGCCCTGCGCAGCAAATCCACCATGGAGTTCAAGGAACAGCTGCGCAGCGTCGATGTGCTGATGATCGACGACCTGCAATTCCTGATCAACAAGGACGCGACGCAGGAAGAGTTCTTCCACACCTTCAACGCGCTGGTGGATGCGGGCAAGCAGATCGTGGTGTCGTCCGACAAGTCGCCCTCGGACCTGTCGGGCCTTGAGGAGCGCGTGCGCACCCGACTTGGTTGCGGCATGGTGGCCGATCTGCACGCCACCACCTTCGAACTGCGCATCTCCATCCTGGAGGCCAAGGCGGCTCGTGCCGGCGTGCCGGTGCCGGCGAAGGTGAACGAGTTCCTGGCGCATAAGATCACCACCAATGTGCGGGAGCTGGAAGGCGCACAGAACCGGCTGATTGCGCACGCCAACCTGTTCAACCGTGCCATCACCCTGGAATCCACCCAGGAGGTGCTGCACGACATACTCAAGGCGCATGACCGCCGGGTTACGATCGAGGAAATCCAGCGGCGTGTGTCCGAGCACTACAATATCCGCCTGACCGACATGGCTTCCCCGCGCCGGGCTCGTGCCGTAGCGCGGCCACGGCAGGTGGCGATGTACCTAGCCAAGCAACTCACCAGCCGCTCGCTGCCGGAAATCGGGCGGAAGTTCGGCAACCGGGACCATACCACGGTGATGCACGCGGTCAGCCGCGTGGCGGAGCTGATGGAGCGAGATGCGGCGTTTGCCGAGGATGTGGAACTGTTGCGCAGGATGCTGGAGTCGTAGCCGGCTTGCATCGTGCCTTCTTGACGGTGATGCGGCCAGGAGCGGAATTCGTTGCGATTTAAGGACTTTCTTTCAAAGCTTGGCGCCTTGAGCAGAGGGTGGGGCATTGGCCTTTGCATTCCGTGCAGTTGGGCCATGCAGTTGGGCTTTTCGCCCAGCCAGCAAAACGCTATGCTGCTTGCCCCGACTCGCGGGTTTAGGTAGCCGTTCGGCCCATAGCAGCGCCGATCCCGAAGGATGACGCAATGAAGTTCAAGGCCGACCGTGCCACGTTGCTCAGGGCGCTTGCCCATGTTCAGAGCGTGGTGGAGAAACGCAACACCATCCCCATTCTCGCCAACGTCATGATTGCCGTGCGCGATGGCAAGCTGACGCTGACGGCGACCGACATGGAGATCGCGGTGGTGGAGGATGTGACGGCCATCAGCAGCCGCAACGGCGCCTGCACGGCGCCGGCCGCGACGCTTTACGAGATTGTGCGCAAGCTGCCTGATGGCGCCGAGGTGGAATTCGATCATCCCGGCGGCGATGCGCAGCTCGCATTGCGGGCGGGGCGCTACGCCACCAGCCTGGTGGTGCTGCCGACCGAGGATTTTCCGTCGATGACGGCAGGCACGTTGCCAAACAAGTTTGCGCTCGGGGCGCAGCAGCTGCGCGGGTTGATCGATCGCACCCGGTTTGCCATCAGCACTGAGGAGACGCGGTACTACCTCAACGGCATCTATCTGCATGCTGCCGACAGCGACGGTACCCGCGTGCTGCGTGCCGTGGCGACGGACGGGCATCGGCTGGCCCGCGTCGAGGAGCCATTGCCGGAGGGCGCGGGCTCGATGCCCGGCGTGATCATTCCGCGCAAGACCGTAGCCGAGTTGCGCAAGCTGCTGGACGAGGTGACGGGTGAGGTGGAAGTGGCGCTGTCCGACACGCGCATCCAGTTCAAGGTCGGCACCATCACGCTGACCAGCAAGCTGATCGACGGCACTTTCCCCGAATATGAGCGCGTGATTCCGCGCGACAACGACAAGGTGCTGCGTGTCGGCAAGCGGGATTTCTCCGATGCCGTGGCGCGTGTGGCGGCGATCTCCTCGGAGCGGTCGCGGCCGGTGAAGCTGTCTCTCGCGCGCGATTTGCTGGTGCTGTCAGCGGCGAGCGCGGAGCAGGGCTCGGCGACGGAAGAGTTGGACGCCGATCGCGTCACCTACGATGCCGGCCCGCTGGAGATCGGTTTCCAGGCGCGCTATCTGAACGACATCACCGACCAGATCGCCGATCAGGTGGAGTTCCGTTTCGCCGATGGCGCGGCGCCGACGGTGGTGCAGGACGCGTCCGACCCCAGCGCGCTGTATGTGCTGATGCCGATGCGTGTCTGAAACGAGCGGGTTGGCGGGTGGGCAGCCGGGGCTCCGTCTGCTCCGGCTGACGCTGAGCCAGTTCCGCAATTATGCCCGGGTGAGTCTGTATCCGGCGGCGCGGATCGTCGTTGTTTCAGGCCCCAATGGCAGCGGCAAGACCAATCTGTTGGAAGCGATCTCGCTGCTGGTGCCGGGCCGTGGCCTGCGGGGCGCGCGCATTGCCGAGCTGGTGCGGCACGGCGCACCAGCCTGGGGTGTGACAGGGCGGTTCGCGACACCGAGAGGCAAATGCGACATCGGTACCGGCACGCCGCCGGATGGCGCGCTGGATCGACGCGTGTTCCGGCTGGATGGCGCCGCTCCGCGCAGCCAGGCGGAGCTTGCCGCGCGGGTGGCCGCGGTGTGGCTGACGCCACAGATGGACCGGCTGTTCCAGGAAGGTGCGTCTGGTCGGCGGCGGTTTCTGGATCGCCTGGTCTATGCGCTGGAGCCGGGCCATGCCCGGGAGGTGGCCGCTTTCGATGCGGCCATGGCGCAGCGCAACCGGCTGTTGGCCGAGGGACGCGCCGATGCGGCGTGGCTGGCGGGGCTGGAGGACGCCATGGCGCGGCATGCCGTGGCGGCGACGGCGGCGCGGATGGGGTTGGTGGCACGGTTGAACGCTGCGCTGGCCGATGGGGTGATCCGCAGCTTTCCGGCAGCCCGCCTGGGCCTGAGTTGTCCCATCGCCGAACGGTTGGCGGGCCATCCCGCGCTGGACGTGGAGGATTGGCTGCGCGCGGCGTTGGCCGATGGCCGACCGCGCGATGCTGCGGCCGGTTCGGCGGGCATCGGCGCGCATCGGGCGGACATGACGCTGGCGGAGGCGGCGACTGGTCTGGGCGCGCAACTGGCCAGCACCGGCCAGCAGAAGGCGCTGCTGATCGGAGTGGTATTGGGGCATGCCGCCGTGCTGGCCCAGGCGCGCGGCTTCGCGCCGCTGTTGCTGCTGGACGAGCCGGCGGCGCATCTGGACCCCGATCGCCGGGCGGCGCTGTTCGATGCGCTGGCCGGGCTGCCGGCGCAGGTTTTCCTGACCGGCACGGATGCCGCGACCTTCCAGGCGTTGGAGGGATTGGCAGCCTTCCTGCGCACCGGCGGCGACACGCTGGTGGCGGACCCGGGGATGGGGTCCGATCCGGGCTAACGCCGCACCGGCTGCGCTGGCTAAAGCCGTGCTGTTACTGTATGATTTGTATATTCCACACCGATATCCGGAGCAT
>DASXIW010000028.1:0-38142 GCA_036497785.1 Acetobacteraceae bacterium | reverse complement strand
ACGGCAGGCGTCCGGGCTGCCCTAGAGGCAACGGGCGCCCGGCTCTGGTTGCTGCCACCCTATTCGCCGGATTTCAACCCGATCGAGAACGCATTCGCCAAGCTGAAGGCCATCCTGCGAAAGGCCGCAGCCCGCACCATCTCGAGCCTCTGGAACGCGATCCGCGACGCCCTGCCTCAGTTCACGCCTGAAGAATGCGCCAACTTCTTCACAGCCGCCGGCTATGAACCAGAGTAATCGGACTCTGCTCTAGCGAACTGGCACCCGAAAACGTCCGGTTTCTCTACACTTATGCGATCGCCTTGAACTCGACAGGCACTCCGGCCGATGCATTGGCGGTTCTGCAGCACGCCCACGCCACTTTCCCAGCCAATGTGGAAGTGCTGTCCGCACTGCTATCGATCTCGCGTGAGCAAGGCGACATGGCGTCCGCGATCACCTATGCGCGCGAGCTGCTGCGGCTGCACCCGAACGATATACGTCTTCAGATGCTGATCTGCGATCTCGAACAGCGACCGCAGCCGTGACCAAACACCGCAGCCTGCGAAAGTAACGCCAAAACAATCAGCCTTACTGGCCCACAACCAGTCCTTGGCGTATCTGTTCGGAAAAATCCGGGCCTGGGCGGTCCGAAGCCGTCCGGCTAATCCGGCTGCGGGGCTTCAGCTCCGCAAACGGCATGCCCTGATCCAGTCGGCCGATGTCGTAGGCATAGGAATCCACATAGCCGCTGGCCAGCACCTTCCAGCTATAATCGATCTGATGGGAAGCGGCATTGGCGTTACGCAATATCCCCGTGGTGCAGTTATCGGTCAGCGTGTTGTAGAATTGCGGCCGCTCGTGCAAAGCCGAAATCTGATTGACATAGCTGAGAAACAGCGCACGTCGGGCCTGATCGGACAGCTGAAGGCGATACATATAAACCGCCTCCCGCCGGATATCCGTACGCAGCCCAATCAGGTCGCGCTCGTCTCCAACCACATAAATCAGTTCGTAATGCTTGAAAAAGCCAGCCAGCGTGGAATAGGGCCGGCCGCGCGCACGCCTCGTTTCGATGGAGATTGCCAGATATCGCCCATCCGCGAAGCCGAACGTCAGGAACACATGTGCAATCGCCTCGCTCGACCAGTGCGAGACGACCATGTCCACCGACCGCAGCGCGCTCAGTTCATATGTCGCATCATAATACTGCGGGGTGAACACCGTCTCGCTACGATATTCAAAATTCCGTACATTCGTGATCGTAATACGGTCTCCATCCACGGTCGCGGCCGCGAGAACGGCAACATCGGGCTCCCAAGCGCGGTCGCTCGAAGGCGTGATCCGCACATACCAGATCAGCAGCACTGCCAGGCAGATCAGAAAAAACACAGCCGCACGCCACACGGATAGCATCCGGAAGGCCAGGGCCACCACCACGCAAAGCCCCAGGGCCAGGCCGTCTCGAAGTGCCGCCGAACCATCGGATGAATAGAAGATCGCCAACGCCCCCCACAGCGTCGCCATTGCCACGACGGCAAATAACGGCACCAGAATGATGAGGCTGTGCCGGCGCGCCATCTGCCCGACCTATCTCATCGCCGCCGGTCCGGCGCATGCCACGCCCTCCAGGCATGCCTGGGACAAATGGAGCAGCAGGATCCGCCGCACCTCCTCGATGGTCGCCGGAACCGACTGGGTCGAATGCCCGGAGCGAACCACCAACTCGGACTCGACACCATCGATATGCGCACTCGTATATTTCACCACCCCGTCATCGCCCGTCTCCACCGGCCCCGTCCCCCGCACCGGAATGATGGAGTTGACACGCACGCCCGGCGCCACCGGTATGTCTTGCAACGTGCGAATAAGCGGGCTACCCGGCCTCATCGCATAGATGCTACCGATGCGGGCGGTCCGCTGATCGATGGCGAGCGCATCCTTGTTGCCGGTCAGCATTTCCGTCCCCGCGGCAGCAACGCTCAGCGGCAGCGTGACAAGTCGGCCCACAAGCTGGGCTATCGAAAATCCGGCCACATAGCTTCCACGATGCGGGGTCGCGATGAACACGACGCGCCGTATCTCCGACAGCGGACGCACGAACATCGCACGCCGAAGCAGATCGCGTGTCTCCGGCGTCAGCGTCAATGCCGCCAGCCGGCGCCGGGAAATACCGTTCCACAACCGGTCGCCGGAATCGATGACCAGCATCTTCGCCAGCAATCCTCCCTGGCTGTGCCCGATCACGACCATGTCGCCAAGCGCAGGATCGGCGGCAACCCCGCCAAGCTTGCTAAGCGCATCCTGCAGGGATTCCCGAAGCTGCAGCGCGGAATAGGGAATCGGATTGCCGGTCGCGTAGATAAAGGACCAGAACTCGAAATGCTCCTCGATGCGAGGATCGTCCAGCAGATCGTTGATCATGTCAGCCCAACGCCCCGGGCTCGATGCGGTGCCGTGCACCAGCACAACGGGGATGCGCCCCGGCCGATGCGGCTCCAGCGCCACAAGCTGCGTCGGCGCCGTTTTGAACAGATTGCCGAACAGGAAGCCGCGATACTCGCTCGACCATACGCCGGACTGGGCCAGCCCCAGCGCGAAAACGGCGGACGGGTCATACTCAAGCGGGACACGCTGACCGTCTATGGCCACGGCATCCGTGTCGAAGATGGTGTGAATCGTCAGCTCTGCATGCAGTTGACCAGTCGCGATCTGCCGGCGGGGCTGCGTGAACACGAGCAACGCGTTCGTGGGCACAAGCAGTTTCGGCGCAACCTGAAACCCGCGCTCCACGCTGGGTGAAATCGTGCCCGCGCCAAGGGGCGCGCCAAGGCCGGGTCTCCGATACAGGTTCCGCAATCCTTTGACCTGCAATTCGGCGGCGGGAACGAAGTTGGCCAGTTCCCGGTTACCCCATTGCCGGCTTGCCTCGTCCACCGCGATATCCAGGCTCCCGAACGGAAGCTGATAGCGCCCGGACCTCAGCTCGACGAATTTTCCATCGGGCGAACGCAGCCCCTGCGCCAATGCGAGATTATACAGATCGCAAGCCTCGCGGAACCGCGGATCGTACGGATCCAGCGGATGATCGGCGTCATCGGGAAACAGATAAGCGAAGGCGTAAACCGCCGCGGCCAGGAAATAGCTCTGCCCGCCGCTTCGCCGGGCATACAAATAGCTTGTCTCCGCCAGCGCGAACATCTCTGTGCCGCCCGCCGGCTGCGCATTGGCAATCCCATGCAGGGCTGCAATGGCGCCGGCAGGGTCTTGATCGAAGCGCGCAAGCAAATCCCAACGGCGCAGCACATTGCGTGTGGCCTCGCTCAACCCATCCCCGGTTAAGGCGCTGGCGGTCAGCTCGCGTTGGATAATCTGCGGATCAACACGATCGACGGAGATCGGCGCCGAACAGCCGCCAACGGCGACGAAGCAGGCAAGAAGCGCGGCGGCATGAAGGCGCATACGGATTGCCCGCTTCCCCCGATATCACGCAGCGGCCAATTCGGCTGACCGATCCCGGTCGCCAGAACCCACCCTTCGAAGCTGCGGAAACCTAGGCCCGGAACTATGTTCGTCCCTTACTGGCTCGATTGCTTTCCAGCGGCGTAGCCGGAGTTGTAGGAGGATTGCTGATCTTTCTTCACCCTGTCATAGATCAGCCCGCCCACCAGGCCGGCACCCGCGCCCGCAACCGCACCAAGACCCGCATTTCCGCCGATCGCGCCAAGCACCGCGCCGGCGGCAGCGCCACCGGCCGTGCCCGTCAGCGCACGTTGCTGGGTATCGTTCATGCCTGTGCATGCCGCCAGCGCCAATGCACAGGTGAGGAAGACAAGGACGGATCTCATGGCAACGCCTCCATTCCTATTTCTGGCCCGGACAGGGATGCTGCTGCGCCAAATACGCCGCAATGCCGTCCTGCGGCGATTGTGCAAGCCGGTCCGGGCTCGCCCGAGCCCATTGTGTGAAGTTCGCGAGCTCCTGGTTTCTCGTCGGTGCCGGATTCCGCGGGCAGAACAAATGGCCGGATGACCGCGCCGCGTCCTCCTCCTGCAGCACGCGATACACGCCCATGGCAAAGCCCTGGCATAGACTGACCGCGGCCACACCCAACGGATCGGCACCCGGCGCATTGCACAGATTGACGAAATCGGCCGTGTTGCGAAGTTGGAACTCCTCCTCGCTAACGGCCGCATAGCCATGAGCGGGCAGGCCCCCGGCGCACAGCGCGATGGCCAGCACCCATCGCTTCCCCAACCCCCATCGCATCAAGGTCATGTGTGCCCCTCCAACGTTTCGTTACAGCAATATCGTGTCCGGCCCATCGCCAGCCGACGAAATTGCCCGTCAAATCAAAGGCGAAAGCAATATGGCTTGAGATGGATTCATCGAGCCATGAAATTGCCCGCTAAACAAAGCGCTAAAGCACGATGACTTCGCTCGCCGGTAGTCGTCGTGCTTTAGGTAACCGCACTCCAAGGCGTATTGCCTACGCATAAAGCCGCGCCGTTCACGATACAATCGTAACGTATCGGAAAGCTCATCATGATGTCGATCATTTCTGCATGCAAGTGAAGAGTCGCATTCATGGTTGCAAAGTGCTGGGCCGCAAAGTACTAAGCGGCGAAGTTCTGGCCACCTCGCCACAGGCTGGCAAACACCGACCAAACAGGTAAAACTTTGGCGCCCGTGAATGTGGCGGATGCCCTCATCCAGCCTCCACCATTTCCCGCACATGCGCCCCGATGGCGATCGCCGCCGTCAGCCCCGGGCTTTCAATGCCGAACAGGTTCACCAGCCCGCCAATCCCATGCGTCGCCGGCCCCTGTGTCACGAAATCCTGTCCCGGCACCCCTTTCGGCACAATCTTCGGACGGATACCAGCATAGCCGGCCTGCAGCGCCCCGTCCTTGAGCCCCGGCCAATAGCGCCGCACGGCGTCGTAGAACCCGTCCGCCCGGTGCGGATCCACGCTGTAATCCAGGCTGTCCACCCATTCCACATCCGGCCCGAACCGCGCCTGCCCACCCAGATCGATGGTCAGATGCACCCCCAGCCCGCCCGGCACCGGCACGGGATAGATCAGGCGGGAGAACGGGGACCGCCCGGTCAGGGTAAAATAATTGCCCTTGGCGTAATATTCCTGCGGCACTAGCTGGCTCGGCATGCCAAGGATGCGCCGCGCCAGCCCCGGCGCGTGCAGTCCGGCGGAATTGATCACCAGCCGGCAGGTCAGCCGCATCGGCTCCGCCCCGCCCACCTCAAGCTCCACCCCCTCGCCCGTCACCCGCCCCGATGTCACCGGACTATGGAATACGAACACCGCGCCGGCCTGCTCGGCTTCGCCTTGCAAGGCAAGCATATAGCCATGGCTGTCCACCACCCCGGTGGTGGGCGACAGCAGGGCAGCGGTGCACACAAGCTCGGGCTCCAGCGCCCGGGCCTCGGCTCCGGTTAGCAGCCGCATCCCCTCTACCCCGTTCGCCTCGGCCCGCGCCTTGATTCCGGCCAGACGCTCATTCTCCTCGTCGGAGGTTGCCACGATCAGCTTGCCGCAATTGGAAAAATCCACGCCCCGTTCGGTACAGAACGCGTACAGCATGCGCCGCCCCTGCACGCAGAACCGCGCCATCAGGCTATCCTTGGGATAATAGATCCCGGCATGGATCACCTCGCTGTTGCGCGAGGAGGTTTCGGTGCCGATCGCCTCGGCGGCCTCCAGCACCAACACCTCGCGCCCGGCCAGCGCCAGCGCGCGCGCCACCGCGATGCCGACCACGCCGGCACCCACAACCACGCAATCCACCGATTCCATGCACACGTCCTCCGGAAATCCTATCCCAACCCTTGCGCGCGCCGCGCACAAGGGGGAACGTGGCGCACCAGATCATCCATCTCCAAAACGCGCATCCGGAACAGGAGCCCGCCTTGCACCGTCGCAGTTTCCTCGCCGGCGCCGCCGGCGCCCTCGCCTTGCCGGCGATCGCCCGCGCGCAGAGCAGCCCCCTGCTGAAATTCGTCCCGCAGGCCGATATCGCTTCGATCGACCCGATCTGGACCACCAGCTACCAAACGCGCGACCATGGCTTCCTGGTCTACGACACGCTGTTCGGCACCGACGCCGATTACAAGGTCCAGCCGCAGATGCTGGACGGCTTCGTCACCGAGAATGACGACCTGCAATGGAAGCTCACCCTGCGCGACAATCTGAAGTTCCACGACGGGGAACGGGTGCTGGCGAAGGACTGCGTGGCCAGCATCGCCCGCTGGGCCAAGCGCGACAGTTTCGGCCAGGCCCTGGCGGCGGCCACAAACGAAATGTTCGCCGCCGACGACCGCACCATCGTCTTCCGCCTCAAGACCAAATTCCCGCTGCTGCCGGACGCGCTGGGCAAAACCGCGCCGCTGATGTGCCCGATGATGCCCGCCCGCATCGCCCAGACGGACGCCTTCACCAAGATCACTGAGACGGTCGGCAGCGGCCCGTTCCGCTTCCGTCCCGGCGAGCGCGTGCCGGGCTCGCTTCTGGTCTATGAGCGCAATACCGACTACGTCCCCCGCCCCGGTGCCGCCAGCCGCACCGCCGGCGGCAAGATCGCGCATTTCGACCGGATCGAATGGCACATCATGCCGGACCCCTCCACCGTTGCCGCCGCCCTGCAACGCGGCGAGATCGACTGGTGGGACGTGCCGGTGGCCGACCTCATCCCCACGCTGCGCAAGGCGCCCGGCGTTACCGCGCAAATGGTGGTCACCACCGGCACCATCGGCACCATGCGCTTCAACCAGCTCCAGCCGCCCTTCGACAACCCCGCCATCCGCCGCGCCATGCTGGGCGCCATCACCCAGTCCGATTACATGAGCGCCGTGCTCGGCGACGACCCGACGCTATGGCGCGACAAGGTCGGCTATTTCCCACCTGGCACGCCCATGGCCAGCGATGCCGGCATGCAGGCCCTCACCAGCCCGCGCGATCTGGACCGCGTCAAGCACGATCTCGCCGCCGCCGGCTACAACAACGAGAAAGTGGTGGTGCTGGCCCCGCAGGACATTCCCAGCGTGAAAAGCCTGGCCGACGTCACTGCCGATCTGATGAAGCGCCTTGGGATGAATCTCGATATCGAGGCGATGGACTGGGCAACGCTGGTACAGCGCCGCGCCAAGCAGGACCCGCCCGACCAGGGTGGCTGGAGCGTGTTCCACACCTTCTGGAGCGGGCTCGACCAGTTCAATCCCGCTGGCCATGTCTTCCTGCGCGGCAATGGCAAGAACGCCCAACCGGGCTGGCCGACCAGCCCGAAGCTGGAAGAACTGCGCGATGAATGGCTCAGCGCGCCCGATCTCGCGGCCCAGAAGCGGATCTGCGAGCAGATGCAGCTCCAGGCGTTTCAGGACGTGCCATATATCCCGCTCGGCCAGACCCTGATCCCGGCCATGCACCGCAGCGACCTCGCCGGCATTCTCGACGGGCTGCCACTGTTCTGGAACGTCAGGCGAAGCTGATCGGCCAAACGCATCGCGCGCGCAACATCCCACTTGCCCCAACCCGACATCCGCGTCACCGTTTGTCCATGAACGCGCCTGCAAGAGCCAAGGATGTCGTCGTCGCCAGCATGGAGGATGGCGTCGCCACCGTCCGCATGAACCATCCGGCCAAACGCAACGCCCTCGGCACCGCCATGCTGACCGGCCTGATCGAAGCCTTTCGCGGCCTGAAGTCGCCCCGCGTGGTGATCCTGCGCGCCGGCCTGACCGACACCGTATGGTCCGCCGGCTTCGACATAACCGCGATGGCGGACGGACAGGACCCGCTGGCCGAGGATGGCCTGCTGCACAGGCTGTTCGCCTGTGTGCGCGACTGCCCTGCCCCGGTCATCGCCATGCTGCATGGCTCGGCCTGGGGCGGCGCCTGCGACCTGGCGTTGCGCTGCGACATGCTGATCGCCGATCCCAGCGCCAGCCTGGCCTTCACCCCGGCCCGGATCGGCCTGCCCTACGACATTGACGGCCTGGCCAACGCCGTGCGCCGGCTCGGCGTCAATCTCGCCATGGAAATGTTCGCCACCGGCGCGGCGATCACGGCGGATCGTGCCTATCGCCTGGGATTGCTGAACCATCTGGTGCCGGCCGAGGGGCTGGAGACGTTCACCACAGCCATGGCCCGCCAGATCGCCTGCAACGCCCCGCTGGCGATCGCCGCGGTAAAAGCGCAACTGCGCCTGCTGACCGACGCGCCATCTGCCGAACTGCGCGCGCAAGCCGCCCGGATGCGCGACGCGGCCCTGACGAGCCGGGATTACCGCGAGGGTGTCGCCGCCTTTCTGGAACGCCGCGCGCCGCGATTCAGCGGCGATTAGGGCGAAACGAATCGCGCCAGCCGCACTGCGGTATGGCCCCGGCTGGGGCGTGGGCTGGGCATTACCAGCAGGCAATCGTCATGCGGGGTCCGCACCTCCGTAGTGCCGTCGAGCGCGATCAGCGTGTTGCGGCGGGGAATCACGTCGCCGCCACGATAGGCCTGGACGAAGGCGAAGCCGGCTGTCGCCGCGGTGACAGGCAGGGTCACCTCGGCCAGCCGGCTTGCCCCTGGAATGGCTGGCGGGAATTCGGCGTGGTCGGGCACGATGCCGGTGTGGCGCAGCAGCCCGGCGACGCTCGCCATGGTCATGTCCACCGCCGCCTGTTGCCAATGCTGCCCGGCCTCGACCAAAACCGCCGCGGCCGAACTCCCTGGATCGGCGAAGCGGCCGTAATCGATGATGCGTGGGCCGCTGACATGACCGCCATCGGCCACGACCAGCCCGGGCTGGCCGATCGCCAATGCCAATGCGCGGCCCTGTGGCGTTTTGCCGCTGAGGATCAGTGGATCGGACGGCCACAGCATGGAATGCAGGTCCATCAGCACATCCGCCGCGTCGATCAGCGGCCGAATCTCGCGCGCGCGATCGAGTTCGCTGGAATGACGCGGGCCGTCCAGCACGGAAGGGTCCCAGAGCCGGTTCATGTCTTCGTCCAGGAACCGGCTGGCGGTGGGATGCGCCGGATCAAACCGGGCGAAGGCGGCCAAATTGGCGAAGCCCATCGTCAGCGTACCGCGCACCGGCCGCAGACCGGCACGCAGCAAATGGTCCAGCACGATACCGCCACACAACTCGTTGCCATGCGTCAGGGACAGCAGCAATACATGCGGCCCCGGCTCTCGGGCGGAGAAACTGGTGAAGCCCGGAATGCCGGTATTGCCGGCAAGCCAGGGCGAGACGTCGGGGGCCGCGATCTGCACATCGAATTGCGGCAGCGCCAATTGCGCCGCCAACGTGCTCTCCGGGGATCGCCCGGGGATCGCGGCTTCCGTCATGCGGCCAGCCGGTCCGCCAGCCGGCGAATGAAGGCGTCGCAGGCGGCAAGCTGGGATTCGGCGATCCACTCATCGGCTTTGTGCGCCTGCTCGATCGAGCCGGGACCGCACACGATGGTTGGCATGCCGGCGCTTTCGTACAGCCCGCCTTCTGTACCATAGGAGACAAATCCGGCCCTATTGGAGCCGGCGACCTGCTTGGTCAGCGTCGCCAACTCGTGGTCCGCCGGCAGTGCCATTCCGGGGATCCAATCCATCACCTCGATCGTGAAGCCCGTGGCGGGATCGACGGCCCGCATCGCCGGTTCGATATGCGTCGCGACGTGAGCGCGCAAGCGCTCGACCTCGGCGAAGAAATCGTTGGCCGGAATCGTGCGCCACTCCATGGTGAAGCTGGCATGTTCGGGAATGATGTTCAAAATCGTCCCCCCCTGCACCGTGCCAATGTGCGGCGTGGTATGCGGCGGATCGAAATGCGGGTCGAACGGTCCCTCGGCCGCGAAACGGCGTTGCTCGGCCGCGATATAGGCGATCGCCTCGCCCAGCGCATGCACCGCGTTCACGCCCTTGCTGGGCATGCTGGAATGACCGGTATGTCCGCGCGCCGTCACCCGCAGGGCGAGCCTTCCCTTGTGACCCAGAATAGGCTGCATCGAACTCGGCTCGCCCACCACGCATAGTTCCGGACGCAATCCGCTCTCCGCGAGATCGGCGATCAGGCGCCGTGCACCGCCCATATCCGTCTCCTCGTCGTAGGTGACGAACAGATGCACTGGCCGGGCAAGCTTGCGTGCCAACAAATCCGGCACGGCCGCCAGCGCGCTGGCCACGAAGCCCTTCATGTCCGTCGCACCACGGCCATATAGCAGACCATTTTCATTCCGTAAAGTAAACGGATCGGCACTCCAGGCCTGGCCGTCCACCGGCACCACATCGACATGACCGGACAAGGCGATGCCGCCCGCAACCCGCGGACCGATAATGGCATGCAGATTAGCCTTGTCGCCCGCCGCATTGCGGCTGATGCGATATGGTACGCCAAACCCGTCAAGATAGGTGCTGACGAATTCGATCAGCGGCACATTGCTGTTGCGGCTGGTCGTGTCAAAGGAAACCAGCCGAGCCAGCAGCTCGGTGGTGGAGATATGTGCGCCCGGGGCGTCGATGCGATCGTTCATGCGTCCAGTCTATACGGATGATCGCGGGCGGCAACCACGCGGGATGTAGATGTGGCGAAGGAGATTCTTATCTGTAGGGAACGGTTTAGAATAATAACTATTCAGACAAGACCACAGCCCCATTCTCGCCTCTCCATTGGATCCCGCTCAAGGCGAGACCCCGGGATTCCGTGAGTTTTCTTGATATGTCGGTTGGCGTTACATGTAGACAACTACTTCGGCGCCGAAAATCGCACGAAGCCAAAAATTCATTTAGCATCACTCAACATTTTCGTCATCACGCGAGGGCGATTGCGTTCGGCGCAGAGAAACAGATGCCAAGCCAAGGTCCCCACCCCAGCCGGGAGAGTCGTGGAGCCTCAAGACCCGTGCCACCATTTGCCGCAAATAACAGCTTGCCTGTCGTGGGTTTGAGCGGGCACGGCGAGGCTTGGCAAAGACTCCGCTCAGCGAGGTCGAGCGAAATGGCAAGACGAGAGAGTCCTGGCCTGTCCTTGTCCTCTTCAGTTCGCCGCAATCTGCAAACGCTGCGACGCCCGGGCCCGTCCGATCAACGGCAGCAGGGCTTTCAGTTCCGGTCCGTGGTCCTCGCCGGTCAGAGCGAGGCGTAACGGCAGGAACAGGGCTCTGCCTTTGCGGCCGGTGGCTGCCTTAAGGGCTTCGGTCCAGAGCTGCCAGATATCGTCGTTCCAGGGCTCGGGCGGCAGCAATTCGAGGGCCTGACGAAAGAACTCGCCTTCGTTTTCGATGACGGGGGGAACGATTTGGCCGGCGACGACGTCCCAGTAGCCACGGGCCTCGCCGAGCAGATCGAGATTGCCGCGGACCGCATTCCAGAACGCTTCCGTCGCGCCGTGCGGGAGGCGGTCGGCGACGGCCTCGAAGGGGAGGTGATGCAGGACGCGGCGGTTGAGGGCGAGAAGCTGGGAGACGTCAAAGCGGGCGCCCGAGGTGGAGAGGCGCGAGAAGTCGAAATCCTCGGCGAGTTGGGTGAGCGGCAGAGGTTCGGGATCAGCGGAGGATCCGACGCGGGCGAGGTAGGAGGTGATGGCCATCGGCTCGATGCCATCGTGGCGCAGGCTGCGCAGCGATAGGCTGCCGAGACGTTTGGAGAGTTTGCCGCCATCGTCGTCCAGCAACAGCGGCAGATGGCCGAAGGCGATGGCGCCGGGATTGCCGCCGATGGCGGATATGATGTCCATCTGCACGCCGGTATTGGTGATGTGGTCCTCGCCGCGCATGATATGGCTGATGCCGCTGTCCATATCGTCGATAACGGAGGCGAAATCATATAGCGGGCGGCCATCGGCGCGGATCAGCACGGGGTCGGAAATCGCGGTGAGCTTGACCCGGCGGCGGCCGGAGACAAGGTCCATCCAGGTCACTTCGCCATCGGAGAGTTTGAAGCGCCAGTAAGGCTTTTTGCCGCCCGCCTCGGCATTGGCGCGCTGCTCCGGGGTGAGTTTCAGCATGGCGCGGTCGTAAATGGGCGCCTGCTGGCGCTTGATGCGCAGTTCCCGTTTAACGCGAAGCTCGTCCTCACTTTCGAAGCAGGGATAAAGCCGTCCAGACGCTTTCAGGCGTTCGGCGATTTCGTCGTAGCGGGCGAGGCGTTCGGACTGGCGAAAGGTTTCGTCCCACTCCAGGCCGAGCCAGCGCAGGTCCTGGCGGATCGCTTCCTCGAATTCGGGCGTGCCGCGCGCGGTGTCGGTATCGTCCAGGCGCAGGATGAAAACGCCGCCGGTGTGGCGGGCATAGAGCCAGTTCATCAGCGCGGCGCGGGTATTGCCAACATGCAGCAGGCCAGTCGGAGACGGCGCGAAGCGGACCTTGACGGTCATGATTCCTCATCCTGGTCCGCCGCGTCGCGCCTGGGATCGAGCGCACGCCAGTCACGGTCTTCGGCGCTGGCCGGGCGATCGGCGAAATCAGAAAGTTCGGTGCCGCTGCGCCAGGCATCGTCGCCGGCCTCCAGCACGTCGACATCCTCACCGAAGGCGAACCACGCATCAAGCACATCGCGCGCGCTTGCGCCCGGCGTGCGGCAACGCTCGACGCTGTCGCGCACATAGCGACGGGCAAAGGCATTGGCCTGCATCAACGTGGGAAACCCACCAATCTCCTCGACGATGTTATCCTCGGCCCCACCGGACAGATCCATGATCCGAACCCGCCAACCCCCAGGCGGCGCAAACAAATCGCTCATGCCATGGCACCGCCAAATCGGATAAGAGTTTTTTGCTTCTTTTTTGCAAAAAAGACGTGCTTGGGAAGATGTTCTTTTTTTAAAAAAAGAACCAAAAAACTTTTATCCGTTTCGGTCATGCGATCAGGGCCGTGAAGCCGTTGGTAATCGGATAGCGGCGGTCTCGGCCGAAGGCGCGGGGGGTGATCTTCACGCCTGGGGGGGCTTGGCGGCGCTTGTATTCGGCGCGGTCCAGCATTTTCCAGACGCGCAGCACCAAAGCGCGGTCGAAGCCGCGTTCTACCATGGCATCCACGCTCTGTTCACCTTCGACGAGGCCTTGCAGGATGGCGTCCAGCACGTCGTAGGGCGGCAGGCTGTCCTGGTCGGTCTGGCCGGGTTTCAGCTCGGCGCTGGGAGGTTTGGTGATGACGCGTTCGGGCATCACCGGTCCGTCCGGCCCGAGAGCAGCTTCGGGGCGGTTTGCGTTACGCCAGCGGCACAGCTCGAACACCGTGGTTTTGTAGACGTCTTTCAGCACGGAGTAGCCGCCGCACATGTCGCCGTACAGCGTGGCATAGCCGACCGACATTTCGCTTTTGTTGCCGGTGGTCAGCAGCATGTGGCCCAGCTTGTTGGAGATCGCCATCAGAATCAGGCCGCGTGAGCGGGACTGGATGTTCTCCTCCGTGGTGTCGGACTGACGGCCTTCGAACACCGGCGCGAGCGCGTCGCCGAATGCTTGCATCGGGCCTTCGATCGAGACGGTATCGCAAGGGATGCCGAGCAGCCGGGCGCATTCGGCCGCATCGTCCAGGCTGTGCTGGCTGGTATACGGGCTGGGCAGCATGAAGCTGCGCACCTTCTCTGCGCCCAGCGCATCCACCGCGACGGCGGCCGAAAGCGCGCTGTCTATGCCGCCGGACAAGCCGAGGATGATGCCGGGAAATCCGTTTTTGGTGACGTAGTCGCGCAGGCCGAGCATCATGCAGCGATAGATCGACTCCATCCGGCCCGGCTCGGGCGACAAAGGCAGCTTGTCGCAAACAAGGTGCTCGCCATCGCGTCGCCAGGCGGTGAGCGTGACCGATTCCACGAAGAAGGGCATCTGCACGACGAGGCTGCGATCGGCGTTCAGCACGAAGCTGGCTCCGTCGAACACCAGTTCATCCTGGCCGCAGATCTGGGCGCAGAACACGAAGGGCAGGCCGGTTTCGACCACGCGGCTCACGCCCAGCGCGATGCGGGCGGATTGCTTGTCCAGCTCATACGGGCTGCCGTTGATGGATAGCAGCATTTCCGCACCGCTTTCCGCGAGCGTTTCGGAGACGGCGGGGAACCACCAATCCTCGCAGATCATCAGGCCGATGCGAAAGCCGCGGAACACCACCGGGCCGGGCGACGGGCCGGTGTCGAAAACGCGCTTGTCGTCGAACACGCCGTAATTCGGCAGTTCGTGCTTGGCACGTTTGGCGACGATCCGCCCGCCATCCAGCACGAAGGCAGCATTGTGCAGTAGCGTACCGTTCCGCCACGGTCCGCCCACGATCAGGCCGGGGCCGCCATCGGCGGTGTCCGCCGCCAGTTCGGCGATGGCGGCCGCGCAGGCGGCGACGAAGGCAGGTTTGCGGACCAGGTCCTCGGTCGGGTAGCCGCAGATCGACATCTCCGGGGTGACCACCAGCTCGGCGCCCAGGCGCGCGGCCTCGGCCCGGGCGCGGCGTATGCCGGCGAGGTTGTGCGCGATCTGGCCCAGATGCGGATTGAGCTGGGCCAGCGCGATGCGGAGCGTGTCGGCGCCGGGGGTGCCGGCGGGGGACGAGAGGGACATGGGCGGAAGCTAGGGGGAGCGTGCGCAGGAATCAACGCGGTGCCGCGAGGGTGCTGCATATCAGCCGCGCTGGCCGCGGCGGTGGAAGGGTGGTCGGGTTTGCCCGCTGAACCACGGCCCGGTTATGATCGCCCCATGGCACCCCGCAGTGAGAAGCCCCGCCCTGTCCGTCCCCGGATCGCTTCCGGCCGGAGCCTCGGTCCCCGCAACGCATCCCGGCTGTATATCGCGCTCGGGTTGTGCGCCTGGCTGGGCTGCGTGGCGCTGGCGCTGTACCCCCAGATCGCCCTGCGCGGCGCCAATATCGCCGACGGCACGGTGGTGGCGCTGCGCGGCGACGACAAGACCGGCTTCGCGCCGATCATTCAGTTTTCCGAACCGGATGGCGGGGTGGTGCGCTGGAGCGGCGGCAGCCTCAGCAAACCTTCAGCCTATGCGGTGGGGCAGCACGTGGCGATGGTGTATGTGCCCAACGGCAACTCGGCGATCGCCATCGCGAGCTTCTGGTCGCTCCATGCACCGGCGGTGGCGTGCTTTGTCTTCGGGGTGCTGTTCGTGGGCTTCGGATTGCTGGGATTGCGGGCGGTGCGGCGGATGGAGTTGGGGTAAGGACGGCGAGCGCAGCGCCCTGGCTTTTCTTTTCTGAGAAACACGTCAGCCAGTCTCGAAGCGGCGCAATGCCCCGTCGAGCAATTCAATCTGGCGGGCGACGCGGCCGACGGCTTCGCTGGCAGGCGGCTCGGGCGGGGCGGCCGGCATGGGGTTTTGATCTGCCAGGGCCTGAAGGGCGCGGGCGGTCCAGTCGCGCCAGCGTGCCCAGCCGGTATGGTCCATGGTGCTGGCTTCGGTAGGGTCGTGCTGCATGGCGGACAGTCGGCCGGCGATGCGGCGCAATGTGGCGTCTATCACAAGGGCGGCTTCGAGCCGGCCGCCGCCGCGCCGACGCGGCTCGTGCAGGGCGCGGCTGAGGGAAGCTTCGAGGTTGTTGCTCGCCATGCCGGCGGCGCGGCGAGCGCGTTCCATATTGCCGGCCGGTTCGCCCAGCAAGGCGGAGAGGGTGATGCGGGCATAGGCGGCATGGGCGGCAATGGCGGCGAAGAGTTCGCGCTTCAACCGGTCCGGCTCCCAGCTCGGCCAGAGCAAGAGTGAGGCGGCGACGGCGAGCAAGCCGCCGCTAATGGTGAAGAAGGCGCGGTGGGCGGCGATCTCCCAGTGGCTGTGGCCGGGCTCCACCGCCTCGACGAAGACGATCACCAACGGGGTGAGGCACGCGATGAAGGCGCCGTAGCTGACCTGGCGCACGGCGAAGGCGAGCACGGCCAGAGGCAGCATGAGCAGCGCCAGGGTGATCGGCTCGTGGGTGAAGAAGGCGAGAAAACTGCCGATGACGGCGCCGAGCAGGGTGCCGGCTACGCGTTCCAACGCGCGCTGCCACGTGGCGGCGAAGAAGGGCTGCATGGTGAGCACGGCGGTGATGGGCAGCCAGTGCCGGAACGGGCCAGGCCATTGCATGGTGATGCCGAGGGCGAGCGTGCCGACAAGGGCGGCGCGCAGGGCGTGGCGCAGCACCGCGGAGTTCCAGTTGAGATTGGCGAGCAGGGGCGTGCAGATGCGCTGGCCGAGGGTGAGGACCGGCTCGCCGGCGGTGGTGTTGTCGGGCAGGTAGCCCTCTGGTGTGGCCAGTTTGATGGCGATGCGCAGCCTGTCGGACATGCTCTCGGCCAGGCCGTGCAAGGCGGGATCTGGCGCGGTGTCGGCCAGGATGCGGGCAATGCCGCGCTCCAGCCGCTCGGGCTTGGCGATATGGTCGGTTTCGATGGAGTTATAGGCGACCAGCAGCATGGGGCGCAGCACACGCAGCAGCTTGCGGCCCATGGCGAGGCGTGCCGGGTTGGCGCTTTGCTCCAGCAAATCGGACAGGGCGATCATGGTGCCGAACATCTGATCGACCGCCTCCAGCCGGATCAGGCTTTGCGCAGCGCGGGGGGAATTGGCACCGCGCTGGCGCAGCGTGTCGAGCACCATGCTGCGCGCCTGCTCGATGGCGTCGCGCACGGCGCGGCGATGGGCGCGGGCATGGGCTTCCCATTCGGGGATGGAGACGCCGTCGCGCTCGATCAGGTCGCGCAGGTCGGCGGCCATGGCGGCGAGCAGCCGCCAGGCTTCGGCCACCGCGTGGCGGGCCGGGCGGTAGGGGTGGAGCCGCCAGACGACCAGGACGAGCAGCACCGCCCACAGGCCGCCGGCGGCGAACATGAAGGCGGTGAAGGCGGCGGATGCCGGCGTCAGCGGCTCGTCCAGCGCCAGGATGAGCACGACGGTGAGAATGCTGCCGACCTGCCCGTAAGCCTGGCCGCAGACGCGGGCGGCGCTGTTCAGGAGAATGCCGAGGCCCGCAAGCGGCAGCACGATCGCTATGCCGGCGGGCTGCAGCAGGCCGAACAGCGCCCAGGTGAGCGCGCCCATGACGACGAAGCTGAGCAGCGAGGGCAGGCGCTGGCCGATCGGGCCGCCGGGATCGCACAGGCAGGTGAGCAGGGCGGCAACGGCCGCGATGGACATTGGCGGCCAGGCGATCCAGTCGCCGATCAGCACGATGACCATGATGGCCAGCGCGGCGCGGATGCCCTCAAAGACGCTGAGGGCACGGAAATCGAGGCCGACCGGCAAGCGGCCAAGATCGGCGCCGGGGCTGCGCGTGGTGCCGCGCGCGGGCTTCGGCCTGTCGAGGACGCTTTGTGCGGTCACGGGGAGGCGGGATGCGGCGGTCGAATTGCGGTCATTGCGACGATGCTACAGGGTTGCGGCGGCGCGGGGCGTGAGAAAAATCGCCGTCTGGGGCGCTGCCGCGCGTGGCGGGGGCTTGCCAGACGGCAAGGACGGGACGATGTAGGCAACCGGACCGGATCGGTCCCGTTTTCCGCTTCCACCAGGGATGCACACATGTTCATCGAGACCGAAGGCACGCCGAACCCCGCGACGCTGAAATTCCTGCCCGGGCGGGACGTGATGGGTTCCGGCACCGCCGATTTCTCCGCGGCCGAGACGGCCGACCGCAGCCCGCTGGCCGGGGCGCTGTTCGCGTTGCCGGGCGTGGCGCGGGTGTTTCTGGGCGGGGATTTCGTGACCGTGACCAAGGCGGACGACACGGACTGGCAGGCGCTGAAGCCGCAGGTGCTGGGCGCGATCATGGAGCATTTCGTGGCCGGGCGCCCGGTGATCGAGGGCGAGGGTGCGGCCGCGGATGAGGATGTGCTTCCGGAGGACGTCGAGATCGTGCTGCAGATCAAGGATCTGCTGGATACGCGGGTGCGCCCGGCGGTGGCCGGCGATGGCGGCGACATCGTGTTTCGCGGCTATCGGGACGGGGTGGTGAAGCTGCACATGCAGGGCGCGTGCAGCGGGTGCCCGTCTTCCTCGGCGACGTTGAAGCATGGCATCGAGAACATGCTGCGGCATTACGTGCCGGAAGTGCAGCGCGTCGAGCAGGTTGGCCTGTAAGGCGGCGCCAGGATGGCCATTGACGACGCCGCGGTTGCCGCGCTGTTCACGGATGCCCGCACGCATAACAAATGGACCGATCAGCCGGTCACCGACGATGAATTGCGGGCGGTGTTCGACCTGCTGAAGATGGGACCGACTTCGGCAAATTGCTCGCCAGCACGGTTTTTGTTCTTGCGCACGGAGTGGCAGAAGCAGCGGCTGAAGCCGGCGCTGTCGGCGGGGAATGCGGACAAGACCATGAGCGCGCCGGTGGTGGCGATCGTGGCGACGGACCCGCATTTCTATGACCATCTGCCGAAGCTGTTCCCGCATGCCGACGCGAAATCCTGGTTCACCGACAATCCGGCGCTGGCGGCGGAGACGGCGCAGCGCAACGGCACGCTGCAGGGCGCCTATCTGATCATGGCCGCGCGGGCGGTGGGATTGGATTGCGGGCCGATGTCGGGGTTCGACAATGCCAAGGTGGACGACATTTTCCTGTCCGACCGGGGCTGGAAGTCGAACTTCCTGGTGAATATCGGCCATGGCGATCCGGCGGGGCTGTTCGAGCGCTCGCCGCGGCTCGGGTTCGAGGAGGCGTGCGTCCTGCTCTGACACCGCCGCCGGTTCAAATGGCTGGGTCGGCGGGGATTTCCAGGAAGCCCTGGATCAGGCGGAACAGCTCGTCCTCGAGCGCGGGGTCGCGCACATCGAGGCGATCTTCGATGATCGCCGAGCGGACCACGCCCATGACCGAGCGGGTCAGCACGAAGCGCGCGGTGGCGCCGAGCTGGCGGAAGCGGCCGGCGCAGCGCAGTTCCAGAATGTCGATCACCTCGCCCAGCACCGCATCGACGACGCGGCCGCGCAGCGTGTCGGGCATGCGGGGGAGAAAGGTGAGGATGACCTGCCGGCGCAGCTTCTGCCGGGACTGGAAGGCCTGCAGCAGGAAGCGGAGCGCGGCGCGCAGGGCGGCCTCGGGCTGGGCGGGATCGAGATCGCGCAATGCGCGGTCGATGCCCTGCAGGATGCGCACCTGTTCGCGCTCGGCGAGTCTCGCGAGGATCGCGTCGCGGTTCGGGAAATAACGGGTCAGCGTGGCCAGCGAGAAGCCGGCGCGCTCGGCGATCCGGCTGATCGGGGCCCCTGGATCATCCTCGAGAAGCTGCGCCGTGGTGTCGAGGATGGTCTCCATGGTCTGGTGCGGGGGGCTCGGGACGGTTGGTTTGCGCGATCTGAAGAAGGATTTGGCTGGTACCGACAACGGCAAACTCCGGCGAGGGGAAGGCGCCCCCAAAAACCAAGAGGCGCGCTGATATGAGGATTCCGGCCGCGTCGGGCAAGCGGGCGGCGGGAATGGCAGGGTGGCCCAGGGCCGTCCGGGGCTAATTAAGGAATATTTTCCCAGGATTGAGAATGCCACGTGGGTCGAGCGCAGTTTTCACCGAGCGCATCACCGCCAGCGTCTCAGGGCCGTGCTCGATTTCGAGGAATTCACGCTTGCCGATGCCCACGCCGTGCTCGCCGCTGCACGAGCCGCCAAGGGACAAAGCGCGGGCGACGATCTTTTTGTCCAGCTCCCAGGCGCGATGGAGGCCATCGGGTTCGGGCGGGACCAGGATGATGGTGTGGAAATTGCCGTCGCCGACATGGCCGACGATGGGGGCGGTGAGGCCGGATTCGGCGATATCCTGCTGGGTGCCGAGAATGGCTTCGGCGAGGCGGGAGATCGGCACGATGGAATCCGTGGCAATGCCCTGGTGGCCGGGCCGCAGGGCCAGCGCGGCCCAATAGGCGTCGTGACGGGCACGCCAAAGCCGGTTGCGCTCCTCTGCCTCCGTGGCCCAGGCGAAGCCGCTGGCGCCGAAGGAGGTGGCCAGTTCCTCGGCAAGCTGCGCCTGCTCGGCAACGCCGGCCTGGGTGCCATGGAACTCGAAGAACAAAGTGGGGCGCGCGGTCAGGCCCTCCAGCTTCGAATAGGCGATGCAGGCTTCCATCTGCACGTCGTCCAGCAACTCGATGCGGGCGACGGGAATGCCGAGCTGCATGATGGCGATCACGCTTTCGACCGCATCCGACAATCTGCCGAACTGGCAAATCGCGGCGCTCGCGGCCTCCGGGATGCCGTGCAGGCGGAGCTGGATTTCGGTGATCACGCCCAGCGTGCCTTCCGAGCCCACGAACAGGCGGGTGAGGTCGTAGCCGGTGGAGGATTTGCGGACACGGCCGCCCGTGCGGATGACGCGGCCATCGGCCAGCGCCACGGTCAGGCCCAGCACGTTGTCGCGCATGGTACCATAGCGTACCGTATTGGTACCGCTGGCCCGGGTCGCGCACATGCCGCCGAGCGACGCGTCCGCGCCCGGATCGACCGGGAAGAACAGACCCTGGTCGCGCAATTCCTGGTTCAGACTGCGATGGGTGAGACCGGCCTGGACGCGGCAATCCATGTCGGCCTGGTTCACCTCCAGCACCGCGGTCATGCGCGACAGGTCAAGGCTGATGCCGCCGCGCACTGGGATGACATGGCCTTCCAGCGAGGTCCCGGTGCCATAGGGCACCACGGGCACGCCGTGGCTGTTGCAAAGCGCCAGCAGCCGCCCGGCTTCCTCCGAGGTTTCAACGAAGGCCACGGCGTCAGGCAGCGCGGGGGGGTGGGTGTCCTGGCCATGCGAATGATGGTCGCGCAAGCCGGCATTGGTGGTCAGCCGATCGCCAATGAATTCCTGGGCGGCGGCAAGAACGATATCGACAGGCTGTGGCATCTCGGGGGGCCTCGGTAATGGCGGATCAACCGCAGCGTTGAACCCCCTGCCCGCCGCTGACAAGCCTCACCGCAAGACCCGCCCAAACGGATCAGAGGTTTTTGCTTCTTTTTGCAAAAAAGAAGAACCAAAAAACTTTTATCCGTTTTTTCGATCAGGCAGCGGGGGGGTCGGCGTCGTCCAGGTCGCCGGACCAGATTGTTACCATTCCTTCGATTGCGTCCGAACGGGAGCGCAGTTTCTCGCGGGCGATACGCTCGAGGCGGGGGCGGACCTTTTCGAAACAGGCCAGCAGTTCCACGGGCTTGGCATAGCGGCGGTCGCTGATGTCCTGCAGCGCTTCCCGCGAAATAGCGCAATCATAGTATTGGCCGGCCTCGACGATTTCGAACAACACCCGATTCCGGTCCCAGCGCGGGCTCACCTGCGTGGTCCTGGGGGCAATTGCGACTTCAAAACGAACATGTATCGCAATCCTTGCTGTGAACGGCATGACCGATAATTAACACAAATGGTCCTTCGCGCCGCACGTGCAAGCACCGGACGGCGAATCCGTCCAGGCCGCGCTTAAACCGGTCGTGTTCAGGCGAGCGCCGCCTCCACCGCGGCGGCGACCGCGAACAGGCGGGCGTCGCCCAGGGTCTCGCCCATCAGCATCAAACCGACCGGGGCCTCCCCCGGGCGCTCGCAGGGCAGGCTGATGGCGCAGCGATCGAGGAAATTACCGGCCGAGCAATTGCGTAGCTGGAGCAGATTCACGCGGTTATATTCGTCCTCGCTGTCCAAGGCAGCGATGGCCGGGGGCACCAGCGGACAGGTGGGCATGATCAGCGCGTCATAGCCCTCGGTGGAAGCGTCGAAGCGGCGGATCAGTTCGGCGCGGGCGGCGATCAGATCGAGATAGGCTACTGCGGTCATGCCCTCGCCGCGCAGGATGCGCTTGCGGACGCGGGGGTCGTAGCCCTCCCCTTTCTCGGCGAGCAGGCGACGGTGCCAGGCATAGGCCTCGCCGGCCGCGAAACCGCCGCCGGCATTGACGCGGGCGATCTCATCCAGCACCGGGAAGCGTGCGGTGGCGATGGCTGCGCCAGCCTTGGCAAGAATGGCCAGTGCCCGTTCGAACGCCGCTTCCACCTGCGCGTCCAACCCATCCAGCATGACGTTTTCGGGGACAACAAGGCGCAGTCCCGCGAGCGTGGCCGAACGGGGAGCGGCGGGCGCTTCGCCGGCCAGGATCGCATCCACGATGGCGCAGCAGGCAACGGAGCGTGCCAGCGGCCCTACCGAATCGAGGCTGGGCGCCAATGGCAGCACGCCGGTGATGGGCACGCGCCGCGCGGTGGGCTTGTAGCCGACGATGCCGCACATCGCCGCCGGTATGCGGCACGACCCGCCTGTATCCGTGCCAAGCCCGGCGAAGGCCATGAAATCGGCCACCGAGACCGCCGCACCCGAGGAGCTGCCGCCGGGAATGCGGCCGGTGGCGCGATCCCACGGGCTGCGCGGGGTGCCGTGATGCGGGTTGATGCCAAGGCCGGAAAAGGCGAATTCCGTCATGTTGGTCCGGCCGAGCGGGATGAAGCCGGCATCGAGCATGCGCTGGATCAGGGGGGCGTTGGCCTTGGCCGGCGGTGCATCCGCCAGCACGACGGAGCCGGCGGGCGTGGGCTCGCCCGCGATATCGAACAAATCCTTCACGCTGAACGGGATGCCGGCATAGGGGCCAGGCGCGCGGCCCACGCGGCGCAGCGCGTCGGCGGCGTCGGCCATGGCGCGCGCTTGGGCGGCATGGACCTTGACGAAGGTCCGCCCCCCCTCCCCGACCGGATCGGCGATCCGCGCCAGGCTGGTTTCGGTCAGCTCGCGGGAGGTCGTGGCTCCGGCGGCGAGGGCGGCGGCGGCGTCTTGCAGGGTGCGCATAAGCAACGGTGACTCGGCCGCGCGCGGCACGCAAGGGGCGGTGCGCGGGCATGCGCGGATTGCGCGGATTGCGTGGCTGGACAAGCCACGCGATCGGCCGTTCGATACGCGCGACGGTGCGGGGGCACCGGTCGAACGATCGAGAGGGACGGAACGGATGAGCAATATTCCCAACAGGCCGGTGCTGCTGACCGGGGCTTCCGGCGCGCTCGGGCGCCACCTTGCGAAAGCCCTGGGCGAGGCGGGCTGGACGCTGCGGCTGACCGATATCGCCCCCTTCCCCGACCCGCTGCCGCCCGGGTGCAGCTTCACACGCGCGGATCTGAACGACGGTGTGACGATCCTGAAACTGGCTGAAGGCTGCGGCATGATCCTGCATTTCGGCGGGATCTCCACCGAGCATCCGTTCGAGGTGGTGCTGGGACCCAATCTGCGCGGGCTGTACCACATCTACGAGGCGGCCCGGCGCGAGAAGGCGCGGGTGCTGTTCGCCTCCTCCAACCACAGCATCGGCTATCACGAGCGCGACGTGCCACTGGACGATGACTGTCAGTTCATGCCGGACGGCTTCTATGGCCTGTCCAAGGCCTATGGCGAGCTGATGGGGCGCATGTACTGGCTGAAGCACGGCGTGGAGAACGTCAACGTGCGCATCGGCTCATCCTTCCCCGAGCCGGTCAACGCCCGCATGCTGTCCACCTGGCTGTCTTATGCCGACCTGACCCGGCTGTGCATTCGCGCGACGCTGGCGGAGAAGACCGGGAGCTGCGTGATCTGGGGCGCGTCCAAAAACAGCCGCACCTATTGGGGCCACGATTCGCGCGAGGCGCTGCGCTGGGAGCCCGAGGATTCGGCCGATCCCTATGCCGGACAGCTCGCGGGCAAGACCAGCGGCAACCCGATCGAGGAACGCTACCAGGGTGGTGGCTTCGCCTCGGCCGATTACAGCCGCAAGGAACCGGCGCCCAAGATGTTCGAGTGAGGCCGGGCGGCCAAAGTACCCCCGGCCAGCCTGAGAGGCCGCCGCGTATCAACCAAACGTGACCAACGCACCAGCGCGGGACTGCTCGGCGTTGGTTGCATGATGATGTTGCGTGCGAGAAAAAGATAACATGGCTTATGATCTGTCATGTGACAGATGAGCCGGATCTGCTGTTCGTACTGCATGACCTGGCCCGGCAGCTTCGCGTGGACGCGAACCGCCGGGCCTCGGCTTATGGCATGACCCGCACGCAATGGGTGCTGCTGTACTGGCTGGAGCGGCAGCCCGGCCTGTCGCAGAAGGAGCTGGCCGAATTGCTGGAAGTGGAGCCGATCACGGTCGCGCGGCTGATCGACCGGCTGGAGGAGCGCGGCATGGTGCAGCGCCGGGATGACCCGGCGGACCGCCGGATCTGGCGGCTGTATCTGGGCAAGCCGGCTTTGGCGGTGCTGGAGAAGCTTCACGCGGAGCGGGCGGACATGTTGCGCATGGTCACTGCGGAGATCGATCCGGCCATGCTGAAGACGCTGCAGGAAGGATTGTCCCGTATGAAATCGAACGTCGTCGCCGGACAGCGCCCCAAGGCGCCTGAGCGGGGGGTTGCCTGATGTCTCAGACCGCGACCGCCGATTCCGGTCCCGCGCCGCGCGTCGGCGTGATCGATGCGCCGGTGCGCGCCAAGGCGCGTCGCAAGGTGCTGCGGCCGCTGCTGATGTTGGGCGGCATTGCCGTGGTGGTGGCCGGCTCCGGCTATTTCTGGCTGACCGGCGGCCGCTATGTCTCGATCGACGACGCCTATGTGCGGGCGGCCAAGCTGGCGGTGACCACCGACGTGTCCGGCGTCGTCTCCGAGGTGGCGGTGAAGGAGGGACAGCGCGTCAAGCGCGGGGATTTGCTGTTCCGACTGAATCAGCGGCCTTTCCTGATCGCGCTGGCCGGCGCCAAGGCCAATCTGGCCCAGACGGCGCTGATGCTGCAGGCGATGCAGCGCGACTATCAGCGCATGCTGCGCGACGCCGATGCACGACAGGCCCAGGTGCAGGCCGACCAGGCGACGTATGACCGATATGCCAATCTGGTGAAAGGCGGCAGTGTCACCCGCGCCGAATATGACGATGCGCGGTTCAAGCTGGCTTCCGACCAGGCGGCGCTGGAGAGTCTGCGGGTGCAGGCACAGGTGCAGTTGGCGAAACTCGGCGGCGACGCGCAAACCGAGGTGACCAGGCTGCCGCAATATCTGCAGGCGCAGGCGCAAGTGGACGAGGCACAGCGCCAGCTTGAGCATACCGAGGTGCATGCGCCGTTCGACGGCATTGCCACCCAGGTGGATACGCTGCAGCCCGGCATGTATCTGGCCGCCGCCACCGCCGGGTTCGGCCTGGTCTCGACCGAGAAGGTCTGGGTGGAAGCGAATCCGAAAGAGACCGACCTCACCAATGTGAAGCCTGGCGACCCCGCGGAATTGTCGGTGGATACTTATCCCGGCCATAGCTGGAAGGCATCGGTGGAATCCATCGCGCCGGCCAGCGGATCGGAATTCTCGGTGCTGCCGGCGCAGAATTCGTCGGGCAACTGGGTAAAGGTGGTGCAGCGCATTCCGCTGCGTGTACGTATCGACCGCCAGCCCGGCGATCCGGAACTGCGGTCCGGCATGAGCGTGCTGGTGGACATCGATACAGGCCACACCAGGCATTTTGCCGACCTGATCCCGTAGGCTGGCGATGGCCAACTCAACCCCCGGCGCGGAGATGGTGGTTCCGCATCGCGCGTTGATCACCGTGTGCCTGATGATCGCGACGCTGATGCAGGCGCTGGATTCGACCATTGCCAATGTGGCCCTGCCCTATATGCAGGGCTCGCTGGCGGCGACGTCGGATCAGATCACCTGGGTGCTGACCTCCTATGTGGTGGCCGCGGCGATCATGACGGCGCCGGTGGGCTGGCTGTCCATGCGGTTCGGGCGGAAGAATCTTTTTCTGCTGTGCCTGGTCGGCTTCACCGCCGCTTCCATGCTGTGCGGCGCGGCGCAATCCTTGCCCCAGATCGTGGCCTTCCGGCTGTTGCAGGGCGTTTTCGGCGCGGCGCTGGTGCCGCTGTCGCAATCGACAATGCTGGACATCTACCCGGTGGAAAAGCGCGGATCGGCCATGGCGATCTGGGGCATGGGCGTGATGGTGGGGCCGATCCTGGGCCCAACCCTGGGCGGCTATCTGACCGATGTGTACAACTGGCGCTGGGTGTTCTATGTGAATCTGCCCTTCGGCATATTGGCGATTGCAGGGCTGCTGATATTCATGCCCAAGGCCGCGACCAACGCCGCGATGCGCTTCGACTGGACCGGCTTCGCGGTGCTGGCAATCGGCATCGGCGCCATGCAGCTGATGCTGGATCGCGGGCAGGATAAGGACTGGTTCGGCTCTCGCGAGATCGTCATCGAGGGCGTGTTGGCGGGCCTGGGGATTTATCTGTTCGTCGCCCATATGGCGACGGCTCAGCGTCCGTTCATCGCGCCGGCGATCTTCCGCGACCTGAATTTCACCAGTTCGCTGGTGATGATGTTTGCCGTGGGTATCGTGCTGCTGGCGAGTTCGGCCCTGCTGGCGCCCTATTTGCAAACACTGTCCGGCTATCCCGTCGCCACCGCCGGGCTGGTGATGGCGCCGCGAGGCGTGGGCACCATGGCGGCGATGATGGTGGCCGGACGGCTGGCCGGACGCAGTGATCCGCGCCTGTTGATGGCGCTCGGCATATTGGCGCTGTGCGGCTCGTTCTGGTCGATGACCGGGTGGACGCCGGATGTGTCCACCGGGAAGATCGTGTTCGACATTATCCTGCAAGGCTTCGGCCTGGGCTTCGTGTTCATTCCGCTGCAGGTCGTGGCGTTTGCCACGCTGGACGCGAAGTTTCGCGGCGACGGCACGGCGCTGCTGAGCCTGCTGCGCAATGTCGGCTCGGCGATCGGCGTGTCCGTCACCTCCTTCATGCTGGCGCAGAGTGTACAGGCCGAACATGCCGACCTCGCCGCCTACGCCAACCCGTTCAACCGCGTGTTTCAGAATGGTGGCGCGGTGACACGGATGCTGGACCCGGGCACGAGCCATGGCGCCCAAATGCTGGATAGCATCATCAACCAGCAGGCGCTGTCGATCGCCTATCTGAACGACTTCAAGTTGATGATGCTGACCTCCCTGCCGACATTGCTGCTGCTGCTGTTGATGCGTAACCCGAAAGCCGCGGCTAGGGCGCCGGTCGAGGCGCATGCGGCAATGGATTGACCGGGCGGCGCGTGCCGATCATTAGATATTCATCAGGAACGATCTTGCCGGTCGGGAAGCGCTGCTGTTATGCAGTTTCGCATGGAAATTCAAGCTGTACCCTCGGCGCTGGCTGCAGCTCCCGCTGTATCTGGAGCTGATCGTCGCGCAAGCCATGTACGTGGTGCTGTTCGTCAAGGAACTGCGGGAGCTTGTGCTGCACGTCATGGATTTCGACGAGCAGCAGATCATGCTGGTGGTGCTGGGCCTGATCGACGTGGTGATGATCTCCAACCTGCTGGTCATGGTGATCGTTGGCGGTTACGAGACATTCGTGTCGCGGCTGCACAACCATCCCGACGAGCCGGAATGGCTGAACCATGTCAATTCCGGCGTGCTGAAGGTGAAGCTGGCGATGGCGATCATCGGCATCTCCTCGATCCGGCTGCTGCGGACGTTTATCGAGGCCGGCACGATCGGCATGCCCGGTTCGACGATGACCTGGGAAGGCGTGATGTGGCAGTCGATCATCCACACGCTGTTCATCCTCTCGGCGTTCGGGATCGCGTATGTGGACAGGATGAACCAGCCGGCCAGCCAATGAGGCAGGAGGTTTGGGCGAAGCCATCCTTGGCTTTGTTCAGGCCGCTTGATATGTCGGTTGCATGACGGCCGGCATGCCGCCCGCTGCGGTGTCCAGCTTCTGGGCAAGGCCGAGCGGCCGGGAGAAACATTGAATGGACGAGGTAACGGCGCCTGGACACGGCGCCCGGGAGCACGGTGGAAAGGGACTTGCTGCTTCGCCGGGCGCGCTGGCGGGGATGAAGGTGATCGACCTCACGCGCGTGCTGGGCGGGCCGTATTGCACCATGATCCTGTCCGATCACGGGGCGGAGGTGATCAAGATCGAGCCGCCGCAGGGCGACGAGGTGCGGGACTGGGGACCGCCATTCGTGACCCATGCCACGGGCGAATCGGACGCCAGCTACTTCATCGGGGTTAACCGCAACAAACGCTCGATCGCACTGGATCTCGGCAAGCCGGCTGGGCGGGCGGTGCTGCTGCGCCTGCTGGAGGGTGCGGATGTGCTGGTGGAGAATTTCAAGCCTGGCGCGATGGAACGCTGGGGGCTTGGCTACCACGCCGATCTGGCGCCGCGTTTTCCCGGGCTGATCCATTGCCGCGTTTCGGGCTTCGGCGCGGATGGCCCGCTGGGCGGGCTGCCCGGATACGACGCCGTGTTGCAGGCGATGACCGGGCTGATGAGCATCAACGGCGATCCCGTGACCGGCCCGTTGCGGATGGGTACGCCGGTGGTGGACCTCGCCACGGGGCTGTATTCGGCGATCGGCATCCTGATGGCGTTGCAGGAGCGGCATCGCTCCGGACAGGGGCAGTATCTGGACATGACGCTGCATGATTGCGGCATGGCGTTGCTGCATCCGCAGGCCGCCAATTTCTTCCTGAATGGGCGGCGGCCAATGCCGCTGGGCAATCCACACCCCAATCTGGCGCCGTACGAGAAGTATCGGACCGCGACCTGCGAGATATTCGTGGCGCTGGGCAATGACGGGCAGTTTCGCAAGCTATGCGATTTCGTGGGTCGCGCCGAGCTGGGGGGGGATCCGCGCTTTCTGACCAATGCCGACCGTCTCGCGAACCGGCCCACGCTGGTCGCGGCGCTGGCGGACGCGTTCGCCGCCCAGGACGGTCACGACCTGACCGACCGGTTGATCCGCGCCGGCATTCCGGCCGGCCCGGTGCTTGCGGTCGATGAAGCGATGGCGGCGGAGCATACGGCGGCGCGGGAGATGGTGACCGAGCTTGACGGCTATCGGGCGCTGGGCACGCCGATCAAGCTGTCGCGCACGCCGGGCGGCACGCGGCGCAAGCCGCCGCGCTTTGGCGAGCATGGCGATGCCGTGCTGGCCGAGCATGGCTATTCCGCGGAGGACATCGCCGCGTTGAAGCAGGACGGCGTGGTGTTGGGGATGCGGCGCCGGTAGCCGCCGTCCCGTCGGGATCAGCGGTCAGGCGGGGACGACGGCACCTTCCGCAATGCCGGCCAGGCGCAGTCCCTGCACGAACAGCTCGCGATCTTCGGCGCGCTGGAACGGGCTCGCCTCGATGAAATTCGCGACGGTGAAGCCTGGTTCGATGGAAAGCAGCCGGGCACGCACCATTGCCGCCTCGTCGCCGGCGCCGAGATGGCCAAGGGCCGCCAGATAAGGCTTGCACGCGGCGGAAAAGGCCGGGTTCATTTCACTGACCTCGCGGCCGGCCACCAGGGCGCCCTCGAAATCATGCTTCAGCAGGGCCAGGAGAATGCGGGACGTGTCAAAGAAGAAGGCACTGGGGTCGAGCGGAGAAAGCTTCTTGTAGCGGGCAATGCGCCGCTCCGCCTCCACCAGATCGCCGAGATAGACATAGGCGGCCCCGGAGAGAGTCCACGCCATGGCGAGGTTGGGGTTCAGCGTCAGCGCACGCTCGTGCAGCGCCAGCGCCTCGCGCAGACGGTGATGCAGGAAGGCGCGGACATGCCCGGCAATGGTCAGTGCCTTGGCGTCCTGCGGGTCCAGCACGATGGCGCGTTCGGCGAGGCGTCCGGCCTCCGCCATGGTGCCCGCCTTGTCGAGCGTCCAGGACTGGCCGACCAGGAACATGTGCCAATAAGCGAACCACGCATGGGCGGCGGCGTATTCCGGCTCCTGCGCCACCGCCTGGCGCAGCAACTCGCCGGCTTCCATGAACAACGGTTTTTCCAGGCGGCTGATCAGCGGTATGGCGCGCAGCACGAGGTCGTAGGCGGTGGCGTCGTGCGAAGGGCGGGCGGAGATGCGCTGGGCCTCGATCAGCAGGATTTCCGGATCGATCTGGGCAACCACCTCGGCCGCGATGTCGTCCTGCAAGGTGAGCAGGTCGTTGGTCTCGCGATCGAAGCGGCGCGACCACACAACCTGGTTGCCGGCGCGCAGATCCAGCAGGCGCAGCGCAACGCGCAGCCGCTCGCCGACACGCTGGATCGTGCCATCCAGCAGGAAGTCGATGCCGAAGGCGCGGCGGATCGCGGTCTCGTCGCGGGTCTGCGTGGCGTAGCGGGCCAGGGAGCTGGAGGAAACCAGGAACATCCAGCGAAAGCGCGCCAGTGCAGAGGTGATCTCGTCGGCCAGGCCGGCGGAGAGATGCGCCTCCTGCTCGGTGGTGCCCACAAGTTGCAGCGGCAGCACGCCGACACGTGCACCGCCGCGCGGCGGCGCGGGGCGGGTTTCGCTGCGCGCGTCGCGCTGCTGCTCCGCGCGCGTGATCCGGGTGTCGGCGCGCTGTTCGGTGCGCTGCTCGGCACGCGGCTCAATGCGCGGCTCAATGCGCGGCTCAGGCCGCGAGGGCGCGAGGGCCGGGCCGGCGGCACGGATTTCGGCAAGGAGAAGCTGGGTTTCCTCCGAGGGCTGAGCATCGAGCTGGTCGGCGAGCACGGTGCGGCAGCGTTCATAGGCCTGGATCGACATGCCGCGCTCGCCGCGCGCGGCGTAGGCGCGCATCAGCGCCCGCCAGGCGCCCTCATGCGCGCGATCGATGGCCAGCAATTGCTGGGCGGCAGGAATCACAGCCTCGGGCTCGGTTTTCTCGCGTAGCAGCGTCTCGGCCAGACTGCGGGCACGATCGCGCAACCGCTCGCGCTCGCTCGCGAGCCAAGCATCAAAGCTGGGATCGATCCCGTCCAGATCCTCCAGCAATTCCCCGTCGAGCAATGAAAGGGCGGCCGGCTTCAAGGTCGAGGCGCGCAGAACCTCCTCAACGTCGACCCAGACCGTGCCGGGGCGCAGTGCCAGATGGTCGCGGTTGATGGCGATGATCTGCGGCCCCACCGGGTCCAGCGTTTCCATCAGCCGATGGATCTCCTGGCGCAACGAGGCGCGGGCCTGCTCCTCCGGTCTGCGACTCCAGAGCATTTCGGCAAGCTTGCCGCGCAGCACCGGCCGCGGCGAGGAGAGTGCCAGAATTGCCAGCAGGGCGCGCGTCTTGCGACCGGTCGGCAGTATACTCTCACTGGTCAGCGTCCAGGCTTCCATTTGGCCGATCAGCCGAAGGCGAACCTGAACCGGGGCTGTGCCGGCCGCTTGCTCAGCGACCGCCAACTTTTCGCGTGTGCCTACGATCATATTCGATTCATCGCCCAGACCGGTTGCGCTGGCAAGCCGTTACACAACGCATCCGTGTGATCCCAGAAATTCAACGCCAAACGGTGATAAAAGCTGCGTGAGGTCGGGGAATAATCGACAGTACATTTTTGTCATATAGCCGACTCGTTGAAAATCCGCGTGACATCCCCACCCCATTCGCCGTGAAAACGCGCAAGCCATGCTTCGGCCTGGGTGGGAGCGCCGTTCACAATGGCTTCGAGGGGTGCAAGATACCGGGTTTCATCCTGACCGGCGGTATCGAATCGTGACCGAGCGCACAATCCGCCGCGGGCGATCGCGACCATGTCACGCGCGAGGTTGCGCACCGAGCCGTGGCCCGGCGCCCAGGGCGCGTCCAGACCCTGGCGGGGAACCAAAGCGCGCAATGCGACGAAATCGGTCCAGGGATGCTGCGCCACCAGGGCGGCGGCGGCTTGCAGCGCCGCGGGATCGTAGAGCAGACCCACCCAGAGTGCCGACTGCGCCAACATCATGTCGAGCGATCCCGCGTCGGCGCCGCGCATTTCCAGAAAACGCTTCAGCCGCACATCAGTGAACACGGTGGTCATATGGTCGGCGAAGTCGCCGAGCGTGGCCGGGCCGATCGATGCCGCGTCCGGATGATCAAGCCTGCCGTCGAGGAAGCGGCGGAAGGATTGGCCGGTCAGGTCGACATAGCCGCCGTCGCGCATCACGAAATACATCGGCACCGAGTCCACCAGCCACTCGGCATAGCGTTCGAACCCGAATCCGTCCTCGAAGAACACCGGCGGGATGCCGCTGCGCTGGTTGTCCGTGTCGGTCCAGACATGGGCGCGGTAGCTGAGGAAGCCGTTCGGCCTGCCTTCGGAGAACGGCGAATTGGCAAACAGCGCGGTGGCCACCGGCTGCAGCGCGAGAGCGACACGCAGCTTGCGCACCATGTCGGCCTCGCTGGCGTAGTCCAGATTGACCTGGACGGTGCAGGTGCGGGTCATCATGTCCAGACCCATGCTGCCCACCTTGGGCATATAGCGCCGCATCAGGCCGTAGCGGCTTTTCGGCATCCACGGCATGGCGTCGCGGCAGGCGGTGGGGTGGAACCCCAGCGGTGCGAAGCCCAGCCCCAACCCCTCGGCGGCGCGATGGACATCGGCGAAATGGGCCAGGAATTCCGCCCGCGTGTCGTGCAGCGTGGCCAGTGTGCCGCCCGAAAGCTCCAACTGGCCCGCGGGTTCGAGCGAGATCGCGGCGCGGCCGCGGGTCAGGCCGATCGGGCGGCCATGGTCGAGGATTCGGGTCCAGCCGGTGGCCGCAATCCCCTCCAGCACCGCGTGGATCCCATCGGGTTCATAGGGTGGCGGCGTGAAATCGGTCAGGCGAAAGCCGAATTTCTCGTGCTCGGTGCCGATCGCAAACCGCTCGGCGGGCTTGCAGCCGGCGGCGATATGCTCGGCCAGCAGGCGGATCGAGGCGATCGGCGTCGCGTCGGCATCTCCGGGATTGGACATCAACATTCCGTTTTGTTCGAGCGCGGCAGCAGGGCGGGACGCGAATGGAGAGAAAAGCGGAGGCACGTCTTAGCCGCCGGCTGGCGCCTGCAACAGGGCCAGTCCGGCGATGGCAGCGGTCTCGGCCCGCAGGATCAGCGAGCCGAGCGTGGCCGGCAGAACAAAGGGACGACGCCGCAATGCGTCAAGCTCCACTGGCGTGAAACCACCTTCCGGGCCGATCAGAAGCGCCGTCGGACCGGGTTCGGCACGGATCGGTCCGGCATTGATCCGCTCCATGGCCACCACCAGCCGCCGCCCTGCCGGCCATTCGGCAAGCCTGTCGGCCAGCCGGCGCGGTGCATCGATTCGCGGCACCGTCAGCCTTTCGCACTGCTCCGCCGCCTCGGTGGCGATGGCGGCGAGACGGGTCTCGTTCAAGCGGGCCGCGTTGGTGCGCTCGGTGAATACCGGCAGGATCGCTGCCACCCCCAGTTCGGTGGCCTTCTGCACGACAAGGTCGGTGGCGTCGCGCTTTAACGGGGCGAACAGCAGCCACAGATCTGGACCCACCGTTTGCACGCGCAACCGGCGCTGCACGGCGAAGCGCGCGCGATCGCGGCGCAGGCTGTGGATGCGGGCGAGGAATTCGCCATCCATTCCGTTGAAAAGGCGCAATTCATCGCCCACGCCGCGACGCATGACGCTGGCGAGATAATGCGCCTGGGCCGGCGTGGCATCGGGCTCTGCGCGATCATGCAGCGGCGCATCGACATACAGGCGGATTGACGAGGTCATGGCGGCCGGCACAGTAACACCCATGCAGCCCTATACCGATATCCGCCGCGGCGGCTGGCTGACCTGGCTGCCGGCCGCGTGGGTGCCTTACGCACATCTGGCGCGGCTGGACCGGCCGATCGGGGTCTGGCTGCTGTTTCTGCCCGGGCTGTGGTCCATCCTGCTGGCGCGCGCGCCGGCGGGGCGCAGCCTGTGGCTGATCGCGCTGTTCCTGGCCGGCGCGGTGCTGATGCGCGGCGCGGGCTGCGTGGTCAACGACATGTGGGACCGCGACCTGGACCGCAAGGTGACCCGTACCGCCGGCCGGCCACTGGCGTCGGGCGCGGTGCGAATGCGCGGCGCAGCCGGGTTCCTGGCGGCGCTGCTGGCGGTGTCGCTGACGATCCTGTTGCAGCTGAACCGCAACGCCCAGATGCTCGGCGTGGCCTCGTTGCTGCTGGTGGCGAGCTATCCGCTGGCCAAGCGGGTGACGTGGTGGCCGCAGCTGTTTCTGGGCTTCACCTTCGGCTGGGGTGCGCCGATGGGCTATGTCGCCGCCGGCGGCGGTGCCTATGGCGCGGCGGCGGCGCTGTACGCGGCGGTGATCCTGTGGATCCTCGGCTACGACACCATCTACGCGCATCAGGACAGCGAGGACGATGCGCTGATTGGCGTGCGTTCCACTGCGCGGCTGTTCGCCGCGCGGACGCGCGCGTTCCTTGCGGTCTGCTATGGCGGCACGCTGGCGTTGCTGGTGCTGGCCGGGGCGCTGGCGGGGCTGCACGCGCCGTTTTTCGCAACCCTGGTGCTGCCGGCAGCCCTGCTGGCGTGGCAGCTGGCGCGCGTGGATATCGACGATCCCGGCCTGTGCCTGCGCCTGTTCAAGCTGAACCGGGAAACCGGGCTGGCCGTGGCCGCCGCGATCCTGCTGGGCCGCTTGTGACGGGGGCGCCGTGACAGAGGATTTCTTGCGCGCCCATACCGCGCTGTCGCGCGCAGCGCTGGCGCCGAGGATCGCGCTGCATCTGGCCAGCGAGATCACACCGATCTGGCAGGCCAGCGAGGATTGGCTGCGCCGGACCGGCATCGCGCCGCCGTTCTGGGCTTTCGCCTGGCCGGGCAGCGAGGCGCTTGCGCGGCACGTGCTGGACCACCCGGCGCTGGTGGCAGGCAAGCGGGTGCTGGATTTCGCCGCAGGCTGCGGCTTGGCCGCCATTGCCTGCGCCCTGGCCAAGGCGGCTTCGGTGGAAGCGGCGGAGATCGATCCCCTCGCCGTCGCCGCCATCCGGCTCAATGCGCGCGAGAACGGGGTTGAGGTGGCGGCGCTGGAGGGCGATCTGGTCGGCGCGGCATGCCGGTGGGACCTGATCCTGTGCGGGGACGTGTGCTACGAGGCGCCAATGACCTCGCATATTCTGCCTTGGCTGAGGCGCATGGCGCGAACCGCCGAGGTTTGGGTCGCCGATCCCGGCCGGGCCTATGTGCCGCGCGGCGGCATGACGGAATTCGCGCGGATGATGGTGCCCACGACCATGGAGCTGGAGGACCATACCGAGCGATTGGTTGTGCTGTACCGGCTGCTGCCGGAGTAGGTCGAAACCTGGGCAGGCCCATGTTCATCGATGCGATTGCGAGTCAGTCGCAAAATCACTTGACCAGACTCGCGCCACGGTCTCAATTGCGAACAATTCGCAGTTGGAGACACGCCCTTGGACCCCTGCCCCACACGCCCCGACGCACGGCCCGAGATGCTGCGGCGAAGCATCACCCTGCCAACCGGGCTGACGATGACCCTGGAATGCACGCCGCCATCCCGGCCGGACACGCCGCCGCAGGTCTGCGGCGAGCATCCCGCCTCGCCTTCCGACCGGACCGAGGAACCGGAAGGATAGACGGGCCGGGCCGGGCCGCGCGGGCGCGATGGACAGTCCTGCGGCGAAAATGCTCTAATCCGGACATGGACAACCCTGATTCCACCCCCCCTTCCGTGCCCGTCGATCCACGGCTGCTGGAGATTCTGGTCTGTCCGCTCACCAAGGGACCGCTATCCTACGACCGTGAGCGCAATGAGCTGATCAGCACCACCGCCGGCCTCGCCTACCCGATCCGCGATGGCATTCCGATCATGCTGCCCGAGGAGGCGCGGACGCTGGACGGCGCCTGATGCCGATTCCGGTCGAAATCCGGCTGAAACGGGCCGAGAAGCGGCTGGAAGTGGATTTCGACGACGGCGCCGCCTTCATCCTGCCCGCCGAGTATCTGCGTGTGGAGAGCCCCAGCGCCGAGGTTCAGGGTCATGCCCCGTCCGAGCGCAAGACGGTGCCTGGACGTCGGCATGTCGGCATCATGGCGATCGAGCCGGTCGGCCATTACGCCATCCGCATTCTGTTCGACGATCTGCACGATACCGGGATCTACTCCTGGGAGTATCTGCACCAGCTCGGCCGCGAGCAGGAGCGGCGCTGGCGGGATTATCTGGCGGCGCTGGACGCCAAGGGGCTCAGCCGCGATCCCTGAGGTTCCGCGCCCCCGGCCGGACAAGTCTGCCCTTCGCCGCCGGAGCTGCCACGCGCGGGTCGCATGAGATAAGCCGTTCCCATGTCGACAACCGCCCCCCCGCGCAGCCTGACGCTGACGCTGCTTCCCTTCGCGCTGATCGTCTTCCTCGGCTACTCCGCGATCGGGGTGCCGCTATCCGCCCTGCCGGTGCAGGTGCGTTTCGGCCTGGGGTACGGCACCACCGTGGTGGGCATCGTTGTCGGACTGTCCGCGGGCATGACGCTGCTGACCCGGCAGATCGCCGGCGCATTGGCCGACCGGCGCGGTACCAAGATCGCCGTGCTGATCGGACTGTCCGTCACGGCATGCACCGGGGTGGCCTATCTGCTGTCCACCGCGCTCCCGCCGGCCCCGGGGCTGGCCATGCTGATCCTGGGCCGGCTGGTGCTGGGGCTGGGAGACAGCCTGTTCACCACCGGCATCATGGCCTGGGCGGTCGCCACGGTGGGGCCGCAGCATGCCGGGCGGGCAATGGCCTGGATCGGCATCGCGATGTACGGCGCGCTGGCCGTGGGGGCGCCGGTTGGCGGGCTGATCGACAGCTATAGCGGCTTTGCCGGTGTTGCCGGGGCAGTCCTGATCATGCCTCTGCTGGCTGTTCCCGCGGCGCTGATGCTGCCGGGTATCGCCCGGGTGCAGCGCCAGCGTGTGCCGTTCCTGGGCGTGATCCGCCGCATCTGGCCACCGGGACTGAGCCTGGTGCTGGCCTCCGGCGGGTTCGGCACGATCGCGGCCTTCCTGGCGCTGCGCTATGCGGAAATGGGCTGGTCCGGCGCGGCGCTGGGGCTGACCGGATTCGGCGCCGCCTATATCACCGCACGATTGCTGTTCGCTGGCCTTCCCGATCGGCTGGGCGGGGTGCGGATGGCGCTGATCTCGTTGACGGTGGAGGCAGCGGGCTTGGCGGTGATTGCCGCCGCGGCGTCGCCGTTACAGGCGCTGGCGGGCACCACGCTGACCGGGTTGGGATATTCGTTGGTGTTCCCCTCGCTGGGTGTGGAGACGGTGCGGCGGGTGCCGGCGGAAAGCCGGGGTGTGGCGCTGGGGGCGTTCCTGGCGTGCTTCGATCTTGGACTGGGCGCGGCGGGACCGGCCGCGGGGCTGCTGGCCTCGGGCTTCGGGCTGCAGGCGGCCTTCGCGGTGGCGGCCGCGGCGTCCGTGGTGTCGATGGTGCTGGTCTGGACGACGCGACGGGTGAGGTAGCCGCCTTTGCCCGGTGAATCCCTCTTTAGCTGTTAGCCAGGAACCAGGCGACCAGCCAGACCGCCACGCCGCCGGCAACCAGGACCCAGCTCCGCCATCCCGGCGTCGGACGCGCCGCCGGAATCAGGGAACCAACGAGGTAACACTCGGTGAAAGCGCGGAAATACGCGGTGGACTCAATCCAAGGACCGTTCGCGGTCAGCGTCGACATCAGTCCGATGACCGGGAGCCAGCCGGCCGCCAGCGCGCCCGCACCCGCCATGCGCAACGCGGCCGGCAGTCGTGCGGCAACGACGGCGCAAAACGAAAGCAGCCAGCAGGTACTGGCGATGGTGTAGGTGCGAATCTCGGCGTCAAAGCCGGGCGCCGGAGCGTAGCGGCGAATGCCGGTCAGTGAATCGCGCAGCATCGTGGCGGCACCGGCGAACGGCCAGCCCATATTGGCCGCCAAGGCCGCATCCTGAAACGAATCACCCCAGAACAGACGCAGCATCTCCCGCCAGACCAGGAACGGGACCAGGGCCAGGCCGCAAATTGCCACGCGACGCCAGCATGAAGCGGCCGTGGCGTCACGGATCGCCCGGAGGAGTTCGAAGCACAATATGCCGCCCAGGACCAGGATACTGGTTTCGCGTGTCAGGGTTGCCAATGCGCCCAGGACGCCGAACGCCAGAAGGCGCTTGGCGAAATAGGAATCCAGCGCGCCCAGCAGGAAAGCCGCCGCGACGATTTCCGTGGTGTCACGCGTGAGGGCGATGATGAAGCCTGGCCAAACCATGATCGCGAGCGGCGTTAGAGCGGGGAGCCGCAGGCGGGCGGTCAGCAGAACCGCGAACATCGCGACGGCGGCGAGCCCGAGGAGATTGACCAGGAACATCGCGGCTGGCAGCCACGCGGCACGGCCGAAGGACGCGCCCCATGCCAGCGCGGGATAGAGGATACGCTGCATGCGCCAGGGCGCGTTATCGAGCGTGATGCCGAACGCCGTCTGCTGGAACCGGAGCGGCGCCAACGCCAGGCG
>DASXIW010000027.1:0-10896 GCA_036497785.1 Acetobacteraceae bacterium | reverse complement strand
GCGCGTCAGCATAATGTCGCGACGCCTTGACGCAGCATCCCACCACGCGCACATCCCAGTCATGACCAACCAAGATCCCTTCCTGCAGCCCGAAGACGACACCGCCGCCGATGCCATCGCGGCGATCGGCGACGAACTCGGCGTGTTCGACGACTGGATGGACCGTTACCAGTACATCATCGAACTCGGCCGCAAACTCCCGCCATTCCCCGCGGCCTGGGCCAACGACGCCCATCGCGTCCCCGGCTGCCAAAGCCAGGTGTGGATGGAAGCCACCACCCGCGACGGCAGAATGTATTTTGCCGGCGCCTCGGACGCCGCCATCGTCTCCGGCCTGATCGCCCTGCTGCTGCGCGTCTATTCCGGCAGAACCCCCGCCGAAATCGCCGCCACCGACCCGGTCTTCCTCAAGGAGTTGGGCCTCCTCGAGGCCCTCTCCACCAATCGCGGCAACGGCATCGCCGCCATGGCCCGCAAGGTCCGCGACATCGCGGCGCTGCAAGGGGTTATGACTTAAACCGGGCGGCCACCCCTAAACCTCGCAGCCCTCGGCCCGCAGCAGCGCCATCACCGCTTCGGGCGGCACGTCCTTCTTGGTGAAGGCCTGCCCGATCCCGCGCACCAACACGAAGTTCAACGCGCCGTCGCGCATTTTCTTGTCCCGCCGCATATGGGCCACCAGCTTTTCGGCGGAGAGGCGGCGGTTCAGCAGCGGCAATTCCGCCGGCAGGCCCAAAGCCGTCAGATGCGCCACGACGCGATCCGCATCCGCAGCGTCGCAGAGGCCGAGGTCGCGGGACAGCTTGAATGCCAGCCCGATGCCGGTCGCCACCGCCTCGCCGTGCAAAATGGTGCCATATCCTGTCTCGGCTTCCAGCGCATGGCCGAACGTATGGCCAAGATTCAACAACGCGCGCCCGTCATTGGGCTTTTCCTCGCGCTCGTCATCGCCGACCACCTGGGCCTTGAAGGCGCAGGCCCGAAGGACTGCCTCGCCTTGCAGATCCCGATCGCCGGCAATCAACGCCGCCGCGTTGGCCTCGCACCAGCCGAAAAATGCCGCATCGCCGATCAGCCCGGCCTTCACGATTTCCGCATAGCCCGCCCGCAGCTCGCGTAACGGCAGGCTCGCCAGGGTGGAAATATCCGCCAGCACCATGCGCGGCTGATGGAATGCGCCCAACAGGTTCTTGCCCTGCCGCGTGTTGATGCCGGTCTTGCCGCCGACGGAGCTGTCCACCTGCGCCAGCAGCGTGGTCGGGACTTGCACGAAGGGCAGCCCGCGCAGCGTCGTGGCGGCGACAAACCCGGCCAGGTCGCCCACCACCCCGCCGCCCAGGGCGATCACGGTCGTGCGCCGCTCCACTCCGCCTTCCAGCAACTCATCGACCACGCGCCCATATGTGGCCATGTCCTTGGAGCCCTCGCCGGGCCGCACAGTAATATGCCGCGTGGCGATCGCGGTCCGCGCCAGCCCGTCCAGCAGCGTCTCCAGATGTAGCTTGCCCACGGTCTCGTCGGTGATCACCACGGCGCGCGGCTGCGGCAGCACAGGTGCCAGCAGCGCCCCCGCCCGCGCCAGCAGATCCTCCCCCACCACCACCTCGTAGCTGCCGCCGCTCAGGGCCAGCGACAGCCGGCGCGGCGCCTTCCAGGCCGCCAGCGCGTCCAGCACATGGGCGGTGGTCACATCCGGGCTCTCATCGGTGCAATCCACGATCACGTCCGCCTGGGCATAGACGGGATGGCGCTGGTCCATCATCTTCGCCAGCACCTCAGCCGGATTCCCGACATTCAGCAGCGGCCGGTGCGTCCGGTTCGCCACCCGGCGCAGCAGCGTCGGCAGCTTCACGCGCAGCCATACGCAGATCGCGTCGCGCCGGACGATGGCGCGTGTCTCCGCGTCCATATAGGCGCCGCCCCCGGTCGCCAGGACCAGCGGCTCACCCGCCAACAGCCGCCGGATCACCCGCCGCTCGCCGTCCCGAAAATAGCGTTCGCCAAAATTCTCAAACAATTCCCGCACGCTGCACCCAGCAGCCATTTCGATCTCGGCATCGGCATCGCGGAACGGCAATCCCAGCCGGGCCGCCAGCCGGCGCCCGATCGAGGTTTTGCCGGCGCCCATCAACCCGACCAGCACGATACTGCGGCCGGCGAGCGCGGCAGGCAGGGTGAAGCTTTCCTTCAAGGCGGTGTTGCGTGTCATGATAACGGACGGTAGCACACACGATATTCAGGCCAAGGCGTGCCCAGGGCATGACACCACGGCGCGCCCATGGCACGACGACGCCAGGGTGAGATCGGGTCGATTCGGGGAATTCATGCGTCGTATCTTTCTGTCTGTCGTGCTGCTCGGATTGGTCCTGCTGGCCGTGGGATTCTTCGCTCTAGGGGCATTTCCGCCGCCTTTGCACACCCAGCAGGTCCAGAAGACCCTGCCGAATGATCGCTTCCAGACCGGAAAATAGTGTTGGATCGCCATATCGAGGCGTTTCTTGAGATGCAGCTGGCCGAGCGCGGCGCTGCGCGCAACACATGGCTGGCCTACGAATCGGATCTGACCGAGTTGGCCGCGTTCCTGGCCACGCGCGGCCAGTCACCTTCGGGCGCGGACGCCGAGTCGCTCCGGGCGTATCTGGCGAGCCTGTCCGCCGCCGGTTTCGCGGCCCGCACCGCCGCCCGCAAGCTTTCGGCCCTGCGCCAGTTCCACCGTTTCCTGCTGCGCGAGGGTGTTCGCGCGGACGATCCTTCCGCGCTGCTCGATTCGCCCCGGCTGCCCAAGGCCCTGCCGAAATATCTGAGCGAATCGGAGGTGGACGCGTTGCTGCAAGCCGCCGCCACCACAACTCCGCCCGAACGGGCCGCCCTGATCCGCGCCGCGCTGGAAATCCTTTATGCCACCGGCCTGCGGGTCTCGGAGTTGCTCGCCCTGCCGCGCACTGCACTCGCCGGCGACGCCGCCCTGCTGATGGTGCGCGGCAAGGGCGGCAAGGAACGAATCGTGCCGCTGTCCGATGCCGCCAAGGACGCGGCCGCCGCCTTGGTGTCGAGCCGCAAGAAACCGTCAAGCTGGCTGTTCGCCGGCCGCGGGAGAGAGGCGATGACACGCCAGGGTTTCGCGCTGCTGCTCAAACAGGTCGCCATCGCGGCGGGCATCGCGCCGTCGCGCGTCAGCCCGCACGTTCTGCGCCACTCCTTCGCCAGCCACATGCTGGCGCGCGGGGCTGATCTGCGCAGCCTTCAACTTCTTCTGGGCCACGCCGACATCGCCACCACCCAGATCTATACCCATGTGCTCGCCGAGCGTCTGCAACGCCTGGTCGAGGAGCATCACCCCCTGGCCAAGCCATCGTGCCTGCCCAGCCGCCACGAATCCTCGCAGGATCGGGGCTGACCTGCCTCAGAACTGGTGCTAAAGCCCCCGCCATGCTCACCTCTCCGGCCACCCGCCATTTCCTTGATTTCGAAAAACCGATCGCCGAGCTCGAAGGCAAGATCGACGAGCTGCGCAAGATGTCGGAGCCCGACGGCATCAACATCGCCGACGAGGTCGCACGCCTCACCGACAAGGCCGACCGCCAGCTCCGCGCCACCTATGCCAGGCTCACCGCCTGGCAGAAGACGCAAGTGGCCCGCCACCCGGAGCGCCCGCACGCGGACGAATACCTGGCAGCCCTGATCACCGATTACACCCCGCTTGCCGGCGATCGCGCTTTCGCCGAGGACTCGGCCGTCGTCGGCGGCCTCGGCCGGTTCCGCGGCCGGTCCGTCATGGTGCTGGGCACCGAGCGGGGCGCGGATACCGCCAGCCGCGTAGCCCATAATTTCGGCATGGCCCGTCCGGAAGGCTATCGCAAGGCGCGCCGCCTAATCGAGCTGGCCGGCCGCTTCGGCCTGCCGGTGCTCACCTTCGTCGACACGCCCGGCGCCTATCCCGGCATCGATGCCGAAGCCCGCGGCCAGGCCGAAGCCATCGCCCGGTCGATCGAGGCCTGCCTCGACGCCCCGGTGCCGCTGATCGCGACCATTATCGGCGAGGGCGGCTCGGGCGGCGCCATGGCGCTCGCCGCCGGCGACAGCGTGATGATGCTGGAGCACGCCATCTACTCGGTCATCACCCCCGAAGGCTGTGCGGCCATCCTGTGGAAGGATGCCGCCCAGGCGCCCGTCGCGGCCGAGGCGCTGAAACTCACCGCCGAGGACCTCCGCCGGCTCAAACTCATCGACACGCTGATCCCCGAACCGCTCGGCGGCGCCCATCGCGATCCGGACGCGGCCATCGCCGCGGTCGGCGACGCCGTCCAGGCCGCGCTGCAACCGCTGCTGGCGCTCGAACCCGCCGAGCTGAAAGCGCGCAGGCGGGAGAAATTCCTGGAAATGGGCCGCGAGGTTCTTGGCTGACCCCCAGCCATGCGCGGATTATCGCTGCTCCTCTCCAGCTGCGGCATGGCCGCCGCCCTGCTGATCTGGCGCATGCTGCTGCCGCTGGTGCCCCAAGATCCCGTCGCCAGCATGGGCGTGCGCCTCGGCCTCGCGCTTGCCGCCCTCCTGCCAGTCGCGGCCGTGCTCGCGGCCATGATCCTCGCACAGATGATCGGCCGCTTCGTCTCCGGCGCGCTGGACCCACTTATCGGGCGCGAAACGCCGTTCCTCGTCACCAACCAGCGCATCATCACCAACACAGTCGAACAAATGGCCGTGTTCGTCCCCAGCCTGCTCGCCTGCGCCGCCGGAGCCTCCGCCAGTCGCCTGCCCGCCGTGCTCGCGCTCGCCGGAACCTTCGCCAGCGCGCGCATCGTCTTCTGGGGCGGCTACCTGTCCGCCCCGATCGCCCGCGCGCCCGGAATGGCCGCCACCGCGCTCGTTAACCTGGCCGCCCTGGTCGCCGCGACATGGTTCTGGCTTAGTTAGGGCCGCGCCAACAGGGGGGATACATCGCATGTCATCGGCGAGCCAGGCGGCAGACGATGCCGAGCATGCTTCCATCCCACCCAGCGCGCTCTTTTTCGCCGTCTTCCCGTCGATCATGCTGCCGATGTTTCTCGCCGCGATCGACCAGACCATAGTCTCCACCGCCTTGCCCGCCATCGCCGGCAGCCTAGGCAATGTGGAGCGGGTCTCAGCGCGGCCGTTTCCAGGGCTATCTCGCATCGGTCTATATGTGCGCCTCTACCCTCGGCCCGGTCGCCGGCGGCTGGCTCACCCAGCATTTCGGCTGGTCTTCCATCTTCTGGATCAACCTGCCGCTCGGCGCCGCCGCCATCGGCATGGCGCTGCGTCTCCCCCGCCGCCCCGCCGCCGATGCCCGGCTGCGGTTCGACTTCCTCGGCGTCGTCCTGTTCGCGCTGTTCATTGGCCCAGCCCTGCTGGCCTTGGAACAGGCCCAGCATTTCGACGTCGCCGCCGTGCCCACTATCCTGGTGCTGGCCGCCATCGCCACCATCGCCCTGATCCTGCTGGTCCAGCAGGAACGCCGCGCCGCGGCCCCGCTGCTGCCGATCGCCCTGCTCCGCCAGTCGGCCATCTGGCGCACGGACGCGATGGCTGCCTGCGTCGGCGCCACGCTCGTCTCGCTCATCACCTTCCTGCCGATCTACATGGAGGTCGTCCGCGGCACCGGCCCCAGCGAAACCGGCGTACTCCTGCTGCCGCTGACAGCTTTCATCGCCCTCGGGTCACTGTTCACCGGCCGGCTGGTCAGCAAAACCGGCCGCTCCGCCATCTTCCCTTCCTGCGGCCTGCCTATCGTCGTCACCGCACTGGTCGTCCAGGTCACCGTGCAGATGCTCGCCGGAGCCAAGCAACTCGGCGCCGCCGCCGCCTCGGTCCAGTTCTCCCGCTCGATCGGCTCCGCCTTCGGCACGGCCCTGGTCGGCGCCGTGCTGTTCGCCATGCTCGCCGCCACGGACCTCGATACCGCCCACCTCTTCGCGCGTCTCGTCGAACAAGGCCCGAGCGCCCTGGCCGGCCTCAGCCCGGCGCGCATTGTCACCGTTCAGGCGGAAATCGCCAGCGCGTTTCGCGCGGCGTTCCTCACCATCGCGGGGTTCACCGTGATCGCGACTGCGCTGGCATGGACCGTGCCGGTCAGGCGAATCGTGGGATAAGGCCGGAGCCGGGTCGCGGAAGGCCCCGGCGGTCCTTTTCGCCGATGGATGGTGTCCCTAAACCATGCGCCCGTGGCAGTGCTTGTACTTCTTCCCCGACCCGCACGGGCACGGCGCATTGCGCGGGCTGTTGCGCCAGGTTTCCGGATCGTTCGGATTGACCGCGTCGGTGCGCGTCGGCGCCACGGTCACCCGGTCAGCTTCCAGCGTGGCCATGCCGTAGCCCATATCCGCCGCCTGGTCCGGCGCCGGATGGCTTTCGATCATCGTGGGTTCGGCCGCACCCAAACGAAATTCCTGCGGCGGCGGCCCGTTCGGGCCAACATCGGCGCGGGCGAGCATCGCCGTCACCCGCTCCTTTAACTCCGCCAGCATGGCGTTGAACAGGGCGAAGGCCTCGGTCTTGTATTCGTTCAGCGGGTCGCGCTGGCCATAGGCGCGCAGCACGATGCCCTGGCGCAGATGATCCAGCGCCAGCAAATGTTCCTTCCAGACCTGATCCAGAAGCTGGAGCAGGAAGGTCTTTTCCACGTAGCGCATCAGTTCCGGCCCGAAATTGGCCGCCTTCGCCGCCATGAAGGCGTCCGCCGCGCGGGTTAGCCGCTCATGGATACCGGCCTCGTCGATGCCTTCCTCGCGCGCCCAATCGGCGATCGGCAGATCGAGGTTGAGCAGCCGCTTCACATCCTCCGCCAGCTCGGACGCTTCCCATTGTTCGGCATAGGCCTTCTCCGGGATGCGCACCGTCACCATCCCGTCGATCAGCTCGGCGCGCATGTCGCTCACGATGTCGGACACGTCGGCGGCCTTCATGAACTCGCGGCGCTGCGCATACACTTCACGCCGCTGGTCGTTCATCACATCGTCGTATTTCAGCACGTTCTTGCGCGTGTCGAAGTTCCGCGCCTCGACCTTCTTCTGCGCCTTCTCCAGCGCCTTGTTGATCCAGGGATGGACGATCGCCTCGCCCTCCTTCAGCCCCAGCCGCGTCAGCATCCCGCCCATCCGCTCGGAACCGAAGATGCGCATCAGGTCGTCATCCAGCGACAGGAAGAAGCGCGAGGCGCCCGGATCGCCCTGGCGACCGGACCGGCCACGCAGCTGGTTGTCGATGCGACGGCTCTCATGGCGCTCGGTGCCGATCACGAACAGGCCGCCGGCCTCCTTCACCACCACGTGGTTGCGCTCGATCTCCTCGCGGATCGCTGCCGCGCGCGCCTCAACCTCGGCCGGCTCCTCGATCCCGGCAAGCTCCAGCTTCAGGCGCATATCCAGATTGCCGCCCAGTTTGATGTCGGTGCCGCGGCCCGCCATATTGGTGGCGATGGTCACCGCCCCGGGCGCGCCCGCCTGGCTGACGATCAGCGCCTCCTGTTCATGGAAGCGCGCATTCAGCACGGCGTGCGGCACTTTCTTGCCCTTCAGCACCTCACTCAGCACCTCGCTCTTCTCGATGCTGGTGGTGCCGACCAGCACCGGCTGGCCGCGTTTGCGCGCATCCGCGATCAGCCCGGCGATGGCCTCGTATTTCTCGGCGGCGGTGCGATAGACCTCGTCATCCTCGTCCTTGCGCTGCACCGGCACGTTGGTCGGAATTTCCACCACTTCCAGCTTGTAGATCTCGGCGAACTCGTCCGCCTCGGTCATCGCCGTGCCGGTCATGCCGGACAGCTTGGGATAGAGCCGGAAATAGTTCTGGAAGGTGATGGAGGCGAGCGTCTGGTTCTCCGGCTGCACGGTGACGAACTCCTTCGCCTCCAGCGCCTGGTGCAACCCCTCCGAATAGCGCCTTCCTTCCATCATACGGCCGGTGAACTCGTCGATGATCACTACCTTGTCGTCGCGCACGATGTAATCCACGTCGCGCGCGAACAGCGTGTGGGCGCGCAGGCTTTGCTGCACGTGATGGATCACCGACACATTATAGATGTCGTACAGATTACCCTCGGTGATGATGCCGGCCTCGCGCAGCATCTCCTCCACCTTGTGCGACCCCTCCTCGGTCAGGGTCACAGTGCGAAATTTCTCATCCTTGTCATATACCGTCTCGTCCCGCACCAGATCGCGCACCACCGCGTTCACGGTGCGGTACAGATCGGAGGAATCCTCGGCCGGGCCGGAGATGATCAGCGGCGTGCGCGCCTCGTCGATCAGGATCGAATCCACCTCGTCGACGATGGCATAGGCGAAGTCGCGCTGGACCATCTCGCCCAGAGTGTACTTCATGTTATCGCGCAGGTAATCGAAGCCGAACTCGTTGTTGGTGCCGTAGGTGATGTCCGCGGCATAGGCGTCGCGCCGCTCGCTCTCGCTCAGCCCGTGCACGATCACGCCGGTGGACAGCCCCAGGAAGCCGTAGATCTGCGCCATCCATTCGGCGTCGCGGCGGGCCAGGTAGTCGTTCACGGTCACCACATGCACGCCCTGCCCGGTCAGCGCGTTCAGGTACACCGGCAAGGTCGCCACCAGCGTCTTGCCCTCGCCGGTCTTCATCTCGGCAATCTTGCCGTCATTCAGCACCATGCCGCCGATCATCTGCACATCGAAATGGCGCATGCCCACCACCCGCACCGCCGCCTCGCGCACCACCGCGAAGGCTTCGGGCAGCAACTGGTCCAGCGCCTCACCGCCGGCGAGGCGCTGCTTGAATTCCGCGGTCTTGGCCTGCAGCGCCTCGTTCGACAGCGCCTGCATCGCCGGCTCCAAGGCATTGATCTGCGGCACCCGCCGCTGATACGCCTTGAGCGAGCGGTCGTTGCTGGTGCCAAAAATGGTGCGGGCGATGCTGGCGAACATGTAAAGCCTTCCGGGGAAGCCATGGCGAAGCCGGGTGCGGCGAGGTTGGACATAGCGAAGAAGTTTGACATAGCGAAGCCGGGGCACCTGGAGCATGCTCCGAATTCAGCCCCAGGCAAGGCTTTGGTCATCCAGTCTCAGATAGGACCCGGGCTGCCCTGGGTCAACGACGCGCCGCCGAACGGCAGATTTCCAGGCATTTCCCGTACCCGGGCGCACATGCTTGTGGGCGAAACAAGCTTCGGCCAATATCCGGCCGCTTCCACGAAGGACACACCATGCGGCTGAAAAGTGCGACGATCACCCTGGCGGCTACCCTCGCAGCCATGCCGCTGGCAGCCGGCTGGGCCCAAACACCGAACACGACGCCGCCAACGGCGGCTGCCCCGGCCACGCCGCCGGAGGCTCCCGGCGCGAAGCCGGCCGATCCGGTCGTGGCACTGGTGAACGGGGAGGAAGTCCATCTCAGCGACATCACCGCCGCTGCCCAAACCCTGCCCGACCAATATCGCAACATGCCCACCAACGTGCTGTACCCGCTGCTGGTCGACCAAGCCGTGGACCGGCTCTCCGTGGTGGCCATGGCCCGCAAGCAGGGACTGGATAAGGACCCTGAGGTCGCCCACGCCATGGAGCGCGCCGCCGACCAGACCCTGCAGAACGCCCTGATGGCGCGCGAGGTCGCGCCGCAGGTGACCGAAGCGGCAATCCGCGCCCGCTACGACAAGGACATCGCCGGCAAGACGGGCGAGGAAGAGGTGCATGCCCGGCACATACTGGTGCCAACCGAGGCGGAAGCCCTCAAGATCATCGCCGAACTGAAGAAAGGTGCGGATTTCGCCACTCTCGCCAAGGCCAACAGCACCGATCCCGGCGCGGCCCAGGGCGGCGATCTCGGCTTCTTCAAGCGTGGCGACATGCTGCCGGAATTCGCCGCCGCCGCCTTTGCGATGAAGCCCGGCCAGATCTCCGACAAGCCGGTCAAGACGCAATATGGCTGGCACGTCATCAAGGTGGAGGAACGCCGCAACGCCCCCGCCCCGACCTTTGAGGAAGCGCATGACGAATTGCGCCAGCAGATGATCCAGGTAGGCGTCCAACGCGTGCTCGCGCAAGCCCGCCAGGGCGAGACCATCGAGCGTTTCAACCCGGACGGCACACCAGTCCGCGCCACCGACAGCGCCGAACCGCCCAAAGCGGCCGGAGCGGCCGGAGCGGCCCAGCCGGCGCCGGCCGCCACGCCCGCTCCCGCCAAGAAGTAGATCAGCGAAGACGCGATTCGCCCATGGCCCTCCCCGTCTCTCCGCTTGCCACCGCCTTCCCCGATCTGCCACCGCTTGCCGGCGTTCGCTTCGGCGCCGCCGAAGCAGGCATCCGCTATCGCGGCCGCACCGATCTGGTGATGGCGGAATTCGCGGCGGGGACGACGGTGGCGGGTGTCTTCACCTCCAACAAATGCCCGGGCGCGCCGGTGGACTGGTGCCGCGCGGCGCTGACTAGCGGCAAGGCGCGCGCACTCGTCGTCAATGCCGGCAACGCCAATGTCTTCACTGGTCGTGCCGGCGCGCAGGCGGCGAAAGCGACTGCTGCCGCTGCCGCCGCCCTTGTGGGCTGCCCGGCCAAACAGGTCTTCATCGCCTCCACAGGCGTGATCGGTGAGCAGCTCCCCACCGAGAAGCTCACCTCCGCCTTGCCCGGGCTGCACGAGCGCCTGTCCGAGCAGGGGTGGCCCGCAGCCGCGCGCGGCATCATGACCACCGATACTTTTCCCAAAGCCGCCACCCGCACCGCCGAGCTGGGCGACACCCAGGTGCGCATCACCGGCATCGCCAAGGGCAGCGGCATGATTGCGCCGGACATGGCGACGATGCTGTGCTTCATCGTCACGGATGCCAAGATCCCTGCCGGCCCGCTGCAGAAGCTGCTGCGCCGCGGTGTCGCCGCCAGCTTCAATTGCACCACGGTGGACAGCGACACCTCCACCTCGGAC
>DASXIW010000026.1:0-1517 GCA_036497785.1 Acetobacteraceae bacterium | reverse complement strand
TCGCGCATCGCCACGATATCGTCCGCTGTCGCCGTCTCGCGGTTAATCGCCCGATCACCCATGACGTAGACCCGTAGCGGATGATGCGTGATCTGCGCCGCGATATCGATCGCCCGCGGCATCTGATCCAACGCATCGAGATACTGCGGGAAGGTTTCCCAGTTCCACTTCAGCCCGTCGGCCAGCGCGACGCCGGGGATTTCCTCGATCGATTCCATCATGCCGATGAGGGCGGAGTGGTCCTCGTTGCGCACCGGAGCGAATCCAACGCCGCAATTGCCAAACAGGATCGTGGTGACGCCGTGCCATGACGACGGCGCGAGTTCGGAGTCCCAGGTGGCCTGGCCGTCGTAGTGGGTGTGGACGTCGACCCAACCAGGGGTGACGAGCAGGCCATTGGCGTCGATCTCGCGCTTGCCGGGGCCGGCCTTGCCGCCGACCTGGGCGATCTTGTCGCCGTCGAGCGCGACGTCGCCGGTATAGGCGGGGCTGCCGGTGCCATCGACGATGGTACCGCCTCGGATCACGGTGTCATGCATGGGTTGCTCCCGAATTCGTTCCTTGCTGGCGATATGGGAGACCGCGCGTGGAGATCGGTCAAGTTTCCCACGGGCTGTCGGGCGCCGTGGGGGGCGGCTTGTGGGGAAACCGTTTCGGAACTATCCAGCATGGCCCGCCATTCAAGCGGTCGAAAGAACAGGGGGATCTCTTCATGCGCATCATCGCCGCGGCATGTGCCGCCATTGTTGTTACTGCGCCGCTGGCGCTCGCCCAGGCACCTGCCGGCGCCCCGCCCGCCGCGCCCGCGCCGGTGCCCGAGGCGATGCCGTTCGACATTCCGTATGGCACGCCGATCAGCATGGATGACGCCCACAAGGCGATCCTGGGCGCCGTGGCCGAGGCGAAGAAGCACAACTGGAAGATGTCGATCAGCGTGGTCGATCCAGCCGGCTGGCTGGTGGCGCATGCGACGATGGACGGGACCCAGTATGCCTCCATCTCGATTTCGCAGGCCAAGGCAAAGACGGCGGCAACATTCCGGCGGCCCTCGGGCGCGCTGCAGGCGGCGGTGAATACCGGCGGCTCGCCGTCCACGCTGAGCCTGCTGGCGCTGACCGGCGGGGCGGCGAGTGAGGGCGGGTTTCCGATCGTCGTGAATGGGAAGCTGGTCGGGGCAATCGGCGCCAGCGGTGGGATCTTCACTCAGGACGCTGTGACGGCGAAGGCCGGGCTGGAAGCGCTGGGGGTGAAGCCGTAGCCACTGCTTGCCGGCCGCCACCGCGGGCGCTACGCAGCGTTTGTCCCAGTGGCAGACCGAAAGGCGGGCAAGCATGGCGATCCGACCGGTGATGTTGGTCATCCTCGATGGTTTCGGATGGCGCGAGGAAAGCGCCGATAACGCCGTGCGTCTGGCGAAGACGCCGGCGTTCTCCGGTTTGTGGGAGCGCTGCCCGCACGCGTTTCTGCGCACGTCCGGACGGGATGTTGGGCTGCCGGACGGGCAGATGGGCAATTCC
>DASXIW010000025.1:0-11983 GCA_036497785.1 Acetobacteraceae bacterium | reverse complement strand
GCAGCCCATGTGACAGAACATGCAGCGTGGCATCCCGCCACGGCACCATCTCGCCGTCGAACCAGATCTGGCCATCGCGGTCATCGAAAGGAATAAGCGCCATCGGGGTTTTCCTTGTAATATTGTTTCTCGAGGACGGTTGACGCTATAATTACCTTTCATCTACGTCAATAATGCTGTCGTAAACCGAAGGAATGGCTGATATGCCCGAACCGAAGGGCGATCTGAAAACCTTGGATCCGAAATCGGGCCCGCAGGCCGGCGCCAATCTGCTGTTCCTGCGCGAGGAGGAAATTCGCGCGGCACAGGACATGCTCTTTTTCGCCTATCGCGACTTCACCAACGCTGCCGACGTCATTCTCGAGGAACTCGGCCTGGGGCGTGCCCACCATCGCGCATTGCACTTCATCGGCCGAAATGCCGGCATGTCGGTCGGCGACCTGCTATCCTTGCTGCGCATCACCAAGCAGAGTCTCTCCCGCGTGCTGAATGCCCTGATCGAACAAGGCTATGTCGCACAGATCCCGGGCCGCGCCGATCGTCGCCAGCGCCTGCTGGCGCTGACCCAGGCCGGACAGGATCTGGAACGCCGGCTGTACGAACGCCAGCGCGAACGGCTGGTCGCTGCCTATCGCGAGGCCGGGGGCCCGGCGGTGGAGGGCTTCCGGCGCGTCATGCGGGGGATCATGGATGAGGCCGCGCGCGCCTATATGGACAGGGGCGAACAAGCCGCGCGTGCCCCCCGCGCCCGCCCGGCATGATGGCCCGGTTTGAAGGCTCTGCTTGAAGGAATATGCGCATGGCCGAAGACGCCCTGATCCTGGTGGTGGATGACGATGCCCGTCTGCGCGGGCTGCTCTCGCGTTATCTGTCGGATCACGGCTTTCGCGTCACCACCGCGGAAGACGCCGCCGAGGCGCGCGACAGGATGCGCTTCCTGCAGCCGGACCTGCTGGTGTTGGACGTGATGATGCCGGGCGAGACCGGATTATCGCTCACCGAATCACTGCGCCAGGACAGCGCCGACATTCCCGTGCTGCTGCTCACCGCCCGCGGCGCCCCCGAAGACCGCATCGCCGGATTCGAGGCGGGTGCCGACGACTACTTGCCGAAGCCGTTCGAACCCAAGGAATTGCTGCTGCGCATCCGCGCCATGCTCCGCCGCGCTCCGCCGCCGCCCGTCTCCGGCACCCAAACGGGCCCCGTCCAACTCGGCCTGCTCACCTTCGATATCGGCCGCGCCGAACTGCGCGGCCCTGCTGGCATCGTCCGTCTCACTGGCGGCGAGGCCTCGCTGCTGCTGGCCCTCGCGCTGCGCGCCAACGAAATCCTGTCGCGCGAGGATATCGCCCAGGCCCTCGACATGGACGAATCCAGCGAACGCGCCATCGACGTCCAGGTGACCCGCCTGCGCCGCAAAATCGAAGCCGACCCCCGCGAGCCGCGCTTCCTGCACACCGTCCGCGGCCGCGGCTACGTGCTGAAACCCGGAGCCTGAGCGCATGCGTGCGGATGTGATGTGGCATGAAGGAAGGCCGGGGGCGTTGCCCCTGGACCCCACCAGGGCTCTGCCCTGGACCCCGCTACTTTTAAGGTGGTTTGGAGAGCAGGGGGGGCTAACGCATCGCTGCCACAAGCACCTCAGCCTCCCCTCCTCTCCAAACCACCTACGTAATGGGATCAAAGGGGCTTCTGCCCCTTTGCGGATGCAGGGCAGAGCCCTGCCGGGTCCAGGGCAGCGCCCTGGCCTTCCTTCATGCTCCAACCACCCCGATCGGAGGCGCTGAGGATGCGGGTTCCGTTGCCGCAGAGTGCGGTTGTGAAGCGGGTTTTGCCGCGTTCGTTATTGGCGCGGTCGTTGTTGATCATTCTTGTGCCGCTCGTGGTGGTGCAGGTGGTCGCGCTGCAGATTTTCTACGGCAGTCATCTGGACATTGTGTCGCGCCGCTTGTCTGGCGGTGTGGCCGGGGAGATCGCGACCAGCATCGATTTGTTGCAGATCCTGCCGAACCCGGTGGACCAGAACTGGATACTCCGCAATGCGTGGGACCAGTTCGAGCTGGAGATGAGATTTGATCACGGCGCGGTTCTGAAGCCTGCCCCGCCGCCGGGCCTGTTCAATGTCAGCGCCGCGGCCCTGAGTTCGGCGCTGCAGGAGAAGGTGCAACTGCCCTTCACCATCGATTCGCAATCCGATCCGCTGTCGTTGGTGATCCGCGTGCAGATGTCCGATGGGGTGCTGACCATCGAGGCGCCGCGCAAGCGGCTGTTTGCCGCCACGTTCTACGTCTTCTTCTTGTGGCTGGTGGGATCGTCTTTGGCGGTGTTCGGCATTGCCGCATTATTCATGCGCAACCAGGTGCGCGCCCTTCGGCGTTTGGCCGCCGCGGCCGAAGCCTTCGGCATGGGGCGCGATGCGGGGCCGATCAAGCCGTCTGGCGCCACCGAGGTGCGGCAGGCCGCCGTGGCCTTCAACCGGATGCAGGAGCGGATTGGTCGGTTCCTGCAGCAGCGCACGGAAATGCTGGCCGGCGTGTCGCATGATCTGCGCACGCCGCTGACCCGGCTGCGGCTGGCGCTGGCGGTGATGCCGGCCACGGAGGAACTGCGCCAGGATGTGGCGGAGATGACCGGCGACGTCGAGGAGATGGAGCGGATGATCGCCGCCTATCTTGCCTTCGCGCGCGGGGAGGGGGTGGAGCAAGCACGGCCGACGGATCTGGGCGCGGTGCTGGAGGATGTCGCGGCCGGCGCCCGCCGAACCGGGGCGCAGGTGGCGCTGCAAGTGCCGGATCCGCTGGTGCTGTCGCTGCGGGCGGACGCATTGAAGCGGGCGCTGACCAATCTGGTCGACAATGCACGCCGACATTCGCGGCATGTGGCGCTGGGGGCGCGGCGCGGCGGCGATCGCTTTGTGCAGGTGACGGTGGATGATGACGGCCCCGGCATCCCGAGCGAGCGCCGGGAAGCCGCGTTCAAGCCGTTCGAGAGCGGCGCGTCAGGCACCGGACTCGGGCTGAGCATCGCCCTGGACATCGTGCGCGCGCATGGCGGCGACATCGTACTGGAGGACAGCCCGATGGGCGGGCTGCGGGCGCGGATCCAACTGCCGGTTTAGATCCGCGCCCTTTTAGGGCATGATGGCTCAGATAGGCGACGCCATCATGGTTTCGACTTCAAGCGGAGCGGTTGGCGCCCTTGTCCATCAGGCTTTTGACCTCGTCCATCGCTTCGAGGAAGCGCTTGTTCAGCAGATCGAGGGCCTCCGTGTTCGAACGTTGGATCAGGTCGGAGATCTCGCGGGTATTGGCGACAGCGCGCTCATAAGCCTGCTTCAGCAATTCGGCCTGCCGGGCGGCCTTCGCATGCGGGGCCTCGGACGTCGTCAGGCTGCGAACGGTCTCGCTCATCTCCGCGATGGTCTGCTGGACGATCTCCATATGCCGCTTGGCGACGGCCTGGGCGCCTTCCAGGGCGATGCGGTTGGCCGCGGTGATGGCCTCGATGTTGCGCTTATGGGCGGCGGTCAGGGCCTCGGCACCCGGCACCTTCATTTCCGAGAACAATCGGGTGAACTCTTCCGATGCCTTTTTGGCCTGGCCCATCGCCAGGGCGAAGGGGGAATTATTGCCGGTTGGGGTTGTTTCTTCGGCCATGGTCAGTTCCTGCTGTGAATGCGTTGCCGCCGCGTATCGTCCGACGGTGACTGCTTCGCCGCAATCGCGGCGAGATGACGTTTTAAAGGCGGATCCGATTATGCGAGCGGTGTGACATCGGCGGGCATGCCGGTCTCGGGCGGCCCGCCGGGAGGCGGTTCGAATGACGGTGGACCGTCCGGTTCGGGGCCGGGCCCGGGGCTGGGACCAGGATCGGCCGCGGGAGCCGGGCTATCGGGGCGCCGGCGGCACAGCCACCCCTCGGCGGTCTCCGCGCGTGCGAGCGCATGGTCCAGTGCGGCCATGGTGACCGACAGGTCGACCGTCTCATCGCCGCGCCATGCGCGCACCGCCCAGAGCCATGCGGCAAGCAGGCCCTTGCGGCGCAGCTGGCCGACCGGGCCGATGGTGGAAACGCCGGCCGCTTCCAAGATCCACCCCATGCTGTACAGATTGGCGCAGGTCAGCATCAGCGCCAGATGTGGCTTGGCGGGCAGGGCGCGGAACAGCGCGAGGATGCCCGCGCGATGCGTTTGCAGCGCATCGAAGCGGCGCATCAGCATGTCGAAAATCTGGTCGCGCACCGGCGCATCCCGGGTAGCGGCGGCCAGTGCCAGCCGGTCGGCTTCGCGGCCAAAGCGCACCAGCACGGCGCCGCGATGGGGAAAGCGGAGCCGGGCGCGATCCAGCGCAAGCCCGGCCCGTCGGGCAGCCCCCGCGATGCTCATGCGGTGCCAGCCGTGGTCGGCGGCCATTTCGAAAGCCGCGGTGAGCAAAGCGCGATCGAATTCGCTGTCGTCCATTCTCGTCACATAGGCAACGGAGCGGGCGCTGTCACCCCGCCAATTCGCGAGAACGTGCTGTTGCCGCCGCAATCGCGCGGAAAATCGTATCGGGCCAGGCCGATTGCTCCATCAAAACGGCCAAGGCGCGCTCGGTGGTGCCTTTCGGGCTGGTCACGGCGCGGCGCAGATCGGCGGCGTCGTGCGGGTCGGCGGCGAGCATCGCGCCGGAACCGGCGACGGTTTGCCGTGCCATCAGCCGGGCGAGATCGGCGGGGATGCCCTGCGCGATTGCCGCTTTTTCCAGCAATTCCGCCAGCAGGAAGACATAGGCGGGACCCCCGCCGGAGATTGCCGTGACGGGGTCGATCAACCCTTCATCATCCACCCAGGCGACGGCGCCGACCGCGCTGAGGAGCGTGTCGCACAGCGTCCGCTGGGCGGCGGCGACACGCCGGCCGGCAAAGGCCACGGTGATGCCCTGGCGGATGGCAGCGGGGGTGTTCGGCATGGCCCGCACGATGGCGGCGTCCGTGCCAAGCAGCGCGCCAAGGCCGGCCACGTTGCGGCCAGCCATGATCGACAGCATCACGGCCGACCCGGCGAAGCGGGCATAGAGCGGCACTGTCTCGGCGGCGTTCTGGGGCTTCACCGCCAGCACGACGGCGCTGGGCGAGAACCCGTCCGGGATGTGGCTGGCGTCGGGAATGACGGTTACGTCCGGTCCCGGCGTGGCAGGACAGGCCGGATCGACGGCGATCGAGGGTGCCAGACCCTTCTCGCGCCAGCCCGTCAACATGGCCCCGCCCATCTTGCCGAAGCCCACCAGCAGGATGGGCGGAATCGTCATGTCATGCCTCGTGGATCATGCCTCGCCGACGCATTCCAGCATGGCTGCCTGCAGCGCCTCGGACGGCGCCTTGCCGCCCCATAGCACGAACTGGAAGGCCGGGAAGAACCGCTCGCATTCGGTGATGGCGATGTCCACCATGTCCTCCAGGCTCTCGGCGGAGGCACCGGGGGCACCGCGCAGCAATACGGAATGGCGGAATACCGGCATGCCATCATCGGCATCCATGCCGAAATGGCCGATCCACAGCCGCTCATTGGCCAGCGCCAAAAGCTCGTACAGCGCCGCGCGACGCTTCTCCGGCACCTTCAGATCGAAGGCGCAGGTGAAGTGCATGGCGCTGATTTCATGCGACCAGCTGAAATACAGCCCGTAATCGCACCATTTGCCCGGCGCCTCGGCTGCCATTTCCGAATCGCTCCGCCGGTCGAAAACCCAGTCATTGGCGGCGACGATCTGCTCCATCACATCGAGGGGATTGGCGGCGTTATTGTCTTCGGCGATGCTCATTTGAACTGACATGCGTGGTCTCCCGACTGGAGGAAGCCGCGTGGAGGGACATGGCCGAATCGGTGGCCATGGTCAGCAATGCCCGCGGGAACCCAGCATCCTGTGGGCGAATCCGCGCTAGGCACGAGCCCTAGCCTAACGGTCCAGGAAACCGATCCGCAAGGGGGCTGGACGGATTACTCGCACCTGCATGTGGCATCAAATGGTGCGTCGCGGAAGCCCCGCAAATGTTTCGAAATATTTAGGCAATCATGCCTGGTCCGCCGCCGGAGCGGGATGGGCCGGCAGTCAGGGCATCGACCCGTGCCTCCAGCGCGGCCAGACGTGCCAGCACCTCCGCCAGCTTGGCCTCCGCCGCCTCCTGGCCCGCACGCGCTGTGGCTGCCATCTCCATGGTCGCCTCCATTTCCTCGCGCTTCACCAGATCCAGCCGGCGTATCGCCTCGTCGATTTGCGCGCGGGCCATCGCCTCGGCCTCGTCGCGCAGGCCGGATAGGGCGGAGATCGCGCCGCCCGCCACGCCCGCCAGGTCATCGAAAAATTTTGGCCGTTCCGTCATGTCATCCATCCCTATGCCTGCCGACACTGCGCCCCACCGGCTTCCCAACCGTGCCCGCAGCCCCGTATATCCTGCCCCCATGATCGTGGTCACCGGCGGCGCCGGCTTCATCGGCTCGAATCTTCATGCTGCCCTGGCGGGCCGTGGGCTTGAGACAGTCATTGTGGACTGGCTGGGGCAGCAGGGAAAGTGGCGCAATCTGGTGCATCACGCCCCCAGCCGCCTGATCGCGCCGGAGCAACTGGATGCGTTCCTCGCCACCCATCCGCCGGTGGAGATGGTTTTCCACATGGGCGCCATCAGCAGCACCACCGCCGATGACGGCGACCTGGTGTGGCAGACCAATGTCGAATTGCCGCTGCGGCTGTGGCACTGGTGCGCCGCCCGGGGCGCCCGATTCGTCTATGCCTCATCGGCCGCCACCTATGGCGACGGCGCGGCCGGCTTCGACGACGACATCGCGGCACTCGACCGGCTGCGGCCGCTGAACCTGTACGGCTGGACCAAGCACACCTTCGACCGGCAGGTCGCCCGCATGCTCGCGGCCGGCGAGAAGCGGCCGCCGCAATGGGCCGGCTTGAAGTTTTTCAACGTGTACGGACCCAATGAGTACCACAAGGGCAGCATGGTGTCGGTGGTCAAGGTCAAGCATGACGAAATACGGGCGGGCCAGGCCCCCCGCCTGTTCCGCAGCGACCGGTCGGACGTGGCGGACGGCAGCCAGCGGCGTGACTTCGTCTGGGTCGGCGATGTGGTGGATGTGATGCTGTGGCTGCTCGACACGCCAGTCGCCAGCGGGCTCTTTAATCTGGGCAGCGGAGTCGCGCGAACCTATCTGGATTTGGCCCACGCGGTGTGCGCCGCCGCCGGCGTGCCTGCGCGGGTGGATTTCATCGACATGCCCCAGGCGCTGCGCGGCCAGTATCAATCCTATACCCAGGCCGCCATGGGGCGGCTGCGCGTGGCGGGCTATCCCGGCCAGTTCACCGCGCTGGAAGACGGCATTGCCCGCTACGTCCAGGGCTTCCTCGCGCAACCGGACCCATATATTTAATGCTCCCAGTTCTGCTGTTTCCCCAGTTCGATCCGTTCATCATCCATTACGGCGCGATCGGCGTGCGTTGGTACGCGCTGGCCTACATCGCTGGGCTGGTGTTGGGGTGGCGGCTGGTGCGCCGGCTGGCGCAGCGCGCGCCGGCGGTGGCCACCGCGCTGCAGGTGGACGATTTCCTCACCTGGGCCACGCTCGGCGTGGTGGTGGGTGGCCGGCTCGGCTATGTCCTGTTCTACCAGCCCAGTTTCTTCCTGCAGCACCCGTCGCAGATCTTCGCGGTGTGGACGGGCGGCATGTCGTTCCATGGCGGCATGCTGGGTGTCGCCGTCGCGGTCATCTGGTTCTGCCGGCGCCAGAAGATTCCCATTCTCGGCTTCGCCGACCGCATCGCCGTCGCCGCGCCGATCGGACTAGGGCTGGGCCGGTTGGCCAATTTCATCAACGGCGAGCTGTGGGGGCGCCAGGCGCCGGATTGGTTGCCCTGGGCGATGATCTTTCCCACAGGCGGGCCGGTGCCGCGCCATCCAAGCCAGATCTACGAGGCCCTGATGGAAGGGCTGCTGCTCTTCGTGGTCATGCTGGCGCTCGCCCGGCGCGAGGCGCTGCTGGCGCGATTCGGCCTGCTCACCGGCATCTTTCTGGTCGGCTACGCCATATGTCGCATCACGGCCGAGTTCTTTCGCGAGCCGGACGCCTTCCTGGGCTTTCTGTTCGCCGGCGCCACCATGGGCCAGTTGCTGTCCCTGCCCATGCTGCTGGCCGGCATCGGGCTGATCGTGTGGCGCAGGCGCGCCTGATGGCGGAGCGGCTGGACAGCTACATGGCGCGGGCCAATGCGACCTATTACGCATCCCGCGACCCGTTCGCCGACTTCACCACCGCGCCCGAGATCAGCCAGGTTTTCGGCGAATTGCTGGGCCTTTGGGCAGCCGTGGTCTGGCAATCCATGGACTCGCCCGGCCGCGTGATCCTCGCCGAGGCCGGCCCGGGGCGCGGCACGCTGATGGCCGATGCGCGGCGCGCCGTCACCCGCGTAGCGCCGGATTTCGCTGCGGCGCTGGAGCTGCATCTGGTGGAGGCCTCGCCGCGGCTGCGCGCCATCCAGGCCGAGCGGCTGCCCAATGCCGTCTGGCACGACACGCTGGACGAATTGCCGCCGGGCCCGTTGCTGTTGCTGGCCAATGAATTCTTCGATGCACTGCCGATCCGCCAATTCGTCCGCCGGGGCACCGGCTGGGTGGAGCGGCATGTTCATGACGGCGGCTTCGTCGAGTTGCCCGCCGAATCCCCGGTGATCGGCGCGTCCGCCGAGGACGGGCAGGTCGTGGAAATCTGCGAACCGGCCCGCGCCATCGCCTCGGCCCTTGGCGCGCGGCTGGCCGACCAGGGCGGCGCTGCGCTGTTGCTGGATTACGGGCCGGAGCGCAGCGCCCCCGGCGACAGCCTGCAGGCGCTGCACGCCGGACAGGCCGCCGATCCTCTGGACGATCCCGGTTCCCGCGACCTGACCGCCCATGTCGATTTCCAGGCCCTTGCCGAGGCCGCCGGTCCCGCCGCCGTACATGGTCCGGTGCCGCAGGGTCTGTTCCTGGCCCGTCTCGGCCTGTTCCAGCGCACCGGCATTCTGGCCCAGGCCCAGCCCTTGCGTGCCGCCGCGTTGATGGATGCGGCCCGACGCCTGGCCGAACCCGCCCGCATGGGCCGGCTGTTCAAGGCGCTGGCGCTATGCCAGCCCGATCTTCCGACCCCTCCGGGATTCGCCGCATGACCGCATTGCCAGAATCCGCCGAATCGCTCACCGCCGCCCTGCCGGCGCGCCACGGCTTCTTCACCCGCCTTGGCGGCGTTTCCACCGGCGCCTTCGCCAGCCTCAATTGCAGCCTGTCCGGCCAGGATTCGCGGGATGCCGTGCTCGAAAACCGGGCCCGCGCCGCCCGTGCCGTGGGTGCGGCACCGGACGCGCTGGTGGGGCTGACCCAGGTGCATGGCACCGTCGCCGTGCGGGTGGAGGCGCCATGGCGGCCGGGGGAGGGGCCGCGCGCCGACGCCGCCGTGACCGATCGGCCGGGGATCGCGCTGGGCATCGTCACTGCCGATTGCGCTCCGGTGCTGTTCGCCGACGCGACGGCCGGGGTGATCGGCGCCGCCCATGCGGGCTGGCGCGGGGCGGTGGCCGGCGTGCTGGAATCGACCATCGCGGCCATGGTGGCGATCGGCGCCGATCCGGCCCGCATCGTCGCCGCTGTCGGCCCCTGCATCGGACAGGAATCCTACGAGGTGGCCGCAGATCTGCGCGACGCGGTGCTGGCGCAGAGCGAAGCCGATGCCCGGTTCTTTGCCGAGGGCGTCCGGCCGGAGCGGTGGCAGTTCGACCTGGCCGGATACTGTGCCGCCCGGCTCCGCGCGGCAGGGCTTGCCGTCTCGCGGGTCGCGGCCGATACCTGCGCGGACGAGCAACGCTTTTTCAGCCACCGCCGGCGCACTTTGGCAGGCGGCGGCCCGATCGGTCACCAGATCTCCGTGGTCACGCTGTAGATGACGTTGGCGCGCGCCATAGCCGCTTCGATGGGCTTCCGCCCCTGGCCGCCTGCATCATGCAGGGGACTCGTAATGGCCATGCTCGCGCTGCTATCCGCCTGCGGGTCGCTGCCTCGGCCGTTCGAGGGCAATCCCGGCGCCACCGCCATGCGCCTGGCCCAGCCACCGCCGCCGCGGCTCGCGGTGCCGCCCCCCAACGCTGCCATGCTGGATGACAATGCCGCCAAGCTGTTCGCCTCCGCCTTGGCGGAGGCACTGGTGCAGCAGGAATTGCCGGTCGTGGCCGGCCCGGCGCGGCCCGGCGACTGGCGGGTGGTCCCGGCCGCACAGCTGCGCGGTAATATGGTTGTGCCGACCTACACCGTGGAGGACCCGGCGGCCAAGAGCGAGGGCGTCGCCGACGGCGCCCCGATCGCCCCGGATCTTTGGGCCGAGGGTCAGCCGGCCACGCTGAAACAGGCTGCCTCGGACGCGGCACCCTCCATCGCGGCCTTGCTGGACAGAATCAACGCCGCGCTGAAGCAAAGCGACCCGAACAGCCTGCTCAACCGGCCCGCCCGCATCGCCTTTGCCGGGGTCACCGGCGCGCCCGGCGATGGCAATCAGTCTCTCGCGCGGCAGATGCGCGCGCAGCTTGGGCATTACGGTCTGGTGGTGCAGGATGCGCCGACCGGGGCGGATTACGATCTGCTCGGCAAGGTCGTCAGCACGCCGCTCTCCCCAGGAAATTCGCAAATCGAGATCACCTGGACGGTCGATAATCCAGCCGGGTTGGAGCAGGGCAAGGTATCCCAGCTGCACGAAATCCCGGCCGGTTCGCTGGACGAATATTGGGGCGATGTCGCGCTGGTGGTGGCCCAGCAGGCCGCCGCCGGGGTGCACGAATTGATCGTGAACCAGATCCACCCGCATAGGGCGTCGGGGGCGACCCCGCCGGGAACAGCTGGGGCGACCCCGCCGGGAACAGCTGGGGCAACCCTGCCGGGAATGCCAGGCGCGACCCCATCCGCAAGTCCGGCGGGCACGCTGCAGGGAAATTCCGGGGCAGGGCCGGCGATGAGTCCGGGCGTCACCCCGCTACCAGATGTCAGCGCACCCAAGCCCAGAAATCCCGGCTGAACTGCTTGGCCTTCATGGACAGGCCGATGTCGCGTTGCTAGAACGCCCAGCGCCCGCTCGCCGCCTCTTTCAGCCCGGCCCCGCCGCCTTGTCCTGCCGCCCTCCGGCATGTCGGGGCGCGGTGCCAGGGAACGCCCTTCTGGATCCACGCCGATGAAGATCGTTGCCTGCAATAGCAACCGCCCCTTGGCCGAGGCGGTCGCCGCCGTGCTGAACCTGCCGCTGACCCGCGCGTCTGTCCGCCGCTTCGCCGATATGGAGGTGTTCGTGGAAATCCACGAGAACATCCGCGGCGAGGACGTGTTCGTGGTGCAGTCCACCTCCTATCCCGCCAACGACAATCTGATGGAGCTGCTGATCACGCTGGACGCGCTGCGCCGCGCCTCCGCGCGCCGCGTCACCGCCGTGATCCCGTATTTCGGCTATGCCCGCCAGGACCGCAAATCCGGCCCGCGCACGCCGATCAGCGCCAAGCTGGTGGCCAATCTGATCACCGAGGCCGGGGCGAACCGCGTGTTGACCATGGATCTGCATGCCGGCCAGATCCAGGGCTTCTTCGACATCCCGGTGGACAACATGCTCGCCGCCGGCCAGTTCAGTCGCGACATCCAGGAACAATATAACGGCCGCGACCTCATGATCGTCTCGCCTGACGTGGGCGGCGTGTTGCGCGCGCGGGCCATCGCCACCCGCCTGAACTGCGACCTGGCCATCATCGACAAGCGGCGCGAGCGCGCCGGCGTGTCCGAAGTGATGAACGTGATCGGCGATGTGGCCGGGCGCGACTGCATCATCGTCGACGACATCGTCGATTCCGGCGGCACTTTATGCAACGGCGCCGCGGCGCTGATCGCCAACGGCGCCAAATCGGCAAGCGTTTATGTGACGCATGGCGTGCTGTCCGGCGGCGCGGTC
>DASXIW010000024.1:0-9772 GCA_036497785.1 Acetobacteraceae bacterium | reverse complement strand
TGACAGTGGATTTTTCGACTTGGTACGTTGCCGCTAGTGAATTGATTTCCCGTGGTTTCATCGGTTTGTGCTGATGTGTAGGCGTGACGTGATTTTCCTACGAATTTCCTATGCAGCAGGGGGGGATTTTCGGGGGGGGGTGGGCGCTGAGGAAATTTATCCTGGGATGGAAGATTTTCCTTGCCCAGCCGCCGCGGTTTTGGGTAGAAAGCTGGACATGATCGGCGGCGTGTGTGGGTGATCCCCGGACACGCCGCTTTCTTTTGGGTGAGACGGAGCGTGATGCCGGACCCGGAGCGGATCGAAGGGGTGCGGCGGCCCATGGCGTTGCTGCATTGGGCGGCGGCGGCGTTGCGGCCCTAGGGGCTGAAACCGGCGGTGCACCATCTGTTGCTGCTGCACCACCTGACCGAGCTGGCCAATGGGCGGACGGACCGACTGATGGTGCTGATGCCGCCGGGGAGTGCCAAATCAACCTATGCCTCGCTGTTGCTGCCGGCTTGGTGGTTGATGCGGTTTCCGGGGCATTCGATTATCGCGGCCAGCCATACGCAGGGTCTGGCGACGCATTTCGGGCGCGCGGTGCGGCGGCTGGTGCGTGACAATTCGGAGACATTGGGATACGGGCTGGCGCGGGACGATCAGGCGGCGCATCGGTTTCGCACCGATGCGGGCGGGGAATATTTCGCGGCCGGTCTTGACGGCGAGATCACAGGGCGGCGGGCGGATCCGGTGCTGATCGACGACCCCATCAAAAGCCATGCCGAGGCGGATAGTGCGACGCAGCGCGATGCGGCGTGGAACTGGTATCGCAGCGAGTTATCCACAAGGCTGAAGCCGCGCGGGCGGATCATTCTGATCATGACTCGCTGGCACACCGATGATCTAGGCGGGCGTTTGCTGGCGGCGGATGACGATTGGCGGGTGTTGAAGCTGCCGGCGCTGGCCGAGGCCGACGACCCGCTGGGGCGCAAGCCGGGCGAGGCGCTGTGGCCCGTTGGGAAGGGCGCGAGGCGTTGGAGCGCAAGCGCGCCGCGGTGGGGGCGCGGGTGTGGAGTGCGCTGCATCAGCAGGCGCCGGTGCCCGAGGGCGGGACATTGTTTCGTGCTGGGCGGATCGATGTTGGTGAGGCGGCACCTGCAGGTTTGCGCATGGTGCGGGCCTGGGACCTGGCCGCGACTTCCGCCGGGGAAGGGCGCGACGCCGACTAGACCGTGGGGATGAAGCTGGGCCGCGACGAGGCCGGGCGGATCTTCGTGCTGGATGTGCTGCGGCTGCGCGGTGGGCCGCACGAGGTGGCAGAGGCAATCGTGAACACCGCCCATATGGACGGGCGCGGCGTGCCGGTGGGGCTGCCGCAAGATCCTGGGCAGGCCGGCAAGCAGCAAGTGGCGTGGCTGACGGCGCGGCTGGCGGGGCATCGTGTGGTGGCGTCGGCCGAGACGGGCTCCAAACTGGTGCGGGCCTCGCCAGTGGCGGCGCAGGTGGAAGCGGGGATTTTGCTGCTGGTGCGGGCGGAATGGAACGCGGCGCTGGTGGAGGACCTGCGAGAGTTTCCGCAGGGGCGTAAGGACGACCAGGTGGATGCGCTGTCGCGGGGGTTGCGATGCTGGCGGAGGCTGGGGTGCCGGCGAGGCGGATTCAGGTGGGGATTTTTGGGAGGTAAGGCCAGGGGCTTTGCCCTTGGACCCCAATCAAGGCGGAGCCTTGATAATCCGTTACTTTGTTGGTGAGGGACTTCCAATAGGTACCATCTATATTCTTGCGCCGCCGGCCTTGTTGTTGGCGGCGTCGGGATTTTTTGGGCTTCGCCACGCTTAAGAATTTAAGGTCCAGGGGCTTGGCCCCTGGCGGGTCTGGGGAGCGCCCAGCCTTTTCTTCCTGCCCGGAGCTTCAATGTTCGACACCATATGCAGCTTGGTCCCGCAGGACCAGGACTATCCCGCGCGTGTGCGCAGTTGGACATATTGCGGCGTGTGTTGGATGGCACGTTGTATGATGTTGTGCCCTATGCGTTTCAGGACGAGCGTGGTGCGGGGGCGAGTATATTCCATTGCGGCAGCGGCGGCCGAGTGTGCGTTATCCGCTGGCGCGGATTGTGGTGGATGACAGCGTGGCGCTGGTGTTCAGCGATGGGCATTTTCCCACGGTGGATTGCGCGGATAAGCGGGTGCGTGCGGTGCTGGGGGATGTGGCGCAGGAGGCCGGGCTTAATCAGGTCATGCAGAGTGCGGCGCTGCGGGGTTCCGTGGGGTCTGTGGCGGTTTTGCTGCGGGTGTTGCGGGGGCGGGTGTTTTTTCAGGTGTTGGAAAGATTTAGCAGGTGCAGGCCGCGTTTTTGCGGCCCGGCGATGGTGCGGCGCGGCCGGTTGAGTATGGGCAGGCGGTCTGGGACGGGGTGTTCGATGCGGCGTATACCCGGCCGGGGGATTACCTGGTGCGGCGGCGGGATAAGGCGGTTTGGTTTGCGGCCGCTCAGCAGGAATTGCTGCCGGTGATGTGTGTGCGCGCTGAGCGGGTTGTGGGGTTTGTGCGGCCCGGGGGCGGCGGAGGCTTCTGGCGTGAATGGGTATGGCAGGGTGACGGTTTCGGCGACGCCGTTGTTTGCGGGATGGCCGGCGAGTGTGTTGGCGGCTGCCGGCGGTGGGATGGAGCGGGCGGGGTTGCCGAGGGATACGCGGCCGGGGAGTTGGCGGGTGTTTTTGCCGGCGGTGCCGGGGGTGGTGCTGCGGGGCGGGGATTTGATGAGTGACGACCTGGGGCGCAGTGCGGTTGTGGCATCCGCCGAGCTGACGGGACCGCACAGCCGCGTAGTTGTCGAGTGCCCGATACGCCTTGTTGACCTTCCACCGGAACTCTACGCCTATCGTGCCGGGCGCAATGCCCAGCAGGCGGTGATCGAGGTGGAGGAACGGTTGTTCCGTGGTCATCCGGAAGTCGTGGACGCCGACCTCGCGGACTACACGCAGGTGGCCACCGCGGTGCAGCAGGGGGCAGCGAATTTCCGCTGCGTGCGGGTTACGGACGGCACCGATACGGCGGCGGCGTTCGAGGTGCCATCGACAAGTTTTGTGTTGACGGCGTTGTACACCGGCACATTGGGAAACCAGATCACGGTGGCGCTGGGCACCGGATCGAAGGCCCGCACGTGGCGGCTGACGGTGGTCTTGCCGGAAATGACGCCGGAGGTGTACGACAATATCGGCGGCGCTGGCACATCGTTCTGGTAGGCGCTGGTTGCGGCGGTGAATGTGGGGCAGGGGCCGCAGCGCGGGCCGAGCCAGATTGTGGTGGCGAGCGATGGCGGCACCACGTCCGCACCGTCGGCGTTCGACTGGGCGTTCAGCGGTGGCACGCAGGGCAGCGATGGGGCGAGCGGCGTGACAACGATGCAGCTGGTGGGCGTGGATGTGTTGCCGCGCCTGGGCATGTATGCGTTGCGCGGGCAGGGATGCAGCATCGGCGTGCTGGCCGATGCGGGTGATCCGACGCAGTACACGGTGCAGGCGGAGTTCGGGTTGTCCGAGGGCCTGTATATGGTCCTGAATATGCTGCTGGGCGCGCTGGCGGCGATGGCGACCAGCACCGTGGCCTATTGGGTGGGCTCAAGCTCCGGCAGCGCGCCGAAGAACGATATGCTGTATCGGAGCACGCCGCCAGCGGCGGCGGTGAGTAAGAGCAAGTGAGGCCGCGGCATGATTGCTTCTGGTAGGGAAGCCATCATGCCCTGAGCCGCCTTCAATGAAAATCCCGCGACCGCGTCAACGCTCCAGGGACATGCTGGTGCGGATCGGCCTGGTCCAGGACGCGCAGGGCGGCGGAGCGGTCTTCCAGGGTTTCGGCGATCAGATGCACCACGCCGTCCGGCGAGCGCTGGATGATGCCAGCCACGAGCAGCAACGAAGCTGAAACGATCTCACGCCGGAAACGATCCTGCAAGGCGGCCCAGATGACGATGTTGGCGATGCCGGTTTCGTCTTCGATGGTGGCGAACACCACCTTGCCGTTGCCGGGGCGCTGGCGCACCAGCACCAGGCCGGCGGTGCGCAGGCGGGCGCCATCGGGGTGGGATGTGGCTTCCGCGCAGCTTTGCACGCCTTCGCGGGTCAGGCGGTCGCGCAGGAAGCGCAGCGGGTGTGCCTTCAAGGACAGGCCCAAAGCGGCGTAGTCGGCCAACACGTGCTCGGCCAGCGCCATATGCGGCAGGGTTTCGCGGCTGTCGGCCACGGGCAGTTTGGCGAATAGCGGCAAGGCAGGCGCATCGGTGAGGGCGCGGCTGCGCCACAAGGCGCGGCGGCGGTCCAGGCCCAGGCTGCGCATGGCATCCGCGTCGGCCAGCGCGTCCAGCGCCGCGCGGGGCAGGCCGGCGCGGGCCAGGGCTGCGAAATCGGCGAAGCCGGCATGGCGGGCCGCGATGAGCTGGTCCGCCCAGTCCTCGCGAAAGCCGCTTATCTGGCGCAGGCCCAGGCGCAACGTGGCGCCGGTCTCGCCCGGCATGTCTTCCAGCGTGCAATCCCAGGCGCTGGCGTTCACGTCCACGCCGCGCACGCTCCCCCCATGTTCGCGCGCGTCGCGCACAATCTGGGCGGGGGCGTAGAATCCCATTGGCTGGGCGTTGAGCAGGGCGCAGGCGAAGCTGGCTGGGTGGTGGCATTTCAGCCAGGCCGAGATATAGACGAGTTTGGCGAAGCTGGCTGCGTGGCTCTCGGGGAAGCCGTATTCGCCGAAGCCCTTGATCTGGTTGAAGCAGCGTTCGGCGAAATCGCGTTGGTAACCGCGTTTCACCATGCCCTCGACCATCTTGGTTTCAAGCTGGTGAATGGTGCCCACATGGCGGAAGGTGGCCATGGCGCGGCGCAACTGGTTGGCTTCCTCGGGCGTGAAGCCGGCGGCGACAATGGCGATGCGCATGGCCTGTTCCTGAAACAGCGGAACGCCCTCGGTGCGCTTCAACACTTCTTTCAGTTCCGGCGAGGGATAGCTCACTTCCTCCTGCCCGTTTCGCCGGCGCAGATAGGGATGCACCATGTCGCCTTGGATGGGGCCGGGGCGCACGATCGCCACTTCGATGACCAGATCGTAGAAACTCCGCGGCTTCAGCCGCGGCAGCATGTTCATCTGCGCGCGGCTTTCCACCTGGAACACGCCCACGCTGTCGCCGCGCGACAACATGCGGTACACCGCCGGATCATCGGATGGGATGTCGTTGAGATCGGCAATGGGAAAGCCGCGATTGCGCAGCAGGGCGAATGCCTTGCGGATGCAGGTCAGCATGCCCAGCGCCAGCACATCCACCTTCATGATTTTCAGCGCGTCGATATCGTCCTTGTCCCATTCGATGAAATAGCGGTCTGCCATCGCTGCGGGGCCGATCGGCACGGTTTCGTCGAGCGCGCCGCGCGTCAGCACGAAGCCGCCGACATGCTGGGAGAGATGGCGGGGAAAACCCACCAGCTCGCGCGACAGCGCCACGGTGCGCCGCACCACGAAACTGTCGGGATCGAGGCCAGCTTCTTCCAGTCGGTCCGTGGGCCATAATTCGCCATCCGCGTTCCAGGATTGCGCGGCCAGCGCGGCGGTGGCGTCCTCGCTCAGCCCCATCACCTTGCCCACTTCGCGCGCCGCCATTTTCGGGCGGTAATGGATGACCGTTGCGGCGATGCCGGCGCGGCGATGGCCGTAACGGCGATAGATGTACTGGATCACCTCCTCGCGCCGCTCATGCTCGAAATCCACGTCGATATCCGGCGGCTCGCGGCGTTCGGCACTGATGAAACGCTCGAACAGAAGGTCGATTTCGGTGGGATCGACGGCGGTGACGCCAAGGCAGTAGCACACGGCGGAATTGGCCGCCGAGCCGCGACCCTGGCAGAGAATGCCGGCCTGTTTCGCGTACGCCACGATGTCGTGCACGGTCAGGAAATAGCGCGCGTAGTCCTGCTCGCGGATCAGGGCCAGTTCTTTGTTGATGCTGGCGCGGACCTTGGCCGGGATGCCATCCGGCCAGTGTCGGGCCGCGCCCTGCCAGGCCAGGCGGGCGAGATGGCTGTCCGGCGTCTCGCCCGGCGGCACCGGCTCGTCCGGGTATTCGTAGGTCAGCTCGTCCAGCGAGAAACGACAGCGCGCCACGATGTTCTGCGTGCGGGCCACGGCTTGCGGATGGGCGTGGAACAGCCGGGCCATTTCGGCCGGCGATTTCAGGTGGCGTTCGGCATTGGGGTGCAGCGCCAGCCCGGCTGTGGCGATGGTGGTCTTCAGCCGGATGCAGGTCATCACGTCCTGCAACGGGCGGCGTTCCGGGATGTGGTACAGCACGTCGTTGGTGGCCACCAGTTCCGCCCGGCATGCAGCCGCCAGCGCCGCCAATTCCCGCAGCCGCGCCGCGTCGTCGGCGGTATACAGGCGGCTGGCGGCGAGATGGAGGCTGCCTGGGAAAATGCCGGCGAGGCGGTCGAGCGCCCCGGCGAATGCCCAGTCTAGCACAATTGGGGGCACCGCGATCGCCACTTGCCCCTCGGCATGGTCGGCGAGGTCGGCAAAATTCAGCACGCATTCGCCCTTTGGCGCGCGCAGCTTGCCGATGCTCAGCAGCCGGGTCAGCCTGCCCCAGGCGGCGCGGTTTGTGGGATAGCAGATCACGTCCGGGGTGCCGTCCGCGAATACCAGCCTTGCGCCCACCAGCAGCCGCAGCCCTGCCGCCTTTGCCGCCGCGTGGGCGCGCACCACGCCGGCCACGCTGTTGCGATCGGCGATGCCCAGCGCGGACAGGCCCAGGGTGTTGGCGGTGGCTACCAGCTCCTCCGCGAGGCTGGCGCCGCGCAGGAACGAGAAGGCGGTGGCGGTCTGGAGTTCGGCATAGGCCATGCGAATATGTTCGCGATTTGTTCCGAATAAATCAAGCCCGTCCACCGTTCTGTGTCTTGCGCGCATGCGCGTCGCGGTGATCTTCTCGCGTAATGTCCAAGAATGCTCCCCTAACGGCCGCCCTAACGGCCGCGCCGGCCAAACGCGCGAAAAGCGTCCGGTTTGTCGCCCTCATCATCGCCAGCGCGCTGTTCATGGAGGGCATCGATTCCACCGTGCTGTCCACCGCCTTGCCCACCATGGCGAATTCCTTCCATGTCGAGCCGCTGCGCATGAACGTGGCGCTGACCGCCTATCTGCTCAGCCTGGCGGTGTTCATTCCGGTCAGTGGCCGCATCGCGGACCGGTTCGGCACGCGCACCGTGTTTCGTGCCGCCATCGTCATGTACATTGTCGGCTCCATTCTGTGCGCCCAATCCAATTCGGTGGAGCTGCTGGTGGCGTCGCGCATCGTGCAGGGCATTGGCGGGGCGATGATGACGCCGGTGGGCCGGCTGGTGCTGCTGAAGACCGTGTCCAAATCCGAGCTGGTCACCGCCATGGCCTGGCTGCTGATCCCCGCCACCGCGGGCCCCATATTGGGGCCGCCGCTGGGCGGGCTGATCGTGACCTATTTCACCTGGCAGTGGATTTTCTACATCAACGTGCCGGTCGGCATCCTCGGCGTTATTCTCACCACGCTGTATATTGACGAGGTGCGCGAGGCCGAGCCGCCGCCCATCGATTTCACCGGCCTTGTGCTGTCCGGCCTGTCGCTGTCCTGCCTGATCTTCGGGCTGGAAACCGGCAGCCACGGCACCGGCTCGCTAGGGATCACGCTCGGGCTGCTCGCCACCGGCGTGGTCAGCGGCGGGCTGTACCTGCTGCATTCGCGCGGGCATGAACACCCGATCCTCGATTTCAGCCTGATGCGCATTCCCACCTTCCAGATCTCGATGCTCGCCGGATCGCTGTCGCGCATCGCCGTGGGCGCCACGCCGTTCCTGCTGCCGATGATGCTGCAACTGGGCTTCGGCTATTCGCCGGCGCAAAGCGGCACGATCACGCTGGCCGGATCGATCGGCGCGTTGCTGATGCGTCCGGTGGCCCCGCGCACGCTGCGCCACCTGGGCTTTCGCAACACGCTGATCTGGGTGGGGCTGTTCGCGACATTGCTGCTGGGCGTGTCCGCCGCGTTCCGGCCGAACTGGCCGATCGCGGCGATCTACGCCGTGCTGATCGGCGTGGGCTTCCTACAATCGCTGCAGTTCATGGGCTACAACACCGTGGCCTATGCCGATGTGCCCCGCCCGCGAATGAGCTCGGCCACCAGCTTCTATACCACCTTCCAGCAGATCGCCCTCACCTTGGGCATCGGCGTCTCCGCCGCGTCCCTTGCCGCTTCCGTCGCCATACTGGGCCATGACCGGCCGCTGCCGATTGATTTTTCGGTGGCCTATATCGTGGTGGCCACCGTCGCCGTGTTTGCCCCGCTGGTGTCCACCCGGCTGGACCCCTATGCCGGCTCGGAACTCAGCGGGCAGTCGCCGAGCGAGCAGCATATGAAAATCACCCTGTCGACGATGCTGCGGGGATTTCGGAGGTGGCGGTAGAAAAGGCAAAGCCCCTGGCCTTCCTTCCCTTGCCTCTACCGCATCCCGCCAGAAGCGAGCAGAATCTCGCCGGTCAGCCAGCCTGAATCGGCCGATGCGAGGAACACGGCAATAGGGGCGATATCGGTGGGTTGGCCCATGCGGCCCAGCGGCGTTTGCGCCACCATTTGCCGTTCGAAATCGGAGCCGATGATGCCGCCGGCGTGGGTGCCTTCGGTTTCCACGCCGCCGGGGTTGATCGCGTTGACCCGGATTTTTTTCGGCGCCAGTTCCTTGGCCAGCACCTGTGTGATGGTATCCACGGCGCCCTTGGTGCCGCTGTAAACCGCAGTGCTGGGCGCAGCCATCCTGGTGGCGGCGGAGCTGATATTGATGATGTTGCCGCCCTCCGGCCCGAAATGGGACACGGCAGCCTGGGAGGCGAGCAGCAGCCCGAGCACGTTGATGTTGAACATGCGATGGAAATCATCCTCGGTGATGCTTTCCAGCGGGGCGAACTGGTAGATGCCGGCATTGTTCACCAGGATATCGAGGCGGCCAAAGGCTTGCTTCGCCTCGGTGAACAGGCGTTTCACGTCGGCGGCTTTGGCCACATCTGCCTGGATGGCGACGGCCTTGCCGCCCTTGGCGGCGATGTCGGCCACCACACTGTCCGCGCCGCTTTTGCTGCCAGCGTAGTTCACCACCACAGCGGCGCCGGCCTCTGCCAGCCCTTTGGCGATTCCCGCGCCGATTCCCTTGGATGCCCCGGTCACCACGGCGACCTTCCCTGCCAGCTTGCTCATCGCGCTCTCCTGCGTCTGTTTGTCGCTTCGACAGTTAGACAATCATCGAATAGTTACAAGCACTGCCGCGCGTATTTTTCGCGTGGTCAGATCTCGGACAGTTGCTGCCGATAGGCGTCCAGCACGTCGCGTTCTAGCACGAGATTGGCGAATTTGCCCTCGCGGACGATCCGGATAAGCCCCGCGGTCTCCAGCTCCTTCACGTGATGCGACAGGGTCGCCGCCGACACCTGCTGCGCCTGGTGCAGCAGGCTGCACGGCATGGGCGTGGCCGAGGCGCCGATCTCCTTCAGGATCTGGTAGCGGCGCGGCTCGGCCAGGGCGCGCGCGATCAGGGCGAATTGCCGATCCGTGAGTCGCACCTGCTTGGCGCTGGTCATGATTTCAGTCGTGCCGGCATGGACGGGATATTAGGCGGGGGTGGCGGGTTGGCAACAGGAAGGAAGGCCGGGCGCTGCCCGGACCCGCAAAGGGGCATTAGCCCCTCTGATCCCATTACTTTTCTCGGCTGGATCGTCTGCCTTCACTTGCG
>DASXIW010000023.1:0-1608 GCA_036497785.1 Acetobacteraceae bacterium | reverse complement strand
GCCATGTTGCGGTGCGGCATGGACCTTGCGTTGGCTGTACCGATGCATTTGCAGCGCGCGGCGCATCGCCGATGTCGCCGGCGCGGTGATCGAGGACTCGGAAGGAACTGGCGGATGAGTAGGCCGATCCGCGTTGGGCTGTTGCGGCTGGTCGACAGCGCGCCGGTGATCCTCGCCGAGGCGGGCGGTCTGTTCCGTGACCAGGGGATCGAGGTGCGGGTCAGCATTGAGCCTTCCTGGTCAAACATCGCCGACAAGCTGGCCTATGGCGTGCTGGAGGCCGCGGTGATGCTGCCGCCGCTGGCGCTTGCGGCGTGCGCCGGGCTGCGTGGGGCGAAGGTTCGGCTGGTGGTGCCGCTGTCGCTGAGCCAGGGTGGCAATGCGATCGTGGCCAGCAATGCGATCGCCGATAGCCTGGGTACGGCGACGCCTCGCGTTGGCCTGCGCGAGTGGCTGCAGGCCGAGACTGTGAAGCCTCGGTTTGGGGTGGTGCATCCGTTTTCCACGCATAATCTGTTGCTGCGCTACTGGCTGGCATTCGGCGGCGCGGACCCGGACCGCGATATCGAGACGGCAGTAATCCCGCCGGAGAACGTGGTGGAGGCGCTGGCGACGGGTGCGGTCAGCGGGTTCTGCGCCGGAGCGCCGTGGGGCGATGTGGCGGAGCAACGCCAGGTGGGGAAGATCCTGGTCGGGACGTCGGCGATCTGGCCGTTTCACCCGGAGAAGTGCCTGTGTGCCGGCGAGGCGTGGGCGGAGGCCAATCCAGATCTTTTGCATCGGCTGCTGCGCGCTGTGCTGCGGGCGCAGGTGCGCTGCGACCAGCCTGAGGAGGCGCCCGGGATCGCGGCGCTGCTGGCGGACCCGAACGGCCTGGCGCTGCCGGAGGACGCATGCCGTGCGGCGCTGCCGGGCGGGTCGGGGGCGGAGTTGATCCGGTTCCATTCGCGCGAGGCGTGGTTTCCCGCACGCGCGCACGCATTGTGGTTTCTCGGGCAGATGCGGCGCTGGGGGTGGCTGGACGGACAGATCGATCTCATTGCGTTGGCCGCGCAGGTGTACCGGCCGGACCTGTTGGCCTCGGCGGTAGAGGCGGAGGGGCTGTATCTTGCGGCGGGACTGCCGGCGCTGGAGGGAACGGCGATGCTGCCGATGCCTGATGACGAGGCCTTTGCTCCAGGTGTTAAAGGGCGGGGCTGATTATGCCGGATGGAACCTTGACGGGGGCCGGCATGACGCGGGCTTCTGTCGCTGCGCGGCGTGCAACGACAGGTGTGGCTACACGCTCATCCGGTTCCAGGCGTCGAGTGCGGCGATTTTGTAGGCCTCGGCAAGGGTCGGATAGTTGAAGGTGTTCTCGATGAAGTAGTCCAGAGTGCCGTGCAGGTTGAGCACGGCCTGGCCGATATGCACCAGTTCGGTGGCACCCTCGCCGACGATGTGCACGCCGAGCAGACGGCGCGTTTTTAATGAAAATATCATCTTCAGCATGCCGTTGTTGAGGCCCATGATGTGGCCGCGCGAGGTTTCGCGAAAACGCGCGATGCCGCATTCGTAGGGGATGCCGCGGCGGCGGACCTCTTCCTCGCTCATGCCGACGGTGGAGAT
>DASXIW010000022.1:0-3146 GCA_036497785.1 Acetobacteraceae bacterium | reverse complement strand
CGACGTCGTTGTTGGGGTTGCCGTCAACCGGCGTGCGCAGCAGCGGGATCGGGGTGTGTAGCGCCAGGCGCGGCATGATCTGGGTGAACTTGCCGGCGCCGAACAGCGGGCTGCGCGGGGTGCCGGTCGGCACGTTGCTGTCGGCGAAGGCGCTGGGCGCAATCGGGCTGAGTCCGTGCTTCAGGACGAGCGCACCGGTGGCGGTGAGGATGCCCCATTTGTAAAGGTCGCGGCGGGTGATCTGACCGTGCGACAGCGCCCTGACGATCTCGGCGCGGTTGTCGCGCGCCCGCTGCGCCTCCCGCTGGCGTGCGCGGGAAGCCCGCTCCGGAAGATAGAACATGTCAGCCCCTTTCTTTCGCCGAACCGGATTGACTTTGGCGACAAGTTGTCGGACCCCGACGCCGGACGCGTCGTCGTGGCTGCGGGACGCCGGACGTGTCTGATGTTACGTCGAAGTATCTATTATTCGGACATGACTCCGAATCCCCCTGATGCTGAGGTCGTGATCGATTGCGGATCACCATCGAGAAAGCTTGAGGACCAGCATCAGGAAGCCAAGTTACGGCTCGCTGATAACCGATCAGCAACATAGGGAAATGTATTTGCGCAGCACAAGGGGGATTTTGTTGCAGCTACACTTAGTTACATCACAAAGCCGGTACCGTTCCAGCTATGTCGGAATAGGGCTGCCCGATCGAGCCGGCCGGTGTGATGACCTTCGCTATAATAAAACGGTAAAGAAACAATTCGCATGCGGGGCGAGATTACGAAGCCTGCGGTGCGGCGAGAAAATCGAACCGGCTGACCAGGTCGGCGCGCAGGCGGGCGATCGCTGCCTGCTCCCCGTGATCGGGGACAGCGACCGCCGCGGCGCTCGCCGGCCGGCCGGTCATGACGTGAATGCGGTCGGCCATGGCCAAGGCGTGATCAAGTTCGTGCGTCGCCAACAGAACGATGCAGCCGGTTTGGCGCGCGTGATCGGCAATCCGGGTGGTGAGAATGGCACCCAGCCTCGGGTCAAGCGAGGCGAAAGGTTCGTCCAGTACGAGAAGCGTCGGATCAACGGCCAAAGCGCGCGCCAGGGCGACGCGACGAGCCATTCCCAGCGAGAGTTCGCCGGGGCGCAGATGCGCCGTGCCGGGGATGGCGGCGCGCTCCAGCAGGTTGTCGATGCGCGCGCGGGGCGGGCGAGGGGGCATGACCAGGGCGATGTTCTCGCCGACCGTGAGCCATGGCAGCAGGGCCGGGTCCTGGAACACCGCGCCGATCGGGCCGGCAGGAATGCGGACGTGGCCGTCGAATCCTGTATCCAGGCCGAGGACGATCCGCAGCAGCGTGGTCTTGCCGACACCGGAGCGGCCAAGCAGGACGATGATCTGGCCGGGGGTGGCGTCGAGGCGAATGTCATGCAGGATTTCCTGCCGCGGGCCGGCCTGGGCGGCGAACGTCTTTGCCGCCACCAGGACGTCAAGCGCTGCGTCGCCAGGCATTGGCGCGTTTCTCCCATGGGCGCAGCAGCGTAGTTTCGACGATCAGCATCAGCGCGGCAAAGCCGAGACCATAGGTCAGGATTCCGGTGACGTTGAAGCTCTGGAAATACAGGTTGAGAATGAAGCCGACGCCGTTGGGCCGGCCCAGCAACTCGACCACGAGGACGATCTTCCAGGTGATCGACAACCCGCTGCGGGCGGCCGCGGCGAGGTAGGGCAGTAGTTGCGGACAAATAACAAAACGGAGGCGGCGCCAGAGCGGAAGGCGGTAGATGACGAGGAGATCGTGCAGTGCCGGATCCAGCGCGCGGGCGCCCTCGCGGACGGTGATGAACACGGTGGGGGTCTTGGCAATGGCCACGGCGAGGATGGCGGCGGCCTCATTCAGGCCGATCCAGATGTAGCAGAGGACGACGACGACGAGGACGGGGAGGTTGAGGGCGATGACCATCCAGGGATCGATGACGGCGTCCAGCCGCGGGCGTGTTCCGGCGATGAAGCCGGTGATGGTACCGATGAGCATGGCGATGGCGAAGGCCACGGCGACGCGGGCGAGGCTGATGGCGATGTTGATCGGCAGGGCGAAATTCCGCAGTTCCTGCCAGGTGAAGGCAAGCACGCGCTGCGGCGGCGGCAGCATCTGCGGATCGGCGGCGAGGCGGGCGCCGATCCACCAGACGACCACGAAGGCCAGGAGCGAGATCGTTCTGCTGGCGGCTTGAGGCAGCGTCCACGCCCGCGCGGAAAGCGGCGCGGCGGTGGCGAGGCGCTGGCTGACGTCATCCATCTTGCAGCGGCCAGAAAATACCCTCAGGCAGGGTCTCGATGTCATCGACGCCGCGAGTGCCGCCGGTGCGGCGGACGATGTCGAACAGTTTCGCCGCGTCGTTCTGCCGGACGGAAGGCGGCGACTGCTGGATGCCGGCGACGAAGCGGCGGCGCATGCTGTCGAACAGGGCGTCGTCCGGGGCATCCATCAGCGGACGGATCGCCTGCCACTCCGCCGGGTCGTTTGCCATGCGCGACTGAGCGGCGGTGGCAGCAGCCAGGAAGCCGTCGATCGTCGGGCGGTTTTGCTTCGCCCAGTCCTCGTGAAAGACGAAGCCGATCAGGCTGAGGTGGTCGGACAGGCCCAGGGTCCGGGCGCAGTCGGCGACCGCGACGGCCTGGCGGAAGCCGGCGCCGTCGAGCCTGGCGGCGAAATTCCAGTAGGTCATGACGGCGTCGAGGTCACCGCGCTGGAGCATGGCGTTGAGCAGCGGCGGTGCGCCATAGGACAGATGCGCGGCGGCCTGCAGGTCGATCGCGGCGGTCGATTGGGCGGCAGCGCGGGTGATCAGCCAGGACTTGTCGAGCGGGCCGCCGGCCACCCCGAGGCGGCTGCCGGCGAGATCGGGAAGCGCCTGGATGGGCGAGGCGGCGGGCACCATGACGGCCCCGCTCGCACTGGAGAATGGGGCGAAGCACAGCCTGGTGCCGGCAGCCCGTTGGGCGGCGACGAAAAACCAGTCCGACACCACGACATCGGCGGCGCCAGCCATCAGCGCGACCCGCCCGGCGTCGGTGTTGGCCAGGGCGACCGTGGATAGATCGAATCCGTTGGCAGCATCGAGCGCATGGCGGCGGATGATCTCGGCCACCCATTGCACGGAG
>DASXIW010000021.1:0-35643 GCA_036497785.1 Acetobacteraceae bacterium | reverse complement strand
ACGTGATGTTCGTGACGACATCCAACAGCTTGCGCATGCCGCAGCCGCTGATGGACCGCATGGAGATCATTCGCATCCCCGGCTACACCGAGGATGAGAAGGTGGAGATCGCCAAGCGCCATCTGGTGGACAAGCAGGCCGAGGCGAACGGGCTGAAATCCGCGGAGTGGTCGATCACCGACGACGCGCTGCGCGACTTGATCCGCTACTACACCCGTGAGGCGGGCGTGCGGAACCTGGAGCGCGAGATCGCCAATCTGGCGCGCAAGGCGGTGAAGGAGATCGTTACCAGCAAGGCCAAGAAAGTCGCGTTCACGCCCAAGAACCTGGAGAAATATGCCGGGGTTCGGAAGTTCCGCTACGGCGAGGCCGAGGCGGAGGACATGGTGGGCGCCGTGACCGGGCTGGCCTGGACCGAGGTGGGTGGGGAGATCCTGACCATCGAGAGCGTGCTGCTGCCGGGCAAGGGCAGCATCAAGCACACCGGCAAGCTGGGCGACGTGATGCAGGAGAGCGTGTCGGCGGCACTGAGCTATGTGCGCAGCCGGTCGATCAGCTTCGGCATCAAGCCGACGCTGTTCGAGAAGCGGGATATCCATGTGCACGTGCCCGAGGGGGCGACTCCGAAGGACGGCCCGTCCGCGGGTATCGCCATGGCGACCTCGATCGTGAGCATCCTGACCGGCATACCGGTCCGCAAGGACGTGGCGATGACCGGTGAGATCACGCTGCGGGGCCGTGTGCTGCCGATCGGCGGACTGAAGGAGAAGCTTCTGGCGGCCTTGCGGGCGGGCATCACCACGGTGTTCATCCCCAAGGAGAACGAGAAGGATCTGGCGGAGATTCCCGACAACGTGAAGCGGAACCTGACGCTGATCCCGGTCGCCCATGTGGACGATGTGATCCGCCAGGCGCTGGTGCGCGCCCCGGAGCCGATCGAGTGGGTGGAACCGCCGGAAACCCCGGTGGCGCTGGCCCCTGACGCGGCCACGACGCCTGCTCTGCCGCACTAGCATATTGTCTGCGAAGACGGCGGCCCGCCTGGGATCAGGCGGGCCGTTTGTCGTTTTATTGGCGCCAACGGGCGATTTCGTGGGGTTTTCGGGCCGGGCTTCGTTGACGGCGCGGAAAACCGGCCTTTAGTGTCGTTCCTATGTGCGGCGGCGACTCGGAAATTGGTTGCGCGACATGGGTTTTCCGAAAGTTCAGGGAGTTTCATCGTGAATAAAATGGATCTGATTGCCGCGGTTGCGGAGACGACGGATCTTCCGAAGGCCAAGACGGCTGAGGTCGTGGACGCCGTTTTCACCGCCATCGAGGGCGCGCTGAAGAAGGAAGAGGAAGTCCGGCTGGTGGGTTTCGGCTCGTTCGCCACGGCCAAGCGCAAGGCGGCCAAGGGGCGTAATCCGCGGACGGGCGAGGAGATCACAATTCCTGCCTCCACTTCGGTACGCTTCAAGGCGGGCAAGGCCCTGAAGGACTCTGTGAACTGAGTCGGCTGACATCGCTGTCGCCGAAGGGCCGCCCCGGTTGGGGCGGCCTTTTGTGTTTCAGGTGATGTTCCGGCGAGGGAGGCTTTGCGTTCGCGGCGGTTTTTTCGTATGCCGCCATGCGATGGGCGGTTAGCTCAGAGGTAGAGCGTCTCGTTTACACCGAGATGGCCGGCGGTTCGATCCCGTCACCGCCCACCATTGCCGCAGCCCCGGATGGCCGGCAGCCCGGATTCCCAACTCGTAAGCCGTTGCCGCAAGCCATTTCACCATGGCCGCTTGACGTGCCCTCCGTGCCGTCCTAAACGCTGCGCCCTGCCGCTGCGGGTGTAGCTCAGTTGGTTAGAGCGCCGGCCTGTCACGCCGGAGGTCGCGGGTTCGAGCCCCGTCACTCGCGCCAGCAGCGTTTTCCAAACATCGTGTCTGCCGCGTCGTCTGCCCATGGGCAGACGACGCAGGCGCGCGCGCATTCCAAAGGCCACAGCGATCCGCTTCGTATTCCGGGGCGCTGCCATGCGATAGCGGGGCACTTGAGGCGCTGCTACGGGTTTTTTCCCCGAGGCCCCCTATGGCAGATGAGACAGGTTGGGCGTAATGTCCAAGTGCGCTGCGCTGCGGCAAATGCGCAGGCCCATGGAAGGACGACGGATGGCACCGGTTCTCGCTGAGTATTTCCCGATTCTGGTGTTCATCGTCCTTGCCGCCGTGATCGCCATCGCCATGGTGGGCGGATCGCTGCTGGCGGCGCGGCAGAAGCCGTATGCGGAGAAGCTGTCCGCGTATGAATGCGGGTTCGATGCGTTCGACGACGCCCGCCGGCGGTTCGACGTGCGCTTCTATCTGGTCGCCATCCTGTTCATCATCTTCGACCTGGAAGTGGCCTTTCTGTTCCCCTGGGCTGTCAGCCTGGCGGATATCGGGATGCTGGGCTTTCTGTCGATGATCGGCTTCCTTGTGGTTCTGACCGTCGGCTTCATCTACGAATGGTGTAAGGGCGCCCTGGATTGGGAGTGATATGGCCATGAGCGCGACCTCAGGGACTGATATCGCCTGGAACCGTCAGGCGCTTGCGCCAGGGCCGGAGCAGGATGCGGTGATCAAGGGGATCACCGGGGCAATCGACGACAAGGGCTTCGTCGTCGCCAATATCGACAGACTGGTGAATTGGGCCCGCACCGGCAGCCTGTGGCCGATGACCTTCGGCCTGGCCTGCTGTGCGGTGGAGATGATCCACGCCTACATGCCGCGCTACGACCTGGACCGGATGGGCATCATCCCGCGCGCCAGCCCGCGCCAGAGCGACGTGATGATCGTGGCGGGCACGCTGACCAACAAGATGGCGCCGGCCCTGCGCAAGGTGTACGACCAGATGCCCGAGCCGCGCTGGGTGATCAGCATGGGCAGCTGCGCCAATGGCGGCGGCTATTACCATTATTCCTATGCAGTGGTGCGGGGTTGCGACCGGGTGGTGCCGGTGGACATCTACGTGCCGGGCTGCCCGCCGACCGCGGAGGCGCTGGTGTACGGAATCATGCAGTTGCAGAAGAAGATTCGCCGCACGGGGACAATCCTCCGTGGCTGACCCTGTCGTGCCCGTGGCCGAGGCGGCCGACGTGGCGGTGGGGCCGGCGGATGTGCTGGCGCAGGCGGTGGGCGCGCTGCCCGGTGTGAGCGAGGCGGCGGTGGCGCTGGGCGAGGTGATTCTGCGCACCGAGAGCGCGGCGCTGCTGGGGCTGATGACGACGCTGCGCGACGATCCGCGATTTGCCTTCGAGCAGATGATGGATCTGGCCGGGGTGGATTGGCCGGAGCGGCCGAAGCGATTCGAGGTGGTCTATAACCTGCTATCCGTGTCGCTGAATCAGCGTGTGCGGGTGATCGTGGCGACCGACGCCGAGACGCCGGTGCCGTCGGTGTGCGGCATCTGGCCGGTGGCTACGTGGTGGGAGCGCGAAGCCTGGGATCTGTTCGGCATCGTGTTTTCCGGCCAGCCGGATCTGCGGCGCATCCTGACGGATTACGGCTTTGACGGGCATCCCATGCGCAAGGATTTTCCGCTGACCGGCTATGTGGAGGTTCGCTACGACGAGGACCGCAAGCAGGTTATCTACGAGCCGGTGAAGCTGACCCAGGATTTCCGCAATTTCGATTTCCTGTCGCCGTGGGAGGCGATGACGTCGCTGCCGGGGGATGAGAAGGCGCATGCGGGCGAGGCGTTGCTGCCCGGGATGAAGAAGGTGCCGGCACCATGAGCGAGACCGTCGTCACGGTTGATACGCCGAAGGGAAAGATCGTCGAGATCGACAGCCATGCGCTGAATTTCGGCCCCCAGCATCCCGCGGCGCATGGCGTGCTGCGGTTGATCCTGGAAATGGACGGCGAGGTGGTCGAACGGGCCGATCCGCATATCGGGCTGCTGCATCGTGGCACTGAGAAGCTGATCGAGTACAAGACCTATATCCAGGCGGTGCCGTATTTCGACCGACTGGATTACGTGAGCCCGATGACGCAGGAGCATGCCTTCGCGTTGGCGACGGAGAAGCTGCTGGGCATCGAGGTGCCGGAGCGGGCGAAGTGGATTCGCACGCTGTTCAGCGAAATCACCCGCGTGCTGAACCATTTGCTGAACGTGACGACCTACGCGCTGGATGTGGGTGCGATCACGCCGTCGCTATGGGGCTTCGAGGAACGCGAGAAGCTGATGGAGTTCCATGAGGCCGCGTCTGGCGCGCGCCTGCATGCGAATTATTTTCGGCCGGGTGGCGTGTCGAAGGATCTGCCGGCGGGGCTGGAAGAGAAGATCGCGGGCTGGGCCGAGAGTTTTCCGAAATTCATCGACGATCTGGAGAATCTGCTCTCGGCCAACCGGATCTGGAAGCAGCGCACGGTCGATATCGGCATCTTCTCCGCCGAGGAGGCGCTGGCCTGGGGGTTCTCCGGCCCGTGTCTGCGCGCGAGTGGCGTGCCTTGGGATCTGCGCAGGTCGCAGCCCTATGAGATGTACGACAAGGTCGATTTCAAGATCGCGGTCGGACGTAACGGCGATTGCTATGACCGCTATCTGATGCGCGTCGCCGAGATGCGTGAGAGCGTGTCGATCATCAAGCAGTGCCTGGCGGCGATGAAGCCGGGACCGATCAAGGTGCAGGATCGCAAGTTCACGCCGCCGACCCGCCATGAGATGAAGCGCTCGATGGAGGCGCTGATCCATCACTTCAAGCTGTACACTGAAGGCTATCACGTGCCGGCCGGCGCCACTTATACCGCCGTTGAAGCGCCGAAGGGTGAGTTTGCGGTGTATCTGGTGGCGGATGGGACCAATCGGCCGTATCGTTGCAAGATCCGGGCGACAGGGTTCGCGCATCTGCAGGCGATCGACGTGATGGCGAAGCGGCATATGCTGGCCGATGCGGTTGCGATCATCGGATCGCTCGACATCGTGTTCGGCGAGATCGACAGGTAGGCCATGACCGAGAGCAGCCCCCCAAACGCCGCAGCGCAGCCGGCGAGCTTTGCGTTCGACGACGAGAGCAACGCCCAGATCGCCAAACATCTGGCGAAATATCCGCCCGGCAGGCAGGCCAGCGCGGTGCTGGCGCTGCTGGATCTGGCGCAGCGGCAAATGGGGCGCACCACCGGCAGTGCCTGGGTGCCCCGCGCGGCGATGGACGAGATCGCGCGTATTCTGGGAATGGCGCCGATCCGAGTTTATGAGGTGGCGACGTTCTATCTGATGTTCAATACCGAACCCGTGGGCAAGTTTCATTTGCAGCTATGCACCACCACGCCGTGCTGGCTGCGCGGTTCGGACGAGGTGGTGGCGGCATGCCGCAAGTTCACCGGCATCAAGGGCTGGAAAGAGACGAGCGCGGACGGGAATTTCACCATGACCGAGGTGGAATGCGTGGGCGCCTGCGTGAACGCGCCGATCCTGCAGGTGAACGACGATTTCTACGAGGACATGGACGCGGAGAGCACCGAGCGGCTGCTGGCGGCGCTGTTGCGCGGCGAGGCGCCGAAGCCCGGCTCGGTGATCGGACGCGAGACGTCGGCGCCCGAAGGCGGCCCGATGACGCTCACGACCCTTAGTTTCAACCCGGCGGAGTAGGCCGATGCTGAGCGATCAGGACCGGATCTTCACCAACCTGTATGGCATCCATGACTGGGGCCTGAAGGGCGCGCGGGCGCGCGGCGATTGGGACGGCACGGCGGCTATTCTGGCGCGCGGGCGCGAGGCGATCGTCGAGGAGATGAAGGCGTCCGGCCTGCGCGGGCGGGGCGGGGCGGGATTTCCCACCGGCATGAAATGGTCGTTCATGCCGAAGGAGGTGGGTAGCCGCCCGCATTACCTGGTGGTCAATGCCGACGAGAGCGAGCCGGGCACCTGCAAGGATCGCGATATTCTGCGCCATGATCCGCACAAGCTGGTGGAGGGGTGCCTGATCGCGTCCTTCGCGATGGGGGCGCATGCTTGCTACATCTACATACGCGGCGAATTCTACAACGAAGCGCTGAACATGCAGGCGGCGATCGACCAGGCCTACGAGGCCGGGCTGATCGGCAAGAATGCCTGTGGGTCCGGCTGGGATTTCGACCTGTATCTGCATCGCGGCGCCGGCGCCTATATTTGCGGCGAGGAAACCGCGCTGCTGGAGAGCCTTGAGGGCAAGAAGGGCATGCCCCGGCTGAAGCCGCCATTCCCTGCGGCGGTGGGGCTGTATGGCTGCCCCACCACGGTGAACAACGTGGAGAGCATCGCTGTCGCGCCGACCATTTTGCGGCGCGGGGCGGCGTGGTTCTCGGCGCTGGGGCGGCCGAAGAACTCCGGCACGAAGCTGTTCTGCATTTCCGGGCATGTGAACAAGCCCTGCAATGTCGAGGAAGAGCTGGGCATTCCAATGCGCGAGCTGATCGACAAATATGCCGGCGGCGTGCGTGGCGGGTGGGATAATCTGCTGGGGGTGATCCCTGGCGGTGCGTCGGTGCCGGTGCTGCCCAAATCGATCTGCGACATGGTGCTGATGGATTTCGACAGCTTGCGCGAGGTGCGCAGTGGGCTGGGCACGGCGGCGGTGATGGTGATGGATAAATCCACCGACATCATCAAGGCGATCGCGCGGCTGAGCCAGTTCTACAAGCATGAGAGCTGCGGCCAGTGCACCCCGTGCCGCGAGGGCACGGGATGGATGATGCGGGTGATGAATCGCATGGTGCAGGGCCGTGCCGAGATCGACGAGATCGACACGCTGGAGCAGGTGACACGGCAGATCGAGGGGCACACGATCTGCGCCCTGGGCGACGCGGCGGCCTGGCCGATCCAGGGGCTGATCCGGCATTTCCGCCCGGTAATCGAAGAGCGGATCAGGACATATAAAGGCGGGCGATCGATGCCCATGGCGGCGGAGTAGGTCATGGTGAAGGTCACGGTCGACGGCATCGACGTCGATATCGCCCCGGGGTCCAACGTGTTGCAGGCCTGCGAATTGGCCGGCAAGGAGATCCCGCGCTTTTGCTATCATGATCGCCTGTCGGTGGCCGGCAATTGCCGGATGTGCCTGGTGGAGATCGAGAAGGCGCCGCCCAAGCCGTTCGCGTCCTGCGCCTATCCGGTGGCCGAGGGCATGGTGGTGCATACGGACAGCCCGATGGTGCGCAAGGCGCGGCGCGGGGTGATGGAATTCCTGCTGATCAACCACCCGCTGGACTGCCCGATCTGCGACCAGGGCGGCGAGTGCGACCTGCAGGACCAGGCGATGGGCTATGGCGCCGACCACTCGCGCTACGAGGAGAACAAGCGCGCGGTGAAGGACAAGAATCTCGGACCGTTGGTGAAGACGGTGATGACGCGATGCATCCATTGCACGCGCTGCATCCGCTTCTCCACCGAGATTGCCGGCGTGTCCGAAATGGGTGCGACGGCGCGCGGCGAGAGCATGGAAGTGGGCACCTATGTCGAGAAGGCGCTCAGCTCCGAGCTGTCCGGCAATCTGATCGATATCTGCCCGGTGGGTGCGCTGACCTCCAAGCCCTATGCGTTCGTGGCGCGGCCTTGGGAGTTGCAGAAGACCGACAGCGTCGATGTGCTCGATGCGGTGGGGGCGGCGATCCGCGTGGATACGCGCGGGCCGGAGGTGCTGCGCATCCTGCCGCGGATGAACGATGACGTGAACGAGGAGTGGCTGGCGGACAAGTCGCGCTTCTCGCTGGACGGGCTGAAGCGGCGGCGGTTGGATAGCTGCTGGGTGCGACGCGACGGCAGGTTGCACAAGGCCTCCTGGGAGGAGGCTTTCGCGGCGATCGCGGGCAGGCTGCAGGGGCTGGCGGGCGAGCGCATCGGCGCCGTGACCGGCGATCTGTGCGACGCGGAGAGCATGCTGGCGCTGAAGGAGCTGATGGCGAGGCTGGGCTCGGCCAATCTGGATTGCCGGCAGGACGGCGCGGCGCTGGATGCCTCGCGCCGCGATTTTTATCTGATGAATACCTCCATTGCCGGCATCGAGGAGATCGATGCGCTGCTGATCGTGGGCAGCAATCCGCGCTGGGAGGCGCCGCTGGTGAATGCGCGCATCCGCAAGCGCTTCCTGGCCGGCGCGTTCCCGATCGCGGCGATCGGCGCGCCGGTGGACCTGACCTATCCGGTGCAGTGGTTGGGCGAGTCGCCGGCGGCGCTGGCGGGGAATGCGTTTGCCGACGTGCTGAAGGGCGCGAAGAAGCCGATGATCCTTATCGGGCAGGGTGCGCTGGTCCGGCCGGATGGGGCGGCCATTCTGGCGGCGTGCTGGAAGCTGGCAGCCGAGACCGGCATGCTGACCGCGGATTGGCACGGCTTCAACGTGCTGCACAGCGCGGCTGCGCGGGTCGGTGCGCTGGATCTGGGCTTCTTGCCTGGCCCCGGCGGCAAGGATCTGGCGGGCATGATGGGCGGCGGCGTGGATCTGCTGTGGCTGCTGGGGGCGGACGAGTTCGACACGGCGCGGATCGGCGCTGAGACCTTTGTGGTGTATCAGGGCCATCATGGCGATCGCGGTGCGGCGCGCGCCGATGTGATTTTGCCGGGCGCGGCCTACACGGAAAAGCACGGCACCTATGTGAGTACCGAGGGGCGCGTCCAGCGCGGGCAGTTCGCGCTGTATCCGCCCGGCGAGGCGCGCGAGGATTGGAAGATCCTGCGGGCGTTCAGCGGTTATGTGGACAAGACGTTGCCGTATGACGATCTGGAGACGCTGCGCCGGCATCTGGCGACGGTGAATCCGGTGTTCGACCGGCTGGACATACTGCCGCGCTTCGCCTGTTCGGACCTGACCGGACCGGTAGCGGACGGTGCGCTGGGCGATGCGCCGTTTGCACCTTACCTCGGCAACTATTATCACACCGATCCGATCAGCCGCGCGAGCCCGACCATGGCGGAATGCACTGCGACCATCCTGCACGGCTCTCCGTCACCGGTTCTGCAGGCGGCGGAGTAGGGCGATGGCCGCGTTCTTTGCGACGCCGCTGGGCGTGCTGATCCTGACCCTGCTGAAGACCCTGGCGATCCTGGTGCCGGTGCTGCTCGCGGTGGCCTATCTGACCCTGGCCGAGCGCAAGGTGCTGGCGGCGATCCAGATCCGCCGCGGGCCCAACGTGGTGGGGCCGTTCGGGCTGTGGCAGCCCTTCGCGGACGCCATCAAGATGCTCATGAAGGAGACGATCATCCCGACCGGGTCGAACCGCGCGCTGTTCCTGATGGCACCGATGCTGACATTCGGGCTGGCCATGATCGCCTGGGCGGTGATTCCGGTGAATAATGGCTGGGCAGTCGCCAACATAAATGTGGGCGTGCTGTATCTGTTCGCCATCAGCAGCCTGGGCGTCTACGGCATCATCATCGCGGGCTGGGCGAGCAACTCCAAATACGCCTTCCTCGGCGGGCTGCGCAGTGCGGCACAGATGGTTTCCTACGAAGTGTCCATGGGCTTCGTGATCGTGACGGTGCTGATTTGCGTGGGCAGCCTGAACCTGAACGATATCGTGCTGGCGCAGCAGAAGATCTGGTTCTGCATTCCGCTGTTCCCGATGTTCATCGTGTTCTTCATCTCCACGCTGGCCGAGACCAATCGCTCGCCCTTCGATCTGCCGGAAGGTGAGAGCGAGATCGTTGCCGGCTTCTTCGTGGAATACAGCGCCATGAGCTTCGCCCTGTTCTTCCTGGGCGAATACGCGAACATGATCCTGATGAGCGCGATGACAACCATCCTGTTCCTGGGGGGGTGGCTGGCGCCGTTCGGCCTGACCTTCATCCCCGGACCGCTGTGGTTCATCGCCAAGATCGTGCTGATCCTGTTCGTGTTCATTTGGGTGCGCGGCACCTTCCCGCGCTATCGCTACGACCAGCTCATGCGGCTTGGCTGGAATGTGTTCCTGCCGTTCTCGCTGGTCTATCTGGTGTTGGTCGCGGGTTTCCTGATGGCCATGGGGTGGCTGCCGCATGTCGCATGATATCGCCTGCCTGAGCGACTATTCGGCCTGTCGGCCCGCCAGCCGGCCCGACTTCGGCAAAGGAGCGTGAAGATGGGGTTCCTGGATCGCACGGCCCGCGGCCTGCTGCTGGGCGAGATCGTTGGCGGCATGGCCTTGACCCTGCGCTATTTCTTCAGCCCGAAGGCGACGATCAACTATCCCTACGAGAAAGGGCCGATCAGCCCGCGCTTCAAGGGCGAGCATGCGCTGCGGCGTTATCCCAACGGCGAGGAACGCTGTATCGCGTGCAAGCTGTGCGAGGCGGTGTGCCCGGCCCAGGCCATCACGATCGAGGCCGAGCCGCGCGAGGATGGGTCGCGGCGTACCACACGCTATGACATCGACATGACGAAATGCATCTATTGCGGGCTGTGCGAGGAAGCTTGCCCGGTGGATGCGATCGTCGAAGGCCCGAACTTCGAGTTCGCCACCGAGACGCGCGAAGAGCTGATGTACAACAAGGACAAGCTGCTGGCGAATGGCGACCGGTGGGAGCCGGAGCTGGCGCGGCGGCTTGAGCTGGATGCCCCCTATCGCTGATGCCGCCTGCGAGCTGATACGCCCCCTGAGCTGAGGGCCGGATTGCCTGCGACCTGGTGTTGGAAAACGAGATGAATGCCATGATGAAGACCAGTGCCGGAGCGTGTGGCCGATGATCGCAGCTCTCGCCTTCTATGTGTTCGCCGCCATCCTGCTGGTTTCGGCCGGCATGGTGGTGAGCGCGCGCAACCCGGTGCACGCGGTGCTGTTCCTGATCCTGGCCTTCTTCAACGCCGCGGCGCTGTTCCTGCTCGCGGGGGCTGAGTTCCTGGCGATGATCCTGGTCATCGTCTATGTGGGCGCGGTCGCGGTGCTGTTCCTGTTCGTGGTGATGATGCTGGACGTGAATTTCACCCAGCTGCGCGAAGGGTTTCAGCGCTATCTGCCGGTGGGCGCCGCGGTGGGCGTGGTGCTGCTGGCGGAACTGGGCATGGTGCTGAGCGGCTGGAGCTTCGCGCCGGCCTCGGCGAGCTTCCGCCTCGCGCCGATGGCGGCCGGTGTGAACAACACCGCGCAGTTGGGCCGGTTGATCTATACCGACTACATCCTGCTGTTCCAGGTCTCGGGGCTGGTGCTGCTGGTGGCGATGATCGGCGCCATCGTGCTGACGTTGCGCGACAAGAAATCCTCGCGCCGCCAGCTGATCGCGGCGCAGATCGCGCGCACCGCCGGCGACACGCTGGAGATGATGGATGTACGGAGCGGCGCCGGCGTGAAAGAGCTGGGCATATTGCGGCCGAAACAGATCGAGCCAGCGGACGATCCGCATGGCCATGGCGATCACCATGCGCCAGCCGACCATGGTGCCGTGGATCACGCGCATGGAGGACATCACTGAGATGATGACGATCGGCCTCGGCCACTACCTTACCGTCGGCGCGCTACTGCTGGTGATGGGTATTTTCGGCATTTTCCTGAACCGCAAGAACGTCATCATCATCATGATGTCGATCGAGCTGATCCTGCTCGCGGTGAACCTCAACCTGGTCGCGTTCTCCTCGGCTCTGGGCGACATGGTCGGCCAGGTGATGGCGATGTTCGTGCTGACCGTGGCGGCCGCCGAGGCTGCCATCGGGCTGGCCATCGTGGTGATCTATTCCCGTAACCGCGGCTCGATCGAGGTCGAGGACGTCAATCTGATGAAGGGCTGAACGTATGCTTTTCGCAGTCGCCGTCTTCGCCCCGCTGTTGGGGTCCGTTATCGCCGGGCTGTTCGGTCGCGCCATCGGCGACAAGGCCGCGCAGGCGGTCACCATATTGTGCATGATCCTGGCCGCGATCTGCGGCGTGTCCGCCTTCGTGTCCCTGGTTTATGGCGGCGCGCAGCCCGGCACGGTGCTGCTGGCGGACTGGCTGGAGGCGGGCACGTTCCACGTGTCCTGGGCGTTGCGCTACGACGCTCTGGCCGCGGTCATGGTGGCCATGGTGACCGTCGTGGCGACGCTGATCCATATCTACAGCGTCGGCTATATGAGCCATGAGCGCACCAGTTGGCGGTTCTTCAGCTATCTGAGCCTGTTCACTTTTTCCATGCTGATGCTGGTGACGGCCGACAACCTGGTGCAGCTGTTCTTCGGCTGGGAAGGGGTCGGCCTGGCGAGCTATCTGCTGATCGGCTACTGGTATGACCGGCCCAGCGCCTGTGCGGCGGCGATCAAGGCGATGATCGTCAACCGGATCGGCGATCTGGCCTTCGCGGTGGGCATCGCGCTGGTGTTCGTGACCTTCGGTTCGGTCGAGTTCTCGGCGATCTTCGCCGCTGTGCCGCAGCACATGGACGACACCTACAGCGTGTTCGGCACCTGGCCCGCCTATGAGGTGATCGGCATTCTGCTGTTCGTCGGGGCGATGGGCAAATCGGCACAGCTCGGCCTGCATGTCTGGCTGCCGGATGCGATGGAGGGGCCCACGCCCGTCTCCGCGCTGATCCATGCGGCGACGATGGTGACGGCGGGCGTTTTTCTGATGTCGCGCTTCTCGCCGGTGTTGAGCTATGCGCCGGGCGCGATGGCCTTCATCACGGTGATCGGCGGCACCACGGCGCTGTTCGCCGCGACGGTCGGCTGTGTGCAGAACGACATTAAGCGGGTGATCGCCTATTCCACCTGTTCGCAGCTCGGCTACATGTTCGTGGCTGCCGGTGTGGGCGCGTTCCAGGTGTCGATGTTCCATCTGCTGACGCATGCCTTCTTCAAGGCGCTTCTGTTCCTGGGCGCGGGCTCGGTGATCCATGCGATGTCCGATGAGCAGGATCTGCGCAAGATGGGCGGCATTGGCAAGATGGTGCCGGTGACCTGCACGGTGATGTGGATCGGCAGCCTCGCCTTGGCCGGCGTTCCTCCGTTTTCCGGGTATTTCTCGAAGGATGCGATCCTGGAGGCCGCCTGGGCCGGCAACACCGCCTCTGCCCATTATGGCTTCTGGTGCGGCACGATCGCGGCCTTCCTGACCGCGTTCTATTCCTGGCGGTTGCTGATCATGGCGTTCCACGGCAAGCCGCGCGCGGATCGCCACACGATGGAACATGTGCATGAGAGTCCGGCGGTGATGACCGTGCCGCTGGTGCTGCTGTCGGTGGGCGCAGTGTTCGCGGGCTGGGCGTTCCGCGACCAGCTGATCGGCGATCAATGGCGCAATTTCTGGGGCAACGCGATCCAGGTCGCCCCGACCAACCATGTGCTGGCCAATATGGAACTGATCCCCGGCATCATCAGCCTGCTGCCCACGGTGCTGGCCGTGCTGGGCATTGCGCTGGCCTATGTGATGTATGTGGCGGTGCCGACGCTGCCGGCGCAGCTGGCCGCGCAGTTCGGCGGCATTTACCGCTTCCTGCTCAACAAATGGTATTTCGACGAATTGTACGACGCCGTGATCGTCAAGCCGCTGCTCGCGCTGTCGCGCCAGCTATGGCAGGTGGGTGATGCCCAGATCATTGACGGGATCCCGAACGGCCTGGCCTCGCTGACCTCCGACAGTTCGGCGCAGGTGGTGAAGATCCAGACCGGTTCGATTGCGGTGTATGCGTTTTCGATGCTGATTGGGCTTGTTCTGCTCGTTGGCATCTTCCTGCTGTTCCGGTGAATGTGATGAACGCCGCTGGTTTCCCCCTGCTCTCGCTGCTCATCTGGCTGCCGCTTGTCGGCTGCGTGTTCATCATGTCGCTGCGCGGCGAGGAAGCGGTGGTCGCTTCCAACGCGCGCCACGCGGCATTGTGGACGAGCCTGATCGTATTCGCCCTGTCGCTGATCCTGTGGGTGAAGTTCGATCAGTCGGATGGCGGGTTCCAGTTCGTCGAGAACATGGCGTGGCTGCCGCCATGGGGGATTTCCTACCATCTCGGCGTTGACGGCATTTCGGTGCTGTTCGTGCTCCTGTCCACCGTGCTGACCCCGATCTGCATCCTGGCGAGCTGGGAAGCCATCACCGTCCGCGTGCGCGAATACATGATCGCCTTCCTGGTGCTGGAAACTATGATGGTGGGCATGTTCGTCGCACTGGACTTCGTGGTTTTCTACATGTTCTTCGAAGGCGTGCTGATCCCGATGTATCTGATCATCGGTGTCTGGGGCGGTCCGCGCCGGGTGTATGCCGCCATCAAGTTCTTTCTCTACACGCTGACCGGCTCGGTGCTGATGCTGCTGGCATTGCTGGCCATGTGGTACCAGGCGGGCACCACGGATATCACCGTGTTGCTGCATACGAGCTTCCCCGCCGCGATGCAGACCTGGCTGTTCCTTGCCTTCTTTGCCTCCTTCGCGGTGAAGGTGCCGATGTGGCCGGTGCATACCTGGCTGCCGGACGCGCATGTGGAGGCGCCGACCGCCGGTTCCGTTATTCTAGCGGGCGTGCTGCTGAAGATGGGGGCCTACGGGTTCCTGCGCTTTTCGGTGCCGATGCTGCCGCTGGCGTCGGTGCATCTGGCGCCGCTGATCTACGCGCTATCCGTCGTCGCCGTGGTTTACACCGCGCTGGTGGCGCTGGCGCAGACCGACATGAAGAAGCTGATCGCCTATTCGTCCGTGGCCCATATGGGCGTGGTGACGATCGGGATCTTTACCTTCAACGCGCAGGGGATTTCCGGCGCGCTGTTGCAGATGCTGTCGCACGGCATCGTGTCCGGCGCGCTGTTCCTGTGTGTGGGCGTGGTCTACGACCGGATGCATACGCGCGAGATCGCCCGCTATGGCGGTCTGGCCGACCGGATGCCCGCTTACGCGCTGACCTTCATGGTGTTCACCATGGCCACGATCGGGCTGCCCGGCACATCCGGTTTCGTGGGCGAGTTCCTGGTTCTGGTGGGTGCCTTCAGGGTGAGCTTCTGGCTGTCGCTGCTGGGCAGTCTGGGCATGATACTGGGGGCGGCCTACGCGCTGTACCTGTATCGGCGGATCATCTTCGGCAGGCTGACCAAGGATGATCTGAAATCCATCCTTGATCTGTCGCCGCGCGAGGTCGCGCTGTTCGTGCCGCTGATCGTGCTGACGCTGTGGATGGGGATCTATCCGTCAAGCTTCACCGGCTTCTTCGATGCGGCCGTCGGCCGGATGGTCGAGAGCCATCAGGCGGCGATCGCCACTCCCACCGAGATCGCAGGGATACTGCCGCGATGAACTGGACTCTGGCTGTCCCTGAGATCGTTCTCGCTTGCTGCGGCATGGCGATATTGGTATTCGGCGTGCTGCAGAAGCGCGACAGCTTCCAGCTCAGCAGCCTGCTGGTGGTGGGCTCCTTCCTGCTTACCGGCGTGCTGGTGATGTCCGCCGCCCCCGGGATCGGCTATCACGGGTTGTTCACCAACGACACGTTCAGCGCCTTCGTGAAGCTGGTGATCCTGATCGCGGCCGCGATGGGGGTGATCGTCTCGATCGACTACAACGAGCATGAGAACATGCACCGGTTCGAGTTTCCGGTGCTGATCCTGCTCTGCACTGTCGGCATGATGCTGATGGCCTCGGCCAGCAATCTGATGACGCTGTATATGGGGCTGGAGCTGCAAAGCCTCGCCATCTATGTGCTGGCGGCGTTTGCGCGGGACGAGTTGCGGTCGGCCGAAGCCGGATTGAAGTATTTCGTGCTTGGTGCGCTGGCCTCGGGCCTGCTGCTATATGGCATTTCGCTGGTTTACGGCTTCTCCGGCAGCATGGCCTTTGACCGTCTGACGCAGGCTCTGGCGGATCCCGCGCATGTTTCGCCGGGCTTGATCGTCGGCATCGTGTTCGTGGTGGCGGGGCTGGCCTTCAAGGTGTCGGCGGTGCCATTCCACATGTGGACGCCGGACGTGTATGAGGGCGCGCCCACGCCGGTGACATCGTTCATGGGCACGGCGCCCAAGGTCGCGGCCATGGCGTTGCTGGTGCGGGTGATGGCCACGCCGTTCGGCCATTTGCTCGGAAGCTGGCAGCAATTGATCGTGCTGGTTGCAATCGCCTCCATGCTGCTGGGGTCGTTGGCCGCGATCGGGCAGAAGAACATCAAGCGGCTGATGGCGTATTCGTCCATCGGCCATATGGGCTATGTGCTCATCGGGCTGGCGGCCGGGACGCCGAACGGCATTCGCGGTGTGCTGATCTATCTGGTTACCTACGTGTTCATGAATGCAGGCACGTTCGGCTGCATTATTGCGATGCGCCGCCGCGGCAGGATGATGGAAGGTATATCCGATCTGGCGGGGCTTGGGCGCACCGATCCGGCGCTGGCGCTGGCGATGACCGTGTTCATGTTCAGCATGGCGGGCATCCCGCCCTTCTCGGGCTTCTGGGCCAAATACTTCATCTTCACCGCCGCCGTGCAGCAGGGCATGTGGGCGCTGGCGGTGATCGGCGTTCTGACCAGCGTGATCGGCGCCTATTATTACATACGCGTCATCAAGGTGATGTATTTCGACGAGGCCGCCGAGGCGTTTGACCCGCGTCCGGCATCGGTGTCGCTCGTCGTTGCGGCATCTGGCCTGTTCACAACCTTCTTCTTCGTGTTTCCGGCGCCGCTTGTCGGCGCGGCCGAGGCCGCGGCGAAGGTGCTGTTCGGGTGAATCAGTCCGCCCTTGGGGCGGCCCATGGGCCCTGGCGGCTGAGCATTTTCGATACGCTGGGTTCGACGTCTGATTTCTGCATTGCGCGCGCCGGGGCGGGCGAGCCGGGCGGGCTCGCCGCGCTGGCGCGGCGGCAGGATAAGGGGCGGGGGCGGAACGGGCGCCCCTGGACGTCATCCGAAGGCAATCTGTTCCTGTCTGTCCTGCTGCGCCCCGAAGGGCCGGCGCGGGATGCAGGGCTGTGGTCCATGCTGGCCGGTGTGGCGCTGATGGACGCGCTGTCGGAAGGCGTGGCCGAGCCCGGCCGCCTCGCGTTGAAATGGCCGAACGATGTGCTGCTCGATGGGCGCAAGCTGGCGGGCATCCTGGTAGACAGTGCGGCCGGCGCCGGCGCCGAGCTCGACTGGCTGGTCGTGGGTATCGGGGCCAACCTCGCCGTCGCCCCCGATTTGCCGGACAGGGTCACGGCATGCCTTGCCGAATTCGGGCCGCCGCCTGTGCCAGAAATTGTGGCGCGGGCGATACTGGGGCGGCTGGACCATTGGGGGGGGCTGTTCCAGGCGGCCGGATTCGCGCCGATCCGCGCCGCGTGGTTGGATCGCGCGCAGCCCGTCGGCACGCCGGTGACGCTGAAGCTGCTCGGCCGCGAATGGGCGGGCCGGTTCGCCGGGCTGGGCGTTGATGGTAGTATGCGGCTGAACTGTGACGGCGAAATACGACATTTCGCGGCCGGGGAGGTCGTGATGGGCGAAGCGGCGCGCGGGACGGGAGGCTGAACCATGCTGCTGGTGGTTGATGCCGGCAACACCAACGTGGTCATGGCCGTCCATGACGGCACAGGCTGGCGCGGGGTTTGGCGCATTGCCACCACGCCGGAGCGCACCAGCGACGAATATGCTGTGTGGCTGCTGGCGCTGCTGGGCCATGCCGGGCTGAAGCGCGAAGAGGTGAGCGCGGCCGTGATCGGCACGGTGGTGCCGGCGGCGCTGTACCATCTGCGCCGACTCTGCCGCGACTGGTTCGACGTGGAGCCGCTGGTCGCCCGGGCCTCGTTGGATTGGGGCTTCGAGATCAAGCTGGACAATCCGGACGAGGTGGGCGCCGACCGGCTGTTGAACACGCTGGCCGGGCATCGCAAATATGGCGGGCCGCTGGTGGTGATCGATTTCGGCACAGCGACCACCTTCGACGTGGTGGACCATGACGGGGCCTATCTCGGCGGCATCATCGCGCCCGGCATCAACCTGTCCATCGAGGCGCTGCACCGGGCGGCGGCGCGCCTGCCGCGGATCGGCATAGGCCGGCCGCAGGCGGTCATCGGCCGCAGCACGGTACCTGCCATGCAATCCGGGATTTACTGGGGCTATGTCGGCATGATCGAAGGGCTGGTGGCCCGGATTCAGGCCGAATTTGGCGCCCCGCTCAAGGTGTTGGCGACTGGCGGCCTGGCGCCCCTGCTGGCCGAGGGCACCAGTGTCATTGGCAGCATCGATCCGGATCTCACGCTGGATGGTCTGCGCATGTTGGCGGAACGCAACGCGGCCCCCACATTACCTCGTGACCGTGCGCGGCTGATCGAATCCGACTAATCCGTCGGAACAGGCTGACGCACCAACCAAATCTGGCGGCCCCGGACGAACCCGTCCGGTGACATTACGAAATGGCCGCGAAGCGGCATATTGAAGGAATATTGATGGATGCATTAACCGGCGATCTGGCGTTCCTGCCCTTGGGCGGGACGGGTGAGATCGGCATGAATTTCAATCTCTATCGTTGTGCCGGCAAATATTTGGCGGTGGATTGTGGCATCGGCTTCGGCGGTTCGGAAATGCCGGAGGTCGACGTGATGATGCCGGACCCGGTGTTCATTGCCGAACGCCGCGACCGCCTGCTGGGCCTGGTGATCACCCATGCGCATGAGGACCATATCGGCGCGGTGGCTTGGTTGTGGCCGCAGCTGCGCTGCCCGGTCTATGCGACGCCGTTCGCCGCCTCGGTGCTGCGCCGCAAGCTGGGCGAGGTGCAGTTACAGGACACCGTCAAGATCCATGTGATCCCGCCCGGCGGGTCGTTCGACTTGCTGCCGTTCCGGTTGCAGTTCATCCGCGTGTCGCACTCCATCCCGGAGGCGCAGGCGCTGGTGATCCGCACGCCCGGGGGCACGGTGCTGCATACTGGCGACTTCAAGCTGGACCCCGAACCGCTGGTAGGCCCCCCGACCGACGAGGCCGCCTTCGCCGCGCTGGCCGAGGAGGGGGTGATCGCCATGGTGTGCGATTCGACCAACGCCATGGTGGACGGCCATTCCGGCTCTGAGGGCAATGTGCGCCGCAGCCTGTCCGAGCTGATCCGCAGCCTGGATGGCCGGGTCGCCGTGACCTGCTTTGCCAGCAATGTCGCCCGCGTGGAATCGGTGGCGCTGGCCGCACGGGATGCGGGGCGCAGCGTGGCCGTGGTGGGCCGTTCGCTGCGCAACCTGGATGCGGCGGCGCGGGAATGCGGCTACCTCAGGGGTGTGGCACCCTTCCTGAGCGAGGACGCCGCGAACGACGTGGCCGACGAGAACCTGCTGATCCTGGTGACTGGCAGCCAGGGCGAGCCGCGCAGCGCCCTGGCCCGCATCGCCGCCGACACCCATCCGCGCATTGAGCTGGGAGAGGGCGATACGGTGGTGTTCAGCAGCCGTGTCATTCCCGGCAATGAGCGGGCGATCGGCACGGTGCAGGACAATCTCGTGCGCCGCGGCGTGCGGCTGATGACCGATGCCGATCGCAGCATCCATGTCTCCGGCCATCCCGCGCGTGACGAGTTGCGCCGGCTGTACGAACTGGTGAAGCCGCGCTTTTCCGTGCCCGTACATGGCGAATGGCGCCATCTGTCCGCCCATGCGGCTCTGGCCCAGGAGATGGGGGTGACCCCGATCCTGATGGAGGATGGCGATATTCTGAGCCTCTCGCCGGGGCGGCCGGAGGTGGTGGATAGTGCGCCTGTGGGCCGGCTGGTGCTGGACGGCGCCCGGCTGGTGCCTTTGCAGGGCGCGGTGATGGGTGCGCGCCGCCGCATGCTGTTCAATGGCATGATCATCGCGAGCTTCGCGGTGGACGCGGATGGCCGGCTACGCGGCAAGCCGCAGTTGAGCGCGCCCGGCCTGTTCGATGCGGACGACCCGGAGACGGCGCGTATTGCCGGGGAGTTGTCGGCCTCCCTGGCCGATCTGCCCGCGCCGCTGCGGCGAGACGACGCCGCCCTGGCCGACGCCGCCAAGGCCGCTCTGCGCCGGACGCTGGGCAAGCGGTTCCAGAAACGGCCGCTGGTGGATGTACATCTTTTGCGCGTGTGAGGAGGCTGATGTGAACCCCGTTACCGCCGTGGCGATGTACATCATGATCTGGTGGATATTGCTGTTCGTGGTGCTGCCCTTCGGTACCCGTCCGGTGGCGGATGCCGATGAGGCGACGGGGTGGCGGGGGGCGCCGGCGAAGGCGCAAATCGGCCGCAAGATGCTGATCACGACAATCCTGTCGGCGATTGTCTGGCTGGGCTGCTACGTCGTGATCACCGGGCCCTGGCTGAGCTTTCGGACGGGCTGGCTGGCAATGCCGTAATGTTAGGCACAAGGCCAGGAAAAACTCGGCGTATGTCTAGAAACTACCCAGTTCTCGTCTGAGAGGCGTATTTTTCATCAAATTCGATGACGTTTTTCGTGGACCGGGATGCAATTAGGCGCAATCATACACGACAGGACAAGGATCAGCTCCTTATCCTGCCGTGTGACTGACGTTTCCTCCCTAAACTTGGCCCGCTGCGCCTTAAGGCGCGCGGGCCTTCTTTTTTGTTTAATCGAACGTACAGGTGGAGTCACGAGATTTCATCTAAAAATGGCCAGAATTGGCGCGGTTTGTTGCGTCGAGTTGTTGTGCAACGCACAAAACTTTTTCCGATCTGAAGTCTTCGCCATTTTATGACTATGGCGAGACAACTGCGCGCCAGGGGCGCGTGGCGCGCGGCCAAGGGTGCTGGCGGCGGCGGGCGGCTGCTTGTAGGGTCCGGTCCCGTCGATTTTTGCAGAATGGATTCGAACCCGCGATGCGTCTGTCCCGCAGCCTGGTGCCTACCCTCAAAGAAACGCCGGCGGAGGCGCAGATCGCGTCGCACCGGCTGATGCTGCGGGCCGGGCTGGTCCGCCAGACCGCGGCCGGCATCTACGCCTGGCTGCCCGCGGGTTGGCGCGTGCTGCGCAGCATCGCCCAGATCGTGCGCGAGGAGCAGGATGCTGCGGGCGCCCAGGAAATCCTGATGCCCACCATCCAGTCCGCCGATCTCTGGCGGCAGAGCGGCCGCTACGACGCCTATGGCCCGGAGATGCTGCGGCTGAAGGATCGGCACGAGCGTGAATTGCTGTATGGGCCGACCAACGAGGAAGTCATTACCGACCTGTTTCGGCAATCCGCCCAGTCATACCGGCAATTGCCCCAGAATCTCTACCACATCCAGTGGAAGTTCCGCGACGAAGTGCGCCCGCGTTTTGGCGTGATGCGCGGGCGCGAATTCCTGATGAAGGACGGTTACAGCTTCGATCTGGATTATGCCGGCGCCGTGCTCAGCTATCGCAGGATGATGCTGGCCTATATGCGCACCTTTCAGCGGCTTGGCCTGAAAGCGATACCGATGGCGGCCGATAGCGGGCCGATCGGCGGCGATCTCAGCCATGAATTCGTCATCCTGGCGCCCACCGGCGAAAGCCAGGTGTTTTACGACGCGGCGTTCGAGGAGAACGACTATACCGGGGGCGATTTCTCGCCTGGCTCCGAGGCCGATCTCGCCCGGTTTTTCGAACTGATGACCGCAAGCTACGCCGCGACCGACGAGAAGCACGACGAGGCGCTGTGGGCGAAGGTGGCCAGCAAGCGGGAGGGCCGGGGCATCGAGGTCGGCCATATCTTCTATTTCGGCACCAAATACAGCGATGCGATGGGCCTGTCCGTGGCGGGACCGGAGGGCAAGCCTGTGGCGCCGCATATGGGCAGCTATGGCATTGGCGTCTCCCGCCTGGTCGGCGCCATCATCGAGGCATCGCATGACGAGGCCGGCATCATCTGGCCGGACAGCGTGGCCCCCTGGCGCGCGGCCATCCTGAACCTGAAACTGGGCGATGCAGCCTGCGACGCAATTTGCGAGGATCTCTACGCGAAATTCGCCGGCGACGCGCTGTACGACGATCGCGGCGACCGGCCTGGGGCGAAATTCGCCGATGCCGATCTGCTGGGCCATCCCTGGCAGATCGTGGTGGGGCCGCGCGGCGCTGCCGCGGGCATGGTGGAAGTGAAGCGGCGCGCCACCGGCGAGCGCCAGGAGCTGTCCGTGGAGGCAGCGCTGGCCCTGGTTCTGGCGGCGCCCAGGAGCTGTGGCAGCTGAGCATGTTTGGAGCGTTCGAGCGTGCCGTCGCCGGCCGGTATCTGCGCGCCCGCAGAGGCGAACGCTTCGTCTCGATCATCGCCATCTTCTCGCTGATCGGCATCGCGCTGGGGGTGGCGACGCTCATCGTCGTCACCAGCGTGATGAGCGGCTTCCAGACGGCGCTGATCACCCGCTTCCTCGGCGTCAGCGGCGACATCACCATCGAGGCCTTTGCCGGCGACAAGATCGACGGCTACGCGGCCCTGGCGCAGCGCATGCGCGCCGTGCCCGGCGTTGTCTCGGTGCTGCCTGTGCTGGATGGGCAGGCGCTGCTGAGCGTGCAGAATGGCGGGGCGCGCGGCGCGCTGGTTCGCGGTGTCACCAGCGAGGATCTGCGCGGCCTGCATGCGATCAGCGACCATATCGTCGCGGGCCGGCTGGACGATTTGCAGGGCGACAACGCCATCATGATCGGCGCCGGCATCGCTAATATCTACCGGCTGCATGTCGGCAGCGACATCACCCTGATCTCGCCCAACGGCGCGGCGACGGCTTTCGGCACCGTGCCGCGGGTGCGCGCCTATCGCGTCGTCGCGATCTTCGATGCCGGGGTGAGCAACTACAATGACGGCGTGGTCTTCCTGCCGCTGCCCATGGCGCAAATATTCTTCCAGATGCCCGATGGGGTCACCGGGTTTCAGGTCAGCGTGACCGATCCCGAACACCTGGAGGGCGTGCTGCCGCAACTGGCGGACATCCTGACCGGCCGGAAGCTTTATCTGCACGATTGGCGCCACGCCAACGACCAGTTGATTGGTGTGTTGCAAGTGCAGAAGGACACGATGTTCATCGTGCTCGGCATGATCGTGCTGGTGGCCGCGTTCAACGTGGTCTCATCGCTGATCATGCTGGTGAAGGACAAGCGGGCGGACATCGCCGTACTGCGCACGCTGGGCGCCGGCAGCGGAGCGATATTGCGCATTTTCCTGCTGTGCGGCGCCTTCGTCGGCGTGTGCGGCACGCTGATCGGCACCGTGATCGGGATCGTGTTCTGCCACTACATCGTGACCATCCAGCACTGGATCGAAAACATCACCGGCGGGCAGGTTTTCGATTCCTCGGTGTTCCTGCTCACCGCCCTGCCGAACAGCATCGACTGGAGCGATGTCGCGCGGGTGGTGGCGCTTGGGCTGGCCCTGTCCTTGCTGGCCACGCTGTACCCAAGCTGGCGTGCGGCGCGCACGGATCCGGTGGAGGCGCTGCGTCATGGCTGATCCGTTGGAGTTGCGTGGCGTCAAGCGCACTTACCGCTCGGATGCCGGCGAGTTGCCGGTGCTGCGCGGGGTGGATCTGAGCCTGCGCGCGGGCGAGATCGTGGCGCTGGTGGCCCCTTCCGGCACGGGCAAATCTACCCTGCTGCATCTGGCCGGGCTGCTAGAGAAGCCGGATGGCGGGAAGGTGATGGTGAATGGGCGCGATTCCGGCGCGCTGGCGGACCAGGATCGCACCGCCATCCGCCGCGACTCCATCGGCTTCGTGTATCAGTTCCATCATCTCCTGGCGGAGTTCAGCGCGCTTGAGAATGTGGAGCTGCCCCAGATGATCGCCGGCAAAACCCGCGCCACGGCCCGTACACGCGCCATGTCGCTGCTGACCGCCTTCGGCCTGGCGCCGCGCGCTGCCCATCTGCCAGGCAAGCTGTCCGGTGGCGAACAGCAGCGCGTGGCCATCGCCCGGGCGCTCGCCAATGCGCCGCAGGTGCTGCTGGCCGATGAGCCGACCGGCAATCTGGATGTCGCCACCGCGGCGCTGGTGTTCGACGAGCTGTTGCAGACCGTGCGAAATTTCGGCGTGGCGGCGCTGATCGCCACCCATAATCCCGATCTCGCCGCGCGGATGGACCGCACCGTCACGCTGCGCGACGGGCATATCGAGGCGCTGTAATGCCGCATGCCGATTTCGTTCATCTGCGCGTGCATTCCAGCTATTCGCTGAGCGAAGGCGCGATCAAGGCCGACAAGATCGCCGCCCTGGCGCACGAGGCCGGCATGCCGGCGGCCGGCATTGCCGATACCGGCAACCTGTTCGGGGCGCTGGAATTCTCTCAGGCCTGCGCGGGCAAGGGCGTGCAGCCGATCATCGGCTGCCAAATCTCGCTGGCCCGAACGGATAATCCACGCCTGGCGCCGGCTCCGCTGGTGCTGCTGGCGCGCGACCAGACCGGGTTCGCCAACCTCCAGCGCCTGTCCTCGGCCGGGTTTCTGGAAACCGAACCTGGCCTGAAGCCGCAAGTGACGCTCGAATGTCTGGCCGAGCATGCAGGCGGGCTGTTCCTGCTGACCGGCGGCATGCTGGGGCCGATCGCAAGGCTGCTGGCCGAGGGCCAGAAGCCGGAAGCCGAGCATTTGCTGGCGCGGCTGATAGAGGCGTTTCCCGGCCATGTGGTGATGGAACTGCACCGGCACGGGCTGGCCGCGGAACGGGCCATCGAGCCCGGAATGATCGGGCTGGCGGACGCCGCCGGCATTCCGCTCGTGGCCACCAATGAGTGCTTCTTCGCCAAGCCCTCGATGCACGAGGCGCATGATGCGCTGCTGTGCATCGCGGAAGGTCGCGTGCTGTCCGAGCGCGACCGCCGGCACGTGACGCCGGAACACTGGTTCAAGCCGGCCGCGGTGATGCGGATGCTGTTCGCCGATCTGCCGGAAGCCTGCGACAACACGCTGGCGATCGCGAAAAGCTGCGCGGTGATGGCCGAAACGCGCAAGCCGCTGCTGCCCGTCTGCCCCAAGGTGCGCCCCGGTTCCACCGAGGACGAGACGTTGCGCGCCATGGCCGTGGAAGGCCTGGAACGCCGCATGGATGCGATTGGCGCGGACGGCGAAACCCGGGCCCGCTACGCCGCGCGCATGGCGTTCGAAATGGACGTCATCGCCAAGATGGGGTTCCCCGGCTACTTCCTGATCGTCGCCGACTTCATCCAATGGGCCAAGGCGCACGACATCCCCGTGGGCCCCGGGCGCGGCTCCGGCGCCGGATCGGTGGCGGCCTGGGCGCTGACCATCACCGATATCGACCCGCTGCGCTTCAACCTGCTGTTCGAGCGGTTCCTGAACCCCGAACGCGTGTCCATGCCGGATTTCGACATCGATTTCTGCCAGGACCGGCGCGACGAGGTGATTGCCTATGTGCGCGGCGAATATGGCGCGGATCGGGTGGCGCAGATCATCACCTTCGGAAAATTGCAGGCCCGCGCGGCGGTGCGCGATGTCGGGCGGGTGCTCGGGCTGCCATTCGGGCAGGTGAACAAGGTCGCCGAGCTGATCCCGAACAATCCCGCCAAGCCAGTGACGCTGCAGCAGGCCATTGACGGAGAGCCGAAGCTGCAGGCGATGCGCGCTGAGGACGAGGCGCTGGGCCGGCTGATGGAAATCGCGCTGCAACTGGAGGGGCTTTATCGCCACGCCAGCACCCATGCGGCGGGCGTGGTGATCGGCGATCGCAAGCTCACGGAAATGGTGCCGATCTACCGCGATCCGAGATCGGATTTCCTGGTCACGCAATACTCCATGAAATACGTGGAGCAGGCCGGGCTGGTGAAATTCGACTTCCTCGGCCTGACCACGCTGACCATCCTGCAGCGGGCCGTCGGCTTCCTGCGCAACGAGGGGATCACGGTGGATCTCGATGCGCTGCCGCTGAACGATGCCCGAACCTACGAGATGCTGCAGCGCGGCGATGCTGCCGGCGTGTTCCAGTTCGAAGGCCAGGGCATGCGTGACGTGCTCCGCCAGATGCGCCCCGACCGGTTCGAGGATCTGATCGCCGCCGTGGCGTTGTATCGCCCGGGACCCATGGCCAATATCCCCGCCTATTGCCAGCGCAAGCACGGCGAGAAATGGGAGCCGCCGCACCCCGAGTTGCTCGACGTCCTGGGCGAGACTTACGGCATCATGGTCTACCAGGAACAGGTGATGCAGATCGCCCAGCAAATGGCGGGCTACAGCCTGGGTGGCGCGGACCTGCTGCGCCGCGCCATGGGCAAGAAGATCCGCGCGGAGATGGACGCGCAGCGCAAGATCTTCGTCGAAGGCGCCACCGGCCGTGGCATTTCCCCGGCAAAGGCCGAGGAAGTGTTCGACCTGATGGCGAAGTTCGCCGATTACGGCTTCAACAAGTCCCACGCCGCCGCCTATGCGCTGGTCGCCTACCAGACCGCCTGGATGAAGGCGAACCACCCCGAGGCGTTCCTGGCTGCCTGCATGTCGCTGGCCATCAACAACACGGACAAGCTGGCCGCCCTGCGCCAGGAAGCGGCGCGCATATCCATCCGCGTGCTGCCGCCGGACATCAACCGCTCCGGCGCCGATTTCACGCTGGAGCGCGATGCGGAGGGCAAGCTCGCCATACGCTATGCGCTGGCGGCGGTGAAGAAGGTGGGGGCGTCGGCCATGCAGGCCGTGGTGCAGGCGCGGGTCGGCCAGGATTTCGCTGATCTGGCGGATTTCGCCGGGCGCATTGATCCGCGTCAGCTCAACAAGATGCAGATCGAGAATCTCGTCCGCGCCGGTGCGTTCGACCGGATGGAGCCCAATCGCGCGCGCGTGTTCGCCGCCGCCGAGACCATTCTGCGCCGCGCCCAGGCCTCGGCGGAGGAGAAGGGCAGCGGCCAGATCGGCTTGTTCGGCGGCAGCGGCAAGCCTGAGCCGCTGCGCCTGCCCAATATCCCGGACTGGGAGGGGATGGACCGGCTGGGCTTTGAGGCGGAGGCAGTGGGCTTCCACCTGACCTCGCATCCGCTGGATGCCTATGCGCAGGTGTTGCGGCGGCTGGGCGTGGTGCCGAGCAACCAACTGGAGGCGCGGGCGCAGCGTGGCGCGGAACGGGTGAAGCTGGCGGGCTCAGTGGTCAACGCCAAGGAACGGATCACCCGCACGGGCAGCCGCATGGCCTGGGTGCGGCTGTCGGATTCCGGTGGGTCGTATGAGGTGACGTTCTTCAGCGAGGTGCTCAGCCGTTCGCGGGAGATCCTGGCCCAGGGCAATTCCGTGCTGGTCACCGCCGATATCCGGCTGGAGGGCGAGACGCTGCGCATCACCGCGGGCGACGTTGCCCCGCTGGACCAGGCGGCCGCGCAGGCCGGGGCAGGCATGAAGGTGTGGCTGCAAAAGACCGAGGCTGTGCCGCATATCCGCGCGCTGCTGGAGCGAGAAGGCAAGGGGCGCGGGAGGGTGGTGCTGATCCCCCGGCTCGATGCGCAGCAGGATGTGGAGATCACCTTGCCGGGCGGCTTCAACGTCACGCCGCGCCTGGCGCAGGCGCTGAAGGTGCTGCAGGGCGTGGAGCGGATCGAGGATATCTGAGGCGGCAGGGCTGCCTTATTGCGCGATGGTCGCGTCTGGCCGGCGTTCGATGAACATCTGGTGCGTGGCGTAGGACAGCCAAATGTGGCGCGTGACCATATAGGGCAGGCCGAGCAACATGTCGGCCTGCGGCACGGCTCGCTCCGCCACCGGCAACTCGACATTGTGGAAACGCTCGCCGCCAATTTCGAGTTCGGCGAAATGATGCACGGCGGACGGCACCACATTGCCGCCTACGCCGCGCTCCATGGCATGGGTGTCGCGGTTCATCTGCACTGGCGTGACACCCGCTTGCAGCGCCGCACTACGGTTGACGCGGCCGCGATTGGCGCCGGTATCGAACAGCGCGGTCATGGGATGCCCGTCCAGTTCGACCGGCAGTAGCAGCAGATTGCGCGACGTTCGGGTCAGCGTCACCGAGGTGTAGGGGGTGGTCCAGGGCAGGAAATTGCCGCTGCAGTTGCGCACGTCGTACAGCGTGACCCGCCGGTGCGGAAAATCCAGGTCCACATCGAAGAACGACAGAATCTCGGCGCCGATCAGCCCGTCCGCCGGCCGGTTGTCCTCGCCCTGCGGGGACAGTGACGCCACCGGCACAAGTTCCGGCGGGAACTCGTTGCCGCCAAGTTCCAGCCCGCGCAGCAGCACCCGGTTCGCCCGGATCGTGCCGCTTGTGCCAGTGATCGTGGTGGTGCCGCGCGGGTCTGCCGGTAGGTTCAATCGGGCAGCGCCCTGTTCGGTGAGCATGGCGCCCTCCGACCCGGTATCGAGGATCAGGGAGGCCGGCCGGTCGGCGATCCGTGCCGGTATGATCACTTCGCCGTTGCGCAGTTCCATGGGCAGAACCGCCTGCCGTTCCAGCGTGCAGGCCGCTTCCTGCTGCGGCCCGCTACCGGGCGTGCCCGAGCAGGCGGCGGCACCAAGCAGTGGCAGCCTCAACAGCAGACGCGAGAGACGCCGGCTGCGATGCGCCCGGTTCATCCTCAGGGTGTCGTCGCGACATCGGGCGGCAGGCGCGGGGTCTGCCCGGCCAGCACCAGCTTCAGCGCGTCGCGCCAGCCACGGCTCCAGCGCAGCACGTGCTGGGCGAATGCCTGCTTTCTCGGGTCCTTGTCGATGTTGAACGCGGCCCAGCCGCTCTGGCCCCGTTGGGTCGCGAGGTCGGGGGCGATGCCGTCCCGGTCCGGGTTGAAGAACACGTCGCCAACCAGCGAATGGGTTCGGTTTGCCACCACGAACGTCGTGCCCACCAAGGTCGCGGGCGGGCTGACATTGTGCTGGTCGAGGCTGCGCCCCGCGAGACGGACGAACACGACGGAAGTGGTATCGCGCAGGAAGGTGCTGCGGCGGAAATCAATGATTGCGCAGTCCTGGTTGCCGCCCGGTTCGGCCTGGCGCGCATCGGCGATGATGGAATCGCTGGTGGTGCAGATCGGGCTGACCGGCAGGCCATTGGGGAATGGCTTGTTGGGCGGGTTGCCGCCGAGCAGCATCAAGCCGGTCAGCTCGGAGCCATCATTGCGTTCGAGCGCCACGCGCAGATTGGCCGGCCCTGTCGGCGTCATGATGACGTTGCGGGCGATCACCGTCCAATCGCCGTCCGGCAGCGGGACGTCGTAGTTCAGGAAGGGCAGGGTGCCCCGATAGGTCGCGTTCTCCTGCGGCACCTTGCCGCCAAATGCCTCGTCCGGTGGCCAGCCTTGGCGCGGCGCCGGTCGCGCGCCCGGTCTCTGCGGCATGGGGGCGCTGGCGAGCGCCACCTGCCCCGAGACGGCAGGCATGCCGGTGGCTATCGCGGAGGAATTGGTCTGCTGAGTCGGCGTGACGACTGTGTTGACGGTGGTACACCCGCTCAGACACGTTCCGGAGAGGGCGGCGAGCAGCACGGTCGTCGGCGCTTTTGGGAAGTGCATGGAGGCTCCGGTTCTCGAATTCGCCGCCGACATTGCCGACATTATCGTCGCAGCCGTTTCGTTGCTATGCCTCAACCGATCGAAAATGGTGGCCGGGCGGGCGTCTTTCCTGTGCGCCGGGACGTCGTGACCGGCGAGCCTTGCCTTTCCGGCCGCAATCGGTCATATCCAGCGCCGCTGGCGGCGCGGTGCCGCTGGTAATTCACACGTGGGGCGCCTTTCCGGCCTTATAGCAGGCCTGGATCCGGTGCCGAAGGGCGTTGGCCCCGCGGAGGTTCAACCGGATAGAGGAAAGGAGCACGCCCATGGCGATGCCCGAATTCACCCTGCGCCAGCTGCTGGAAGCCGGCGTTCATTTCGGCCACCACACCCGTCGGTGGAACCCGAAGATGGCGCCGTACCTGTTTGGCATCCGCAATCAGGTCCATATCATCGACCTGCAGCAGACCGTGCCGATGCTCGATCGCTCGCTGAAGGCGGTGCGCGACGTGACGGCGGCCGGCGGGCGCGTGCTGTTCGTCGGCACCAAGCGGGCGGCGGCGGAATACGTGGCCGATGCGGCCAAGCGCTGCGGCCAGTATTACGTGAACCATCGCTGGCTGGGCGGCATGCTGACTAACTGGAAGACCATCACCGGCAGCATCAAGCGCCTGCGCCAGATCGACGAGATGCTGGCCGGCGACGTGCAGGGCCTGACCAAGAAAGAGGTGCTGGACATCACCCGCGACCGCGAGAAGCTGGAGCGGGCGCTGGGCGGCATCAAGGAGATGGGCGGCCTGCCGGACATCCTGTTCATCATCGACACCAACAAGGAGAAGCTGGCGGTCGAGGAAGCCAACAAGCTCGGCATCCCCGTCATCGCCGTGCTGGACAGCAACTCCGACCCTTCCGGCGTGAATTTCCCGATTCCGGGCAATGACGATGCGATCCGCGCCATTACCCTGTATTGCGACCTGGTCGCCGGCGCCGTACTTGACGGCATCAGCGCCGAGATGGCAGCCAGCGGGCGCGATATCGGGGCCGCCGCGGACCTGCCGCTCGAAGCGCTGCCCGAGGTCGATCTGCCGTCCGAGCAGCCTGCCGTCTGAGCCTGACCGGACGCGTCCTGCCGTTGGGCGGGGTGCCGCCGCCTTGTTTTAAGCGAGCGATTTCATCGGCTTGATACCCAGGGCCGGGTTGGATCAAGCGGGTGCCGCTCTAAAGAAGGAGACCGCCATGGCTGAGATTACCGTGGCCCTCGTGAAGGGTCTGCGCGAGCGGACCGGCGCGGGAATGAATGACTGCAAGAAGGCGCTGGTCGAGACCAGTGGCGACATGGAAGCGGCCATCGACTGGCTGCGCACGAAGGGGCTGTCCACCGCCGCCAAGAAATCCGGGCGCGTCGCCGCCGAGGGGCTGGTGGGCGTCGCCAGCGCCCCGAATCGCGCGGCGATGGTCGAGGTGAATGCGGAGACCGATTTCGTGGCCCGCAACGAGGCCTTCCAGGCCTATGTGCAGGAAGTCACGAAAATCGCGCTGGATGTCGGCGACGATGTCGAGGCCATCAAGGCCGCTCCCTATCCCGGCACGAGCCGCACCGCCGCCGAGGAGCTGACGCATCTGGTGGCGACCATCGGCGAGAACATGAACATCCGCCGCGCCAAGGTGCTGAAGGTGCAGCAGGGCGTGGTCGCGACCTATATGCACGGCGCGCTGAAGCCCGGCCTGGGCAAGATCGGCGTGCTGGTGGCCGTTGAGGGCGCGAGCGAGACTGCGGCGCTGGAGCTGCTCGGCCGACAGATCGGCATGCATGTCGCGGCGACCCGGCCGGAGGCGCTGGACACCAGCTCCGTGGATCCGGCGGCGCTGGAGCGTGAGCGGACTGTGCTGTCGGAACAGGCGCGCGAATCGGGGAAACCCGAGGCGATCATCGAAAAGATGGTCGAGGGCCGCATCCGCAAATACTACGAGGAAGTGGTCCTGCTGGAGCAGGTCTGGGTGCATGACGGCGAAAGCCGGGTGAAGGCTGTGGTGAAAAAGGCCGGCGCCACGCTTGCCGGCTTTGCCCGCTTCCATCTGGGCGAGGGCATTGAGAAGGAAACCGGCGATTTCGCGGCCGAAGTGGCCGCCGCTGCCGGGATCAAGGCGCCGGCCCCGGCCGCTTCCTGATCAGACCGTCGGCCCACCCGTTTCGGGTTGGGCTTGTTCAAGGCGAGCTGCACCATTACGGTGCCGGCCGCCTTGGCTTTGCCCGTCTTGGCCTTACCATCCGCGAATCGGTCGACCTGGGTTCGCCAGTCAGGCGGGCTTCCCTGGCCGCCGGCCGGGCCTGCCGTGAATTGCGCGCCTTAACTGTTCGGGACACGATGAGCCAGTCAGCCATTTATCAGCGCGTACTTCTGAAGGTGTCGGGCGAGGCCCTGATGGGGCCGCGCGAATTCGGCCTGGACGGAGAGACCGTCGCCGCCATCGCTGCCGATATCGGCGATGTCGTGGCCATGGGCGTGCAGGTCAGCCTGGTGATCGGCGGGGGCAATATCTTCCGTGGGATTTCGGCGGCGGCCGACGGCATGGATCTGGCCCAGGCGCATTACATGGGCATGCTGGGCACCGTGATGAACGCGCTGGCCATGCAGGCGGCGCTGGAGAAGCGGGGCGTGCCGACCCGGGTGCAGTCCGCCATTCCCATGTCCACCGTCTGCGAGCCGTATATCCGCCGGCGCGCCATCCGCCATATGGAGAAGGGGCGGGTGGTGATCTTCGCCGCCGGCACCGGCAATCCGTTTTTCACCACCGATACCGGCGCGGCATTGCGGGCGGTCGAGATGGGTTGCGACGCGCTGCTGAAGGGCACCCAGGTCGACGGGGTCTATTCCGCCGACCCGCGCAAGGTGACCGGCGCGGAGCGCTACGACCGGCTGACCTATCTCGATGTGCTGTCGCGCGACCTGAAATTCATGGATGCCGCCGCGATCAGCCTGTCGCGCGAGAACAAGGTTCCCATCATCATCTTCAATATTCGGGCACCCGGCGCGTTCGCCCAGGTGATGCGCGGCGAGGGGCGGTTCACGACCATCGTGGAGCCGGATTGACCGGCGCCGGGATGGATATGGAGGACATACGGTGACGACCGATCTGACCAGTTTGAAGACCGATCTGACGCGACGGATGGACGGCGCGCTGGAGACGTTGAAGCGCGATTTCTCCGGCCTGCGCTCCGGCCGCGCCAGCCCGGCCTTGCTCGAGCCGGTGCGCGTGGAGGCCTATGGCGGCGAGGTGCCGCTGTCCCAGGTGGGCACGGTCGCGGTGCCGGAGGCCCGGATGCTGACGGTGCAGGTATGGGATCGCAGCCTGACCGGCGCGGTTGAGCGCGCCATTCGCGACGCCGGCCTGGGGCTCAATCCGGCCGCCGACGGCCAGCTAGTGCGGGTGCCCATACCACAGCTGACCGGGGAGCGGCGCGCCGAATTGTCCAAGGCGGCGCATCGCTATGCCGAAGCATGCAAGGTGTCGGTGCGCGCCGTACGCCGCGATGGCATGGATCAGGTGAAAGCCATGCAGAAAAAGGGCACCATCAGCGAGGATGACGAGAAGCGCTGGGCCGACGAGGTGCAGAAACTGACCGATCAATATATCAAGCGCATCGACGACTCGCTCGTCGAGAAGGATAAAGAGATCAAGCAGGTCTGATCGGCGCTGTGCGAAGTGGAAATGGCGTCATGACGGCGATCCAGGACTCAAAAATGGTGCCTGCCGGCGGTGCGGCCGAGTCGCCGCCGCCGGCGCATGTCGCCATCATCATGGACGGGAATGGCCGCTGGGCCTCCGCCCGCGGCCTGCCGCGCCTGGCCGGCCATCGTGCGGGAGTGCAGGCCGTGCGCCGCGCCATCGAGGCCGCGGTCAATCTGGGGGTCGAATGGCTGACCTTGTACGCCTTCAGCAGCGAGAACTGGCGGCGCCCGGCCACCGAGGTAGTCGACCTCACCGGTCTGCTCCGGCATTTCCTGAAAAGCGAGATCGCCGAGCTGAAGAAGAACGGTGTCCGGCTGCGCTTCATCGGCGATCGGGGCCGCTTTCAGCGTGACATTCAGTTCGACCTGACCCAGGCCGAGCGTGACACGGCCGGCAATACGCGTCTCAATCTCGTCGTTGCGTTGTCCTATGGCGCCCGTGCGGAAATCGCCGCCGCGGCCCGTGCCGCCGCCGAGGCGGTCGCTTCGGGCACGCTTGATCCCGCCGGGCTGGACGAAGACACGTTCGCGGGCTTTCTGTCCACCTCGGGCATTCCCGACCCCGACCTCCTCATCCGCACATCTGGCGAGCAGCGCCTATCGAATTTCCTGCTCTGGCAGTCCGCCTATGCCGAGCTGGTCTTTCTGGACGTGCTCTGGCCCGATTTCGGCGAATTGTCGTTTGCCGAGGCTTTGGCCGAATATGCCCGTCGTGAGCGGCGCTTTGGCGCACGCCCTGGCTGATCCGGACGCCTCACGCGCTCGGCGCTGGAGCGATCTGCGCCCGCGGGTGCTCTCCGCGGCGGTGCTGGCACCACTGGCTCTGCTCTGTCTGTGGTTCGGCGGCTGGCCCTGGACGTTGCTTGTGGTTCTGACAACGCTGGGACTGGCCTATGAATGGCGAAAGCTTGCCCGCCACCGGCCGGGCCCGTGGTTTCTGGCTGCGGGCTTGCTGTGCATCCTGCCTGGCATGGCGGCGCTGATCTGGTTGCGCGCCGACCGGCTCGTCGGCCGGTCAGACATGCTGTTTGTGGTCGCTGTCGTTTGGGCCAGCGACATTGGGGCGTATATGATCGGCCGGTTGCTGGGCGGGCCGAAGCTCGCGCCCGCAATCTCGCCGGGGAAGACCTGGTCCGGCTCCGGTGGAGGGCTGGCCTGCGCCATGCTGGTTGGATTGGTGTCCGGCGGTGGCGCGCATGCGATGCTGGTGGCCGCCGGGCTGAGCCTGGCCGCGCAGTGCGGCGATTTGCTGGAGAGTAGCATCAAGCGGCATGTCGGGGTGAAGGATTCCGGGACATTGATACCCGGCCATGGCGGATTGCTCGACCGTCTGGATGGCGTTTTGGCCGCGGCACCCGCCGCGGCGCTGTTGGCGATGGCGCTGGGGTGCGGAGTGGAAATATGGCAGTGAAAACCGTGACCGTGCTCGGCAGCACCGGTAGCGTCGGCACACAGACCGTCGATTTGCTGACCGCGAATCCGCAGCTCTATCATGTTCGTGCCTTGGTGGGCGGGCGGAACGCGGCGTTGCTGGCGGAGCAGGCGCGCGCTCTGCGGGCGGATTATGCCGTGATCTGCGATCCCGAGGGGCATGCCGAACTGGCCCAGCGGCTGGCCGGGACCGATGTGCACACGGCCTGCGGCGCGCAGGCCGTCATCGATGCGGCGTCCCTCGATGCAGATTGGACCATGTGCGCCATTACCGGCGCCGCTGGGCTGCCGGCGACGCTGGCCGCCATTCGCCGCGGTCGGGCCGTGGCGCTGGCCAACAAGGAGGCGCTGGTCTGCGCCGGCGAGGTGATGCTGCGCGCGGTGCGCGAGCATGGTGCCACGCTGCTGCCGGTCGATTCCGAACACAACGCCATTTTCCAGTCCATGGCCGACGGCAACCGGGAAGCGGTGGAGAAGATAGTGCTGACCGCCTCCGGCGGCCCGTTTCGCACCGCCTCAGCCGACGAGATGGCGCGCGCCCAGCCGGAAGCGGCGCTGCGCCACCCCATCTGGTCGATGGGGGCGAAGATCAGCATCGACAGCGCGACGATGATGAACAAAGGGTTGGAATTGATCGAGGCGGCGCGCCTGTTCACCATGACCAGCGCCGAGATCGACGTTCTCGTCCATCCGCAATCCATCGTTCACGGCATGGTCTTCTACCGCGACGGCAGCGTGCTGGCGCAACTGGGCAACCCGGACATGCGGGTGCCGATCGCCCATACGCTGGCCTGGCCCGGGCGGATCGCCACGCCAGCGCCGCGCCTGGACCTCGCGGCCCTTGGCCGGCTGGAGTTCATCGAGCCGGACCTCGAGCGTTTTCCAGCGCTGCGTCTGGCGCGCGAAGCCTTGCACGCCGGCGGCGGCGCCCCCACCATCCTAAGTGCCGCCAATGAGGTGGCAGTCGAGGCCTTTTTGCAGCGCAGGATCGGTTTCCTCTCCATCGCCGCGGTGGTGGACACAGTGCTTGGCGAGATTGGCTGTCTGCCTGCCGACAGCCTTGAGGCAGTGCTGGACCTGGATGCGCGCGCGCGCGCAGGTGCGGCGCGGCGCTGCAGTCTGCTAGCATCGGCGGCCTGACAGATTCGTCATTGCGGCGCGATGTCAGGGACATGCCAACAAAGACCAGTGCCTACATTTAGGGAGTGGCTGTTGATTCCGCCGAACGTCAGCCTTCCGACAATTGCCGGCCAACCCCGCGCGGCATGATTG
>DASXIW010000020.1:0-9414 GCA_036497785.1 Acetobacteraceae bacterium | reverse complement strand
GTCGAAGAAGAACAGCTCCCGCAGCCCGTCTTCAAGCGGCGTCGGGGCATAGGGCCGGGCGACCGGACCCGCGCGGAAGTGCACATACACCATCGAGCCCAGCCCGGAAAAATGCATGGTCGTGCCCCCCGCCGCGCAGGCGACATTCAGGCGGCCACGCAGGCGCTCGCCGCGTTCGAAGAAGGTGCTCGCCACCTCCGGGGTGAATATCTCGCCCATCGCCACCCGGCCCGCGGCCATGGACATGACGTTGTTGTTGAAAGTCCCCGCATGCGGCAGGGCGGCCTCGAACAGCGCCATCACGTCGGCCCGGCCGCCGAAGGCGCCAAAACTCATGCCGCCCGCGATGTATTTGCCCATCGTGGTCAGATCCGGCGTGATCCCCAGCCGCGCCTGCTGGCCGCCGCCGGACATGCGCGAGGTCATCACCTCGTCGAAGATGAGCAGGATGCCCGCCTCGCGCGTCGCCTCCCGCAAGGCCGCCATGAACGCGGGCGCAGCCACGATGCAGCCGCCACCGCCGACCATCGGCTCGATCAGCACCGCGGCCAGGTTGTCCGCATGGGCGCGTATGGCGGCGACCGCGCCTTCCGCATCGTTGTAATCGGCGAAAATCACCGGAAACGGCGCGGTCACGGCCGCCGGGCCAGCGAGCGGGAAGGTCAGCACGCTGCCATGATAGCCACCCCGGAACACCAGAATATGGCTTCGCCCGGTGAAGGCACGCGCCGCCGTGATGGCGAGCAAATTCGCCTCGGTGCCGCTATTGGTGAAGCGGATTTTCTCCAGCGACGGAAACCGCGCGCAAAGCAGCCTGGCGAGATCCTGTTCCGCCTGACCGACGGCGGCAAGGCTCAGCCCGTTCGCCAGCGCGCCGCGCAATGCCTCGTGGATGCGCGCCTCGGTATGGCCGAACAGCCCCGCCGTATATTCGCCGCACAGATCCAGATATTGGTTCCCGTCCACATCCCACAGCCGGCAATCCTCGCCGCGCGCCATCGCGGTCGGGAATGGGCGATAGGACAGGTTGCTGCGGGTGTTCCCGGCCGGCATCACGTCGAGCGCGCTTGCGTGCATCGCCGCACTGCGCGGTCGCCGGGCGGCATAGCGCTCATGCGCTTCGGCGATGTCGCTTTCCAACGAGCTGTTCCGCAGTTGCACCAGGCTGTCCATTTGCGTTCCCCGGCCAAGATGGTGAGCCGCGACATGAGCGGCAAAAAGCCTTTGTGCGGGCATCGTGACCGCCGATCCCAGCCGCCGCAAGGAGGATAACGCGACCACAAATTAACGGTAATGAGGATAACGCGACCACAAAATAACGGTAAGGAGATCAGATTGTCTCTTACACGATCGCCCGCGATGACAAAGCCCCGGGCCGACCCGCATTTGCCTCGCGCTCCAGGCGCTCGGCCGGGTCGTTTCCGTCACATTCGCAGCCGGATCATTGGCGTGGAATATAATGCGATGTGGGGCGTCCTTCGGACATGCGAATGCCCGATGAATCACTATCCCCCGAGTGGAATATTATATCGTTCGGTGAGTTCCGGCTCGCTTTGCACGAACGGCGTCTCGAGGCGGCCGGCGCGCCTGTCAATCTGGGCAGCCGCGCCCTGGCTATTCTGATCGCGCTCATCGAGCGCGCCGGCGAGATCGTCAGCAACCGGGATCTGATCGCGCGGGTCTGGCCGAAGGTCACGGTCGATCCCGGCACCCTGCGCTTCCACATGGCCGCGCTGCGCAAAGCCCTCGGCGACGGGCAGTCCGGGGCGCGATACGTGACCAATGTGCCGGGACGCGGCTATTGCTTCGTGGCGCCGGTCGCGCGGGTGCGGACGCCGCCGCCCGCCCCCGCCGAGCGCCACACCATTCGCCACGATCATCTTCTGCCGCCCCGGCTGAAGCGGATGGTGGGGCGCGATCTGGCCGTGGAGACGATCTCCGCCCGGCTCGCCACTCAGCGTTTCGTCACCATTATCGGCCCCGGCGGCATCGGCAAGACAACGGTCGCCATAGCGATCGGCCATGCCTTGTCGGCGGATTTCGCCGATGGCATCGGCTTCGTCGATCTCGCACCGCTGAGCGATCCGCGTCTCGTCCCCAGCGCGGTCGCGTCCGCGCTGTTGCTGCCCGTGCATTCCCAAGATCCGACTCCGGGCCTGGTCACATTCCTGCGCGACAAGCACATGCTGCTTGTGCTGGATAGTTGCGAGCACCTGATCGCGGCGGCCTCCACCCTGGCCGAGACGATCTTCGCGCAAGCGCCGCGGATACATATCCTGGCGACCAGCCAGGAGAAGCTGCGTGTCGATGGCGAGCACGTCCACCGGCTCCATCCGCTCGATTGTCCACCCGACGACATGGAGCTGACGGCCGCCGAGCTACTGGCCTATCCCGCCGCGCAGCTGTTCATCGAGCGCATCGCCGCCAGCGGAGCCCATTTCGCGCTGAGCGATGCCGACGCGCCGGTCGTCGCCCGGATCTGCCAGAAGCTCGACGGTATCGCGCTGGCCATCGAACTCGCCGCCGGCCGCGTGGGCGCCTACGGAATACGGGGCACGGCGGCACTGCTCAACCATCGGCTCCGGCTGCTCTGGCATGGCCGCCGCACGGCGCAGCCCCGGCATCAGACGCTCACCGCCACGCTGGACTGGAGCTATGATCTGCTATCGGAACCCGAGCGCCTGATCATGCGCCGCCTGTCCGTATTCGTCGGGTTCTTCACGCTGGAGGCCGCGCAATCGGTCGCCGCCGCCGAGGACGCCGATCGCGCCCAACTCGTGGAGACCGTGGCCAGCCTGGTGGCGAAATCGCTCGTCAGCGCGGATATCAGCGGCGTGCAGACGCGCTATCGGCTGCTGGAGACCACGCGCGTCTATGCCCTGGGCAAGCTGGCCGAAAGCGGCGAGACGGATCGGATCAGCCGCGCCCACGCGATCTCCTACCGCGCCTTCCTGGAGCGGAGCACCGGCGAGCTGCCGGCAATCTCCAAGAATGAGGTACTGGCGCGATACGGCGGATATGTGGGCAATGTCCGGGCCGCCCTGGAATGGAGCTTCTCCCAACCCGGCGAACACGGGATCGCCACGGCACTCGCCGCCGCCGCGGCATCGTTGTTTCTCGAAATGTCGCTGCTGACCGAGTGCCATCGCTGGACCGAACGCGCGGTCGCCGCGCTCGACGCAAGCACGCTGGGCACGCGCCAGGAGATGGAGCTGCAGGCCGCTCTTGGCCTGACCCTGATGTTCACCCAGGGCAATGACGAGGACGTTCGCCGCGCCTTCACGCGCGCATTGGCACTCGCCGAGGCGCTGGACGATGCCAATTATCAGCTCAGGCTGCTCGGGGGCCTGAATATCTACCGCACACGAATCGGCGATTTCCGCGGCGCCCTCGCCCTGGCGCGGCGCTGCGAAACCGTCGCGCGGCAGCTCGGAAACCCCGCGGGCATCGCGATGGCCGACTGGATGCTGGGATGCACCCATCATCGCCTCGGCAACCACGACAGCGCCAAGAAGCATTGCGCCGTCGCCCTGACGCTGCCGCCGATTTCGAACCGGATCAACACGATCCATTTCGGCTTCGACCATCGCATCCGCGCGCTGTGCACATTGGCGCGCACCTTATGGCTCCAGGGCTTCCCGGATCAGGCCGTGACCGCGGCGCGCGCGACGGTGGCCGAGGCCGCAGCCCTGGACCACCCCGTCACGCTGTGCATTTCCCTGATCCTGACCGGATCGGTGTTCGTCTGGACCGGAAACTTGCCAGCCACGCGGGAGTTGGTGGACCGGCTGACGGCGACCGCTGAGAGATACCATCTGGCCCCGTATAGCGTGATGGCGACGATCTTCAAGGGCGCATATTGCATGCGGCGTGGCGAGGCGGAAGCCGGCGTGCAATTGCTGCGCGACTCCGTGGAGAGGCTGAACGCCGGGCAGTACCAACTGCACAACAGCGTCATCACCTACAATCTCGCCGAAGGGCTGGCGATGACCGGACGGTTCGGCGAGGCGCTGGCGGTTGTCGAGGGCATCATCGCCCAGACCGCGCGGGATGGCGAATCGTTCACCACGCCGGAGAGCCTTCGCATCAAGGGCGACATCCTCGCCTCGATGCCGCAAGCGGATCTGTCCGCGGCGGAACATTGCTTTCTCGAATCACTCTCGCGGGCCGGCCGGCAAGCCGCCCTGTCCTGGGAATTGCGGACGGCGATCAGCCTCGCGCGGCTGCGCGCGAAGCAAGGCCGTGCCGGAGAGGCGGCCGACGTGCTGAAGCCGGTCTATGATCGGTTCACCGAGGGTTTCGACACGGCCGATCTGAAGGCTGCCGGGCGTTTGCTGGACGAGTTGGAATGTCCGGCGAGGAAGAAAACGCAGCGGGTCACTGAGCTTCTACCTTGGCGCAATATCGCTTCAGACTAAACCGGTAGGCCGGCGATATTGCTGCCAAGGCCACAAGCCAAAGCATGACGATGGCGCCCATCGGCAATCATCATGTTCCAAGCTGTTGTTTTGGCGTGTGATTTTGTCTGGCCGACAAAATCTGATCCGCCTGAAGAATGCCTAACAGCTCTTAGCAACGTCTAACATGCTCGTCCGCCCAGACACGTGCATGCTGTGTCGGCGCATTGCGACCGCAGCGAAAATTCCGGGCCGCCGCCTCCCACGGAAGCTCGTCGCCGGCATCGCGTGCGGTCTGGCCCGGTCATTCGGCTGTCCGGGCAATGCAACGCTTGAAAGGACTCTCCATGGCCTTCCCCGGCCTGTCCCGCCCCATCGCCGCCTTCGCGGGCGCCGCGAAGGCGCATCACGCCAAAGGCGTGCTCGGCTGCGGCAAATACGGGAAGATGGGCATTGCCGGCCCGTTGCGGCGCGACCACCGGCTCACCTTCGGCCACGACAGGATTTCCCCCTTGACCGTGAATGAGGAGACCATGCCACCCTTGCCCCCGCCTGTGGCCGCCTTCATCCGCGCCGCCAACAGCTTCCACCTCGACGGATTGCTGGCGAGCTTCGCCGACGACGCCTTGGTCAACGACCAGCAACGCCAATATCTGGGCAAGACCGAGATCAGGCGATGGGCCGGACGCGAGATCGTCGGCGACAAGATGACCATGTCCGTCACCCGGGCGGTCGAGCGTTATGGCGACGTGGTCGTCACTGCCAATGTGGGGGGCGAGTTCGATAAAGCGGCATCACCCGATCCGCTGGTGCTCGACTTCTACTTCTCCCTGCGCGCCGACAAGATCGTGCAACTGATCATCCTGCACAACCGGCGTGCCTACTGATGGCGCGCATCGAACCCGCAACATCGCTGTCGCGCCTTTTCCTGCCATTCCTCCGTCAGACGGGCTGCCCGGTGACCTTTTCGCGTTTCAGGAGTTGATGCCATGTCCTGCAATCCCAAGTCGGGCCTGCGCGACACCCCGCATACGCTGCGCGACGAGGCCGGCGGGGCGTTGTTTGCCGAAACTCGCGCCAGCCTGCCCGGCGCGTGGCAACCCCACGGCGCCGACACCGCCGCGCCCCAGGACCACACCCAAGCCCGCCGGCGTCACAGCCCGGCGCGCCATTTGCCCAACGGCGCGCGACCGCCCTTGACTCGGAGCGGATGGTCCGAAGATGCGGCCGTCTTCGCGCCCGAGGGCGGCGCGGGGATCGGCGATCCCGCGAGCGATCAGATGGCAACGATGCGCGGCGGCCATCCGGGTCCGGACGAGCCCCACACCGATGCGCCGGGTTGGGCGGAAGCCGAGGCGACGTTGCGGCGCACCGAGGCACTCCACCGGGAGACGCAGCGTCACAGCGTCACCGGAAGCTTCGTCTGGAATCTCGCGGATCGCTCGGTGGACTGGTCGGACGAGACACGGCGCATCTACCAGTACAAACGCTCGTCGAAGCCGACCCTTGCGGCAATCCTCCAGCGCATCCACCCGGACGATACCGCCGCCTTTCAATGCGCGCTGGCGGCGGCCGAAATCGGACAGGCTTCCATCGACGTGCCGCACAGATTGCTGATGCCGGACGGCACCGTGAAGCATGTCCGCGCGGTCGCCCAACGCGATCACACCTGTCTCGGCAATCTGCGCTATTTCGGCGGGTTGACGGATGTCACCGCGGTGCGCCGCTCCGAGGAGGCGTTGCTGCGCGCCCAGGCGGAACTCGCGCACATCACCAGGGTCGCCACCCTCGGCAAGCTGACGGCCTCGATCGCCCACGAGGTGAATACGCCGCTCGCGGGGATCGTGCTGAGCGGTGAGGCCTGCCTGCGCTGGCTGTCGCTGCCGATGCCCAACGTGGAGGAGGCCCGCAAGATGGTTCAGGCGCTGATCGCCGAAGGCAGACGGGCCAGCGCAGTGGTGACACGCCTGCACGGCCTGATGCGCAAGGTCGAACCGCAGCGATCCACCGTGAAGATGAACGACGTCATCAACGAATCCGTGCCGCTGATCCGACGTGAGGTGGAGAGCAAGCAAACCAGCCTTCGCCTGGACCTGGCACCCGACCTTCCGCCGATATCTGGCGACCGCATCCAGTTGCAGCAGGTCGTCATCAACCTCATGGTCAACGGCATCCAGGCGATGGCCGCAAATTCCGCCACTCCGCGTGAGCTGGTGGTCAGCACGGCCTTGTGCGAGGCCGATCTGAAGGTTGCGATCCGCGATACCGGCACGGGCATCGCCCCGGAACATCGCGATCGCGTGTTCCAGCCATTCTTCACCACCAAGCGGGACGGGATGGGCATGGGTTTGTCGATCTGCCGGTCGATCATCGCCGCCCATGGCGGCCGCATCTGGGCCGCGGATCACACGGGCCCTGGTGCCATGATGGTCTTCACCGTGCCGGTGCCGTCCGCCTGAACCGCCCGCCTTCTGCTATCCAGCGTTCAGCTATGCGGCTGTTCCAACGCCGCCCTCACCTTTTCCGGCACCGGCGTCCTGGGATCGAGCGTCGGGTCCGCGCCCACATGCGGGCCGGCCTTGGCCAGGGCACCGGACTTGGCCGCATCGTCCAGCGAGCGGAAGAAAGTGTAGGACAGGGTGATGGTGGTCACGTCCGATGTCTCGGGATCGGTGGCGATCGCCGGATCCACCCAGAAGCTCAGCGGAAACTGCATGTCCTGATTCGGCGCCAGCGTCTGCTGGTTGAAACAAAAACACGCCGTCTTGTGGAAATACTTGCCGATCTTGTCCGGCGTTACGTTGTAGGTGGCGATTCCCGTCACCGGCTGGCTATCTAGGTTCCGCGCCGCATAGAACGCCACCCGCTCCTCGCCCAGCTTGACCGTCTCCGAATTCTGCTCGGGCAGGAAGCGCCACGGCAGAGACGGATGGGTGTCGGCGTTGAACCGCACGATAATGGTCTTGTTGCTGACCACGGCACTGGTCTCGGGGCCGATCTTCGGGGTGCCATTATAGCCGGTGGCAGCACAGAAGGCGTAGTACAGCGGCACCGCGGCAAACGACAGCCCCAGCATGCCGCCGATAATGGCGGCACAGGTCAGTCCCAGCGCCAGATTGCCGCGCGGCTTGCGGCCTGGCGTCTCCCTCTCTGGCGGGGCGTTGGTCACGGCATGCTCGTTCCGGCCAATTTCACCATGGCGATAGCGTAGAACAAGGCGGCCAGCAGCAACAACACGACCAGCATGGCAAGATTCCGCCCGCGCCGCCGCTTGCCCATCGCCTCAGAATCCCGGCGACTCAGATGCGGCGGGTCTTTCGGTTTCGTGCCGGGCACCATTCTGTCAGCCGGCCATTCGGTCCACAGCCATGGCTCCCAGCAGCACGAAAAGATACAGGATCGAGTATTTGAACGCCGCCCGCGCCGGGGCATCCCGGGTCAAGCTGACCCCCGCCTCGTCCTGCCGATCCCTCAGCACGCGCCAGACGCTGGCCAGAAATCCGAGCCCGAGCAGGAGCGCGGAGATCCCGTAAATCGCCCCGGTCTCGTGCAGCAGCCAGGGCAACAGCGTCACCGGCACCAGCACCAGCGTGTACAGGAAGATCTGCCGCCGCGTCTCCTTCGCACCCGCCACCACCGGCAGCATCGGCACCCCTGCCCGCGCGTAATCCGCATGCGCGAACAGTGACAGCGACCAGAAATGCGGCGGCGTCCAGAAGAAGATGATCGCGAACATCAGCAGCGGCATCACATCCACGCCGCCGGTCACCGCGGCCCAGCCGATCAGCGGCGGAAACGCTCCGGCCGCCCCGCCGATCACGATGTTCTGGGGCGTGCGCCGCTTCAGCCACATCGTATAGACGAACACGTAAAAGCCTATGGAAAGCGACAGGATTCCGGCCGCGACCAGATTGGTCGCCAGCCCCATCACGATCACCGAGGCCACCGCCAGCGCCACGCCGAACGCCAGCGCCTCGCCAGGATCGATCCGTCCGGCCGGGATGGGCCGCCTCGACGTCCGGCGCATCACCGCGTCGATATCGCGGTCGTACCACATGTTGATGGCACCCGCCGCACCCGCGGCGACGGCGATGCAAAGCACGGCGGTGAAGGCCAGTATGGGATGCAGATGCCCGGGCGCCACCAGCAGCCCCACCAGGCCGCTGAACACGACCAGCGTCATCACGCGCGGCTTGAGCAGCGCAAACCAATCGCCGGCGGTTGAATAGCCGACCCCGGCCAGCATATCGTCGGAACCCGGAAGCGGCGACAGGGCGCACGCATCGTCCCCCCTGCCCTTTCTCGCAACCGCCAAGGCGGTATCAGTCATCACGATCATCCGATCAGCGAATACGCGGCAATTCCTCGAAGGTGTGGAACGGCGGCGGAGAACTCACCGTCCATTCCAGCGTCGTCGCCCCCTCGCCCCAATAATTATCGGCCAGCCGCTCCTTGGTGGTGAAGATGCGGTACACGACATACAGGAAGATTAGCACCGACACGCCGCCGATGTACGCGCCGAACGACGCAACCCTGTTCCAACCCTCGAACGCGGCAGGATAGTCCGGGTAGCGGCGCGGCATGCCGGCCAGACCCAGGAAATGCATCGGGAAGAACGTCAGGTTCACGCCGACGAACGTCACCCAGAAATGCACCTTCCCCCAGAACTCGGGATATGGCCGGCCGGTCATCTTGCCGATCCAGTAATAGAACCCGGCGAAAATGCCGAACACCGAGCCGAGTGACAGCACATAGTGGAAATGCGCCACGACATAGTAGGTGTTGTGCAGGACCTGGTCGATGCCGGCATTGGCGAGCACCACGCCGGTGACGCCGCCGACAGTGAAGACGAATATGAAGCCGATTGCCCACAGCATGGGGGTGTCGAATGTGAGTGATCCGCCCCACATCGTGGCGATCCACGAGAAGATCTTGATCCCCGTGGGCACCGCAATGACCATCGTCGCCGCCATGAAATAGGCACGGGTGTCGACCTCGATGCCGGACACGAACATGT
>DASXIW010000019.1:0-4390 GCA_036497785.1 Acetobacteraceae bacterium | reverse complement strand
GGCGACGGTCGCGGTCGCGCGTTCGGCGAGGGCCGCCGAAATCTCGATTCCGTAGGGCGTGAAACGCGGGTCCAGGCGGGCGAGGAAGCCGCCGCTGCCGCAGCCCAGATCGACCACCGCGCCTTCGCTGGCGCCGAGCTTGTTGACGATGTCCACTGGCTCGATGCGGGGGAACATATTGAGACGCCAGCGCATCCTGGTATCGAACCAGGTCGCCACGGGCTGTTCACGGGCGCGCCGGGCCTGCTCGGCGCTGTAGGTTTTTTCCCAGGCGAGATTTTCAATCAGTTCCTCGGTTTCCGGGACGATGCGCATATGGCTGAAGCCGCAGCCCGCACAGGCGATAATGGGCCATTCGGCGGTGCCGAACGGGCCAGCCGGCGTGTGCAGATTGGCATCCAGGCAGATCGGGCAGGCCCGGGCACGAACTCTGGCACCCACATACATAATTCCGCCCTCTTATCGATAAGGCTCCCTCTATGAACGCCACGCAATCAAGGCGCAATGTTTTCGCAAGGATTTGGTATCGATATCGCAATTACCAATACGGGTCATCCGGTGGCATCGGCCCTGCGCGGGGGGCGTGGCACCCGCGTTGCGCGGCTGCTATACCCGCGCGGTGCCGCCGGCCAATGGCGGTGCAGCGTGATCTGGCGCCGGTCGTGCGCGGTTGACGGGGGACGCCCCCAGAGGAAATGCAACATGGCCCGCCGCCGGCAGCTATACGAAGGCAAAGCGAAGATCCTGTTCGAGGGTCCCGAACCAGGGACGCTCGTTCAGTATTTCAAGGACGACGCCACCGCGTTCAACGCCCAGAAAAAGGGCGTCATCACCGGCAAGGGCGTGCTGAACAACCGGATCAGCGAGCATCTTATGCTGCGCCTTGGCGAGATCGGCGTGCCGACTCACTTCGTACGGCGTCTGAACATGCGCGAACAACTCATTCGCGAAGTTGAGATTATTCCCATCGAAGTCGTGGTCCGCAACGTCGCCGCCGGCAGTCTCTCCACCCGGCTGGGCATTCCCGAGGGCACCAGGCTGCCGCGCAGCATCATCGAGTATTATTACAAGAACGAAGCCCTCGGCGACCCGATGGTTGCCGAGGAGCACATCACCGCCTTCGGCTGGGCGGCGACGCAGGACATGGACGACATCGTCGCCCTGACGCTGCGGATAAACGACTTCCTGACCGGCCTGTTCCTGGGCGTCGGCATCACGCTGGTCGACTTCAAGGTGGAATTCGGCCGGCTATGGGAGAACGAGGAGATGCGCATCGTGCTGGCCGACGAGATCAGCCCGGATAATTGCCGGCTGTGGGACTCCAAGACGAGCGAGAAAATGGATAAGGACCGCTTCCGTCGCGACCTGGGTAAGGTTGAGGAAGCATATCAGGAAGTGGCGCGCCGCCTGGGCATTCTGCCCGAGGCCGGAACACGCGACATGAAGGGCCCGGAGACGATGCAATAATGAAAGCCGTCGTGACCGTCATGCTGAAGGACGGGGTGCTGGACCCGCAGGGCAAGGCGATCGGCCAGGCGCTGCACGGCCTCGGCTTCGCCAATGTGGGCGAGGTTCGCGCCGGCAAGGTGATCGTGCTCGACATCGCCGAGACCGATGCCGCCCGCGCCCGCGCCCAGGCCGATGAGATGGCCCGCAAGCTGCTGGCAAACATGGTCATCGAGAGCTTTTCGGTGGAGTTGGCCTGATGCGCGCCGGCATCGTCGTCTTCCCCGGCATCAACCGCGAACGCGACATGGCGATCGCGCTGGAACGCAGCTCCGGCCGCGCGCCGCGCATGGTCTGGCACCGCGATGCCGATCTGGCCGGGCTCGATCTGGTGGTGATCCCCGGCGGGTTCAGCTACGGCGATTATCTGCGCTGCGGCGCGATGGCCGCGCAGTCGCCCGTGATGGCGGCGATCCGCGCCCATGCCGCCCGCGGCGGCCATGTGCTGGCCGTCTGCAACGGGCTGCAGATCCTGACCGAGGCCGGGCTGCTGCCGGGCGCCCTGCTCCGCAATGCCGGCCTGCGCTTCCTGTCCATGGACTGCCATCTGCGCGTTGAGCGCTCCGATACGGATTTCACCCGCCATTATCAACGTGGCGAGGTGTTCCGCGCCCCGCTGGCGCATGGCGACGGCAATTACACCGCCGATGAGGACACGCTGGATCGGCTGGAGGGCGAGGGCCTGGTCGCGTTCCGCTACGCCACACCCGAGGGCGAGACCACCCCAGCCGCGAACCGCAACGGCAGTGCGCGCAACATCGCCGGCATCTATTCCCCCAATCTGCGCGTGCTCGGCCTGATGCCGCATCCCGAGGATCTGGTGGACCCGCTGATGGGCGGCACGGACGGCAAGCCCATCTTCGACGGCCTCACCGCGGCCCTCGCCGCATGAGCGCTCGCGACGTGAACCAGGCCCTGGCCCGAGAGTTCGGGCTGAGCGGCGAGGAATACGCCCGGGTGCTGGCCATCATGGGCCGCACGCCGAGCCTGACCGAACTGGGCGTGTTCAGCGTGATGTGGTCGGAGCATTGCTCCTATAAGTCCTCGCGCGTCTGGCTGAAGACGCTGCCGACCAAGGCGCCCTGGGTCATCCATGGCCCGGGCGAGAATGCCGGCGTGGTGGATATCGGCGAAGGACTGGCCGCCATCTTCAAGATGGAGAGCCACAACCACCCTAGCTTCATCGAGCCCTATCAGGGTGCGGCCACCGGCGTGGGCGGCATATTGCGCGACGTGTTCACCATGGGCGCGCGCCCCGTCGCCAACCTGAACGCCCTGCGCTTCGGCGACCCCAAGCTGCCCCGCACCAAACATGTGGTGGACGGCGTGGTGCGCGGCATTGGCGGCTACGGCAATTGCGTGGGCGTGCCGACGGTGGGCGGGGAGATCAATTTCCACCCGTCCTACAACGGCAATCCACTGGTCAACGCCATGACGGTGGGCATCGCCCGCCAGGACAAGATCTTCCTCAGCGCCGCCGCCGGCGTGGGCAATCCCGTGGTCTATGTCGGCTCCAAGACCGGGCGGGACGGCATTCATGGCGCCACCATGGCCAGCACCGAATTCGGCAAGGATTCCGAGGAGAAGCGGCCCACCGTCCAGGTGGGCGATCCGTTCGTCGAGAAGCTGCTGATCGAGGCCTGCCTGGAACTGATGGCCACCGACGCCATCGTGGCCATCCAGGACATGGGGGCGGCCGGCCTGACCAGCTCCTCCGTGGAGATGGCCGGCAAGGGCGGCGTGGGCATCGCGCTCGACCTCGATGCCGTGCCGCAGCGCGAGACCGGCATGTCCGCCTATGAGATGATGCTGTCGGAAAGCCAGGAGCGCATGCTGATCGTGCTGCGCCCGGACCGTGAGGACCTGGCGCGGGCCATCTTCGAGAAATGGGAGCTGGATTTCGCCGTCATCGGCCATCTGACCGATACCGGCCGCATCGTGGTGACCCATCGTGGCGTCATCGAAGCGGACATCCCGCTGGACCCGCTGGCCGAGCAGGCGCCGCTCTATCACCGCCCCACTGCCGAGACCCCCAAGCGCCCGCCACTGGGCGAGGTGGCCGACCCCGTGGGCCTGTCATCGGCCCTGCTGACGCTGATCGGCTGCCCGGATGTGTGCTCGCGCGCCTGGGTTTGGGATCAGTACGACAGCACCGTGCTGGGCCAGACGGTGAAGCGCCCCGGCGCGGCGGACGCCGCGATCGTGCGCATCGACGGCCATGCCCGCGCGCTGGCGCTGACCACCGATTGCACGCCCCGCTACTGCCTGGCCGACCCCGAGGCCGGCGGCGCCCAGGCGGTGGCCGAGGCCTGGCGCAATATCACCGCCACCGGCGCCACCCCGCTGGCCATCACTGACAACATGAATTTCGGCAATCCGGAGAAGCCCGCGATCATGGGCCAGTTCGCCGCCGCCATACGAGGCATGGCGGCGGCCTGCGTGGCGCTGGATTTCCCGGTCGTGTCCGGCAATGTCAGCCTGTACAACGAAACGGAGGGCACCGGCATCCTGCCCACGCCCGCGATTGGCGGCCTGGGCGTGATCGAGAACGCAGCGGATGCGGTCGGGCTGGCGCTGGCACCGGGCCTGAGCCTCCTGCTGATCGGCGACACGCAGGGCTGGCTCGGGCAATCCCTCTGGCTGCGGGAAGTCCCGGGTCGCGAGGACGGGCCGCCGCCCCCCGTGGACCTCGCCGCCGAGCGCCGCAACGGCGATTTCGTGCGCGCGCAGATCCTGGCCGGGCAGGTGCGCGCCTGCCACGACGTGTCCGATGGCGGCATTCTGGTCGCGGTTGCGGAGATGGCGCTGGCCGGAAAAACCGGGGTTACGCTGACCGCCGCGCCCACCCTGCCCGCCCATGCATTCTGGTTCGGCGAGGATCAGG
>DASXIW010000018.1:0-3783 GCA_036497785.1 Acetobacteraceae bacterium | reverse complement strand
TCAGGGAACGGACGGTGCCCGACTCGGGAAGAAGCAGGGGACGCCAGATGAACGGGGGAGGCGCCTGATCACTCCCCGTTGTGACCTCGACGCCAAGCCCGCCGCGCCATGGCCCTCCTGGGGGGTGAAGCCACGCGCTCGCCATAACGCCCACCGACGCGGTTGGTAACCCCTACCTTGGCGCCTCGCCCGTCACGTCTCCCGTCGGGCGACCTCCATTCCCGCGAGTCGTGCCATGGCAAAAACAGCTCGCCCAAAGCCCATGCTCCATCCAGGTTGGAGAACGTCCTCTATCATCTCAGTGAGTTGGAGCACGCCGTTGAAAGGGGCGGCATTGTCTGGTCAGAAGGCCAAGCCGAGACCATGTGCCGGCGCCTCCTGGCGCTAACCGTCCGGATCATGGTCATTACGGTGCCTCCGGAGGGCGCGCTGACTGATCCCACTCCGCAATACGCCTATGTAATCATTTCATTTTTATATGAATTTCTGAGAACAGTCGGCAGTGCTGTGGGAAACCGATCGCCAAGGCGGGCGTTTGCAGGGGTGGCGCGCGTGCGTCCCAACCACGCGCGGGCGGGCTTGGCGCCGGATTACTTCCCCCAGGAGCGTCAGGCGCCTCGCGCCCGTCACGCCTCCCCTGTTCTGCACCCTGCCGTGTGCTGCCGGAAACCGATCGCCGCAGATGGCGTTGCCGGAGCGCACGCGTGATGTGCCATCATCCATGCGCGGGCGGGCTGGGACGCCAAGCCAAGGCGCCCAGCCCGTCACGCCTCGGGTTCGTCACCCATCAGTCGCCGCGATTTTTCAAAGTTGCTTCCAGCTCGTCCTCAAGCTGAGCGGCAGTGACGTGACGCATTGCCGCTCGGAACTGCTTCTCCTGCTTCTTGAGCAGTTGGCGCCGTTCAGCGGCACGGCGCTCCCGAAGGGAGAGATGGAACATTCTGTGCGGGCTTCAGCCGAACGGTTCCGGTCCCCATCGTCGGCCCGTTGTTCCGGCGAGATGCCATTGGGGATGCTTCCTAGTTCGACGCAGCGACGCACAACGTCAGCACATGGACATATTCCTGTTTGCGCTCGGTCGCGTTCTCCATCGGCGCCGTGGCGTTTTCCGCTTCAACCTGACATCCAGGCCACACACGTTCGACGCGCGCAGCTTCGGCTCGCTGTGCTTCGGTCGGCATAGGAGTGGCGGGTGTGTTCACGGCCAGCGTCTGCGGTGGCGGAGCTGACGGTGCGCAGCCGGCGGCCATACCCATCAACGAACATGCAACGGCGAGTTGGGCGAGCTTGGCCAACGATGTTCTCCTATGTGATCTCTCTGTGAGATGGGGTCGGCCGCGATTTTTCCACTCGTAGGGCAAGGGACGGAGCGGACTTACCGAACCATTGCCCGACTCGGTGTAGGGCCCGGGTGAACGAACCTCATCCGCGTTCGCCATTCCCGGGGGTAGTATTTTGATTTTTATAGAATTCCAGCACCACGGGCCGTCAATCTGAACAGGCGCCATCGCTGGCCGAAGATGTTACATTCCGTTACACCCTCCCCTGTCACGAGCGGGGGTAGGTGATACCGAACCGAACGCACCTGAGCCGCTCCATGGGGAGCCCGTTGGAGCGGCTCTTTTTTGTGCGCGCGAACGGACCTCCAGGCGCTTTACCGCGCGCCGAATAAGGAGTTGCCAGGCTGAGCGCCGAATAAGGAGGTGCCAGGCGCATAGACGGGCGGCGGTGCGTAGTACTCAGGCGGCGGGTAGTAGACAGGCGGCGGTGCGTAGACGTAACCCGGACGATACCAGTGTTGGCGCTGTTCCAGCCCGTGCTCGCGCCATTCGAGCCGGCGCCAGTCATCCCCGTCGGCGCGTGCGTGAACAGACGTCAGCGTCACCGACACTGCACCGACGCCGGCCAGGAGAAGCAGCGATAGTCGCATCGTATTATCCCATTCTCGGCAACTGAAATCCCTGCCTCATATGGGACGCCACCGCGAAAGCGTGGCACGCCAAGCACGTATATTTCAATATTTTATATAATTTTCCTTAATATTTGGACGAGGTGAGAGTGGAGGTTGAACGGCCGGCTGGATGCCGTCCGTTGCCCAACTTCCCACAACGTCCCATCCGAACGTGATGCAACAATCTCGCCTGTTGCTGAGCTTCATGCACCTTAACCTGGGGCAGCCAGTCCATAGATGATCATCAGAAGACCTAAGCCCATCGGCATTAACCCCGAGCCGGTCACGTCTTCCCGGAGTGAATTGCCAGGGCGGGTCACGACGGCCTCCTATTCACGATCTATGTGTTTGATTTTCATATAAACCTTAAAAATTTGGGCGAGGTGGCTGCACCCCCGACCGACCCCCTCCGGGCTATATTTGCGGGGGGTGGGGGGGTCCGAAGCCGATCCCGACCGTCCAGCGTCCATCCATGGATCGTTCGGGCTGGCGTGTCTGGCGTGCTGCCGTCGCGTGCTGCCGTGCTGTCCAGGCTGCGGTCGGCCGTCGAGACCTTCGCCGGCAGGCACACCGACGCCAGCGGGCGCAGCGACGCCGACGGGCGCAGCGACTGGGACCACCAGACGGTCGACGCCGTGGCCGACGGCGACCGCGCCCTGGCCGACGCCTTGGCACTCGCCAAGGTGCTGCGCCGGCTCGCGGGGGCGCGGGGCAAACCCCCGTCCGGCACCGCGGCCGATGCCGAGGCCATGCTCGGCGGGTTCGGCGCCGGGCCGCTCGATGCCATGCGGTTTGTCGACTGGCGCGAAACATTTGCCCCGGCGCCGGTGCCGCGCCGGCGGTTCGGCAGCCGGGAAGGGCAGGGGGACCGCGGCGGCCGGCCCTGTTGCGCGCGGCCCAGGCGGCGGCCGCCTGGATGGAGTCCGGCATCGCCGATGACCCGGCATCGCCGATGACCCGCTGCCGCTGCAGGCAATGCTCGCCGCCATCGTGCTGCTCGCCCGCGGCGGTCCGGCGGGGACGGTCTGCGTGCCGCTGTGGGCCGCCTATCCGGCTGTGGGCTTCGGCGACCGCGCCGCGCTCCCCACCCTCCGCAGCGATGCCGCCGACCGCCTCATCGGCCGCGACCAGCCGGTCACCTGGCCGCTCGCGTTCCTGCACCTCGTGGCCGAAAGCGCGCGCATGGGCCTGCGCACGCTCGACCGGCTCGAGGCCGTGGCTGAGAAGGGCAGGGGGCTCGCCGCCGCAGCGGACAAGCGCTCGCGGCTGCCCGACGCGGTCGACGCCCTCCTGCGCGCCCCGGTGCTGACGCCCAAGGCGCTCGCCGCGCGCCTCGGGATCGCGCCGCAGACCGGGACGGCGTTGCTCCGGGAACTGGCAGCGAAGGGGCTCGTACGGGAGGTGACGGGCAGGGGGAGTTTTCGGGCGTTCGCCATCTGACGTCGCCGGCCGCCCCACGCCGGCCGCCACCACGGCTGGCGCCGGGACGCCCGACACGGTTCCCGTCGGCGGCCCGACAGAAGCGAGACCGATTATGATGGCAGGCTCGCATATTGTGGTCGGCGTGGCCGCTTGGACCTGGGCGGCGCCGCCTGTCGGACTGCCCGCGCTCGATCCGCTGGCGATCGCATTGGCCAAGGTCGGCGCGCTGCTGTCCGATATCGATCACCCGGCCCCCTGGGTTGGGTGGCGGCGATGATCGGGCACCACGGTGTCACGCACTCCATTGTCGCGGTACTCGCTTGTCCGGTTTTTCCGCGCCGGGAAGGCTGGAGCCGCTGGTTCTGCCAGGCCTCACGCCAGAACGACCGCAACGAGCAATTTCTGTGACG
>DASXIW010000017.1:0-7311 GCA_036497785.1 Acetobacteraceae bacterium | reverse complement strand
GGTGACGGTGAGGAATTTTCCGTTCGGGCTGAACTGGAGCTGATACGGGTCGGCCGCGACGATCTGGCGCTGGACGGCGCCAGTGTCGGGGTCGAGATAGAAGATGGCGTTGCCGCTGGTGTCGCCCACCAGCATGGATTTGCCGTCGGGCGTCAGCGCCATGTGATGCGGCTCGCGCAACACCGGGACGGTGCGGATCGGCTTTTCTGTGCTGACGTCGATTTCCGTGATGGTGGCATCGACGGAGTCCAGCACGAAGGCGAGGCCCTTCGCCGCGGCGAGGCGGGGCGCGAGGGCGAGCAGGAGGGTAAGCGGCAGCAGCGCGTTGCGGAAGCGGGGCACGGGGCGATCCACGGCAGAGTGATTGCGACGGGATCGCTTACTCCGCCGGAGCGTGGCGCACGATTAACTCTTTGGCAATGTAACGCCGCGGCTGGCGGCAATTGGGCGTTCGGCCGCGCAGAAGGCGGCATTCCGCGGCGGCGGAACGCCGCCTTTCCCGCGCGGGCAATTAGCGGTAGCGGCGCGGGATGGCGCGTTGGGCGTAATCGCGCAATGTGGGCTCGGGCACAGAGGCGCGGCCCAGCATGAAGCCCAGTATGCCGCCTAGCGCGCCGACGATGAGGGCCGCGGCGAGCGGCTGCTCCTTGATCTGCTGGGTGGCGTAGCGGCCGGCATCGGCGGCCTGGTGATAGACCTGCCCGCCGACCTCGGTGGCCTGGGCGCTGAATTTGCGCACACGGTCCTGCACGGTGGCGCCGAGGCCGGCAGCGGCGTCCTGTGCATTGTCGGCCATGTCGCCGGCGGCGTCCTTGGCTTTGCCGAACGCGTTCTGGACGTTGCCGGCAACCTGGTCGGCCATGCCGTTCGCCTGGGTCTTGGCGTCCTCGGTCATGTTGCCGACGGCCTCCTCAGCCTTACCGGTGAAGTTGCGGACGGCTCCTTCGATCCTGTCGTTGTTCATGATGCGGTCTCCTTCTGGTTTTGGCCGCGATGCAGGAACAATCGGGATCGGCCCGCATGGTTCCGTCACAAGGGTTCGGGCGGGCGCCAGTTGCGCAATTCATCCAGACAAGCGAACAGAAGGGAGCGGTTGACAAGAAGCCTGGCGGCCAGCTCGCCGCTGCCGGACGCGATGGCGCCTTCCAGCTCGGCGGTGGCGCGGCTGAGGCGCATCAGGCCGACATTGCGGGCCAACCGGGCCAAAGCGTGGGCGTGGGGCGTTACTTCCTCGGCCTGGCCGGCGGCGGCGAGGCCCTGCATATCGGAGAACTGGCGGCCGCTCACATCGATGAAGGCGCGCACCATTTCACCCGCGGATTGGGGGCCGACATCGCGGACCATGGCGTCCAGTATGGCCGGCTCAGCTGCGATTCTCCACCGCGACGTTGGCGGCACCTTCGGTGGGCGCGCGGCCGGCCAGCGCTTGGGCGATGAGGCCGGCGAGGTGTTCGGCGGTGACGGGTTTGCTGGCGAACAGGTTCATGCCGGCGGCCAGGCAGGCCGTCTCGTCTGCCCGCAACGTATTGGCAGTGAGGCCGATGATGGGCAGGGTGCCGGCGGGCGGGGGCAATCCGCGGATGCGGCGAGTGGCGGTAAGGCCGTCCATCTCCGGCATCATCACGTCCAGCACCAGGTCGTAGTCGCGCGCGGCCACGTTTCCCAACGCCTCCACGCCGTCGGTGACGGATTCGACGCGATGGCCCATGCGCTCGAGCATGCGGGTGACGACGAGACGGTTGGTGGCATTGTCCTCGGCCACCAGGATCTGCCAGCTGGTCGCCGGAGGCTGGGAGCCGTTACGCGTGCCTTCCGCCTCGTCGGTGGCGCGGCGGGCGTGCAGGGCCACGTCGAACTGGAAGACGCTGCCGAGGCCGGGCGTGCTGTCTACCGAGATGGTGCCGCCCATCCGCTCGACCAGTATGCGGCTGATGGCGAGGCCCGGCCCGCTGCCACCGAAGCGGCGGGAGATGGAGTTGTCGACCTGGGTGAATTCCTGGAACAGGCGCGAGCGCGCCTCGGGCGGGATGCCGATGCCGGTGTCGGAGACGCGAAAACCCAGGCGGACGGCGCCAGGTTCGCGTTCGAGGCGGGTGACGGTCACTTTCACACGGCCTACGCTGGTGAACTTGATGCCGTTGCCGATCAGGTTCAACAGCACCTGGCGCAGGCGCACGTCCTCGGCGACATCGAGCTCCAGCGCGAGGCCTTTGGAGTTGGCTTCGGTCTGCAGCAGGTCGAGCGTGCTGCGGAGCATGCCGCGTACGTCGAAGGCGGTGTCTTCCAGTTCGAGCTTGCCGGATTCCAGGCGGGAGAAATCGAGGATGTCGTTAATCATCTGCAGCAGCTGGTTGCCGCTGTCGATGATGATGCGGACGTAATGGCTTTCGGTAGCGGGCAGATTCATGTCCAGCAGCAGGCCGGCGACGCCGATGATGCCGTTCATCGGCGTGCGGATCTCATGGCTCATGACCGCGAGGAATTCGGAGCGGGCGCGGCCGGCGACCTCGGCGGCGTCACGCGCGGCCGAGATGGCGGCCTCGGCGCGGCGGCGTTCGGTGATGTCGGTGTAGGTGCGGACGGCGCCGCCGTTGGAGAGCTTCTGGGTGCGGGTCTCCAGCACCGTGCCGTTGGGGCGGACGCGCTCATAGGCCGGGGTGTCGTTGGTGAAGCTGCCTTCCTCGATGCGGCGGAGGATTTCGGGCTTTATGGTCTCGATCGGGCCGAATTCGCCTTGACGGAGCTGCCAGCGCTGGATGTAGCGAAAGCTCGGGCGCTCGGCCATGAGCACGGGGGCAGGTCGAGCAGTTCGATCGCGCGCTGATTGACGAAGGGGACGCGGCCATCCGGGTCGATCATCATAATGCCCTGGCTGATATTGCCCAGCGTGCCGGCGAGCGCCCGGCGCGAATGCCAGACGCGGCGATGCTGGGGCATCAGCAGGCCGCCGAGCAGGGCGGCAACGGCGGTGAGCAGAAGGCCGCCGGCGAGGGTCTGAAGGCGCTGGCGTTGCCAGACCTGAAGCGCCTCCGCTTCGTCCAGACCCACGGCGACGATCATGGGGTAGTCGGCCAGTCGGCGGAAGCTGACGATGCGGGGGATGTGGTCGAGCGGATTGATGACGCGATAGGTGCCGGATTGCGCGCCGGAGAGCAGGTTCGCGGCATCGGCGCCGGCGATGGTGGTGCCGGCGAGGCGGCCGCCCATGGGGGCATGCGCCCGCACCACGCCGTCGGTGCCGACCAGCAGCGCCTAGCGGCCATCCGGTGTGGTCAGCCGGCGCGAGGCGGTGATGGAGAGCTTGCCGGAACGGCGGCCGATGATGGGGACGCCGATGATCAGGTGGTCGCTGGTCGCCAGGCGCTGGCCGCGTACGGCGTCACGGTCCGACAGGTCGGTGCGGCTGGTCACCGGGCCGAGATTATTGGCGACGACGATGCCGTTCGCGTCCACCACGGAAAGCTTGATGGCGAGGCTGCCGGTGAGCGGGCGGTCGCGTGCCCAGTCGGACAGGTCTGGGTGTTGCGGGTTGCGCGCGTACTCGTCGCGCGCGGATAGCAGGGTCTGGTCGACCGACTCGAAGATGCGGACGGCGCCCTGCTCAAACCTGTAGGCGAGATCGGTGGATTGTATGGCGGCCTGGCGCCCGGCCTGATCGCGCTCCTGATTAAGCAGCACGGTGACGCCGGCCCACAGCATGCCCACTAAAGTGACCACGAGGGCGAGATAGCCGGTCTCGGTGCGGAATATCCTGCGGCCGAGCCGCGCGAGGGGCGATGCGGTGGGCGGAGCGGGCAGGAGATCCTCCGTGTGGGACGGGAGCTGTGCGGGTGGGTGGGAACATGGCAGGCTGGCGCGGCGCGGGCATGATACGCCGAGAAGCAAGCGTAACAAAACCGCGCGCGATGTTTCCACGGCGAACGACGCGAAGGGATGCGAGAGGTATGGAGCTGTTCGATCTGACCGGGCGGGTGGCGGTGGTGACCGGCGGCAATGGGGGCATCGGCCTCGGCATGGCCGGTGGGCTGGCGCGCGCCGGTGCGCGGGTGGTGCTGGCCGGGCGCAATCAGGCGAAAGGCGAGGCGGCTGCTGCTACTTTGGGCGAGGGCTGCGTATTTGTCGCCACCGACGTGACCAGCAAGGCGGCGTGCGAAAAGCTGATCGGTGCCGCCGTGGCGCGGTTCGGGCGGCTGGACATTTTGGTGAACAATGCCGGCATGTCGGTGCGCAAGCCGCCGCAGGACATCGACGATGCCGAATGGCACCGGGTGATGGACACCAACATGACCAGCGCCTTCCTGTGCAGCCAGGCGGCCTATCCGGAAATGGTGAAGGCCGGGGGCGGGAAGATCATCAATATAGGCTCGATGATGAGCCTGTTCGGGGCGCCGTTGGCCGCGGCGTACGGCGCGAGCAAAGGGGCCATTGTGCAGTTCACCCTGGCGCTCGCGACCGCCTGGGCGGCTGACAACATCCAGTGTAACGCCGTGCTGCCGGGTTGGATCGATACCGAGATGACGGCGGCGGCGCGCGAGCGGATGCCCGAGCTGAACGACAATGTGCTGCGGCGGACCCCGTCGGGACGTTGGGGGGTGGCGGAGGACCTGGCTGGGATAGCGGTGTTCCTGTCCGCCAGGGCCTCCGACTTCGTCACGGGCACCGCGATCCCGTGCGACGGGGGATATGCGGCACGGGGGTAGCGGGGCGTCAGACGGTGCCCAAGGATATCGTCGAGGCAGCGCCGCCGGCATAGGACTGCAGGGCCTGGGCGAAATCCTGCACCATGTTCTGCGCCGCGGATTGGGCGGTGCTGGACGTGCTGCCCGTGGATGGGCCTGCCGTGGACGAACTGGCCAGGGCGGTGCTGCCGTTGGATGCCGCGTCGCCGGAGGTGGCGTCGCCGACCTGATCGCCGCCGCCATGGTGATGGTGGTGATGATGCGGGGTGGCGTTGCTGGCGGTCGTGTTTGCGGTGGTGTCGTTGCCGGCGGTGGTGGTGCCGGGATTGGTTTGCTGGCTGGCGGACGCGCTGGTGGCGGTGGTTGTGGGGTCTGTCGCCGTGCTGGACTGGAGCTCGGTGAGCCACGCCTGCAGATCGCTGGCGAGCTGCTGGACGGGATCGGTGGTGTCGCTGGCGGCGCCGGCGGTGTCCGTGTTGGCGGTGGTGTTGCTGGTGCTGGATGCGGTGTTGCTGCCGGCGCTGACCGCCGTCAGATCCGGTGTGGGCGTGGTGAGCGCGCTGGTGGCGTTGGACCAGATGTTCGAGGCGAGGCTGCTAATAGACATGGCGAGTGCTCCGGACGCAAGGGTTGCGCCATGTCTCGCAACCCGTGTGCCGGGAATAAGCTATTCACCGCCAAGGAGAGGCTGGTGCGCAGTCATTCCGGCCCGGCACAAGCTGCCGGATGGGGGCAGATTATGCCGGGCTCGCATGATCGGCGGTTGCTTGGATTGGAACTACCGGGTGGTGTCCAGGGCCTGTTTCAGGTCCGCCAGGATATCGTCGATATGTTCGATGCCGATGGACAGGCGGACATAGCCAGGCGAGACACCGGTGGCGGCCTGCTCGGCTTCGCTGAGCTGGGAGTGGGTGGTGCTGGCGGGATGGATGGCGAGGCTGCGGGCGTCGCCGATATTGGCGACGTGGTAGAGCAGCTTCAGCGCGTCGATGAAGCGGCGGCCTGCTGGGGCGCCGCCAGCCAGTTCGAAGCCGACCAGCCCGCCCTGGCCGCGCGGCAGATATTTGCGGGTGCGTTCGGCGGCGGTGCCGGTGGTGGTCGAGGGATGGATGACGCGGGTGATCTCGGGCCGGCCGGCGAGGAATTGGGCGACGGCCAGCGCGTTCTCGCTGTGGGCGCGCATGCGCAGGGCGAGGGTTTCGATCCCCTGGAGGACGAGGAAGGCGTTGAACGGGCTGATCGCCGGCCCGAGGTCGCGCAGCAGGGTGACGCGGAGCTTCAGCGCGTAGGCGATCGGGCCGAGCGGCTTGGCGGCTTCCGCCCAGACGGCGCCGTGATAACTGGGATCCGGGGTATTCAGCGTGGGCTGGCGGGCGGCATGGGCCTGCCAGTCGAAATTACCGCCATCGACGACCATGCCGCCGATCGAGTTGCCATGGCCGCCGAGATATTTCGTCATCGAATAGACGATGATGGCTGCCCCATGGTCGAAGGGGCGGACCAGCAGCGGGGCGGCGGTGTTGTCCATGATGAGCGGGATGCCGAAGCGGCGGCCAATGGCGGCGACCTCGGCGATGGGGAACACGCGCAGCTTCGGGTTGGGCAGGGTTTCGGCGTAATAGGCGCGGGTGCGGTCGTCCGTGGCGCGGGCGAAGGCCTCGGGGTCTTCGGGGTCCACGAAGCGGACCTCGATGCCCTGGTCCTTCAGCGTGTTGGCGAAGAGGTTCCAGGTGCCCCCATACAGATCCGTGGAGCTGACGATGTTGTCGCCGGCACGGGCGAGGTTCTGCACGGAAAGCGCGCTGGCGGCCTGGCCGGACGCGGTGGCCACCGCGGCGGCGCCACCCTCCAGGGCCGCGACGCGCTGTTCCAGCGCGTCGTTCGTCGGGTTCATGATGCGGGTATAGACGTTGCCGAGCTCACGCAGGGCGAACAGATTCGCGGCGTGGTCGGTGCTGTCGAACTGGTACGATGTGGTCTGGTAGATCGGCACGGCGACCGCATTGGTGGCGGGGTCGCGCCGCCAGCCGGCATGCAGGGCAAGCGTTTCCGGGTGGGGTGTTGACATGGCGTATTCTCCTGCTGCGTGCCGGGGCGGAAGCCCATTCAATGGGAATTGGCAAAGACGCGCGTCATATACCATCTCCGCTCCGTGTTACCGAGAGCTGGGGGACTGGGACGTGTCTTGCGGGGCGGGCGGTAAGGTGGAGCACGCGGCATAGCCGGAAGAGGCGCGGCCCCTGGGTGACACTGAGGGCGACCATCAGGCCTAGGCTGACGCCGCCCACCGCGGCGCGGATGGCCAGGGCCTCGGGCAGGGGCAGGAGCTTGCCGATCAGGAGATAGAGAGCCGCTTTGAGGACGAAATAGACCGCCCAGGCGGGGGTGAAGAGCTGGAAGAAGCGGCGTATGTCGGGACAGTCGGCGTATGCCTGCCCAACGGCATCTGCGAGCGGTTCCACAAGACGCTGCTCGACGAATTCTACCGGGAGGCCTTCCGCAAGAAGGTTTACGATACGCCGGATGCCCTGCAGGCTGACCTCGATGAGTGGATGACGGTCTACAACGAGCAGCGCACACACCAGGGGCGCTGGTGCTTCGGCAAGACCCCGATGCACACTTTTCGCGACAG
>DASXIW010000016.1:0-6576 GCA_036497785.1 Acetobacteraceae bacterium | reverse complement strand
TCGTGACTTCAAACCTGGCCTGCTCAAGGCACCGCAACGCCTTGGTGAGCTGCGAACCCCAGAGGAGGTGCCGATCCCGCCGAACATGCTGGACGAGCTCCGGCGCGATATGGCGCGGCTAGCTTGGGTTCGCGAGCAAATTGGCGCAATGACGGGTGACCACAGGGGCATCTAGATATTTTGCCTTTTCTCACGGCCTCTATGTGCAATCGCCGGGGATGAGACCGCTTATGCCTTTCTTCATGTCCTTGTGCGTCCATCTCGGTCCACGCCGTGTCAAAGGTCGGGGTGAGTCGCCCGGATGAAAAGCGGGTGGGGATTCGGCGAAGGAACTTCTGACAGCATGACGCGGAACGGTGCAATATGTGGCCATGACACCGATACGAACGGGGATCAACTGCGGACGTGTGCATGACGAGCCGGCGGTATGCCGCCGGCTTGGCGGCGTCTAGCGCGGTGAGCATCCTCGCGCCTGTCGAGCGGCTGCGGCTGCTGGCCGATTTCGGTCCCGCGCTTGCCGCTGCCGACCAGCTCAGCCTCGTCTATCAGCCGCGCATCGCGCTTGCCAACGGAAGCTGCTGCGCGGTCGAGGCGCTGATCCGCTGGCGCCATCCGCTGCTCGGCGATCTCAGCCCCAGCGCGTTCGTTCCAGTGATCGAGACCGACCCGCTGATCGGCCAGCTCACCGACTGGGTGCTGGACAGCGCGATGGGGTTTGCATCTCAGCTACTGAAGGCGGGGCACGACATCCGTGTTTCCGCCAATGTCTCGCCGACCAACCTCGTGATCGGCTACCTCGCCGGTCGGCTGGTCGAACTGGTCGGCCAGCACCAGCTGCCGCCCGCCATGCTGGAACTGGAGTTCACCGAGGGCGCGCTGATCGGCGACGACAACCGCACCCGTCAGCAACTCAAGCAGATCCGCCGCATCGGCATCGGGGTTGCGATCGACGATTTCGGCGCGGGCTACAGCAATCTTCGCTACTTCAAACAGATTCCCGCAAACGTCATCAAGATCGATCGCTCCCTGGTCGCCGATATCGAGACCGACGAGGCGAGCGCCACCATCGTGCAATGGCTGATCGCGCTGGGCCACAGGTTGGGCTTTCGCATGGTGGCCGAGGGGCTGGAGACGGAGCGGAGCCGTTCGATGCTGGTGGACTGGGATTGCGACGAGGGCCAGAGCTATTTCCTCGCCAGGCCCATGAAGGGACCGGAGATGCTGCGCTGGCTGGCCGATCGGAGCCTCACGGCGTGAATCGCGACCTCTCGCGTTTTTATTGACTTATTTTTCACTGTGCTGGCCGATACTGCGGCCCGATTAGAAATATGCCTATTACATCGCGATGGCTTGATGGCGTATCAACCCTGCGTACGAGATACCTGATGTCTGTCGTTTCCCCGATCCAACCTCCCTCACTACGCCAGTACAGCGATGACATGCCGGCTGGCGTCCCGATGCCGGTGCCCCCGGCCCGCCATCGCCTGCTGTCCGATTTCGCCCGCGCTATGGCCGCCGATGACCAGCTGACCCTCGTCTATCAGCCGCGAATCGCGCTCGCCACCGGAAGCTGCACCTCGGTGGAGGCGCTGATCCGCTGGCGCCACCCCGCACTTGGCGATCTCAACCCGGGCGAATTCATCCCGGTCGTCGAGAGCGAGCCGCTCGTGGCCCAGCTCACCGACTGGGTGCTGAATGCCACCATGATCTTCGCCGCCCGGCTCCTGAAGGCGGGGCATGCCATCAGGGTGTCGGCCAATGTTTCGCCCACCAACCTCACGGTCGGCTATCTTGCCGGCAGGCTGATCGAGCTGCTGGGCGTTCACGATGTGCCGCCCGCCATGCTGGAGTTGGAGATCACCGAAGGCGCCCTGATCGGCGACGACACCCGCACACGCCGGCAGCTGATCCAGATCCGCCGCGCCGGCATCGCTGTGGCGATCGACGATTTCGGCGCCGGCTACAGCAATCTTCGCTATTTCCGGCAGATCCCCGCCGACGTCATCAAGATCGACCGCTCCCTGGTGGCGGATATCGAAACCGACCGGGCCAGCGGCACCATCCTGCGCTGGCTGATATCGCTGGGCCACGAACTCGGTTTCCGCATGGTGGCGGAGGGGCTCGAAACCCAGCAGGCCCGCGCCATGCTCACGGCATGGGGCTGCGACGAAGGGCAGGGCTACGTCCTGGCCAAGCCGATGTCCGGGGCCGAATTGCTAAGCTGGCTTTCCAGCCGTCATATGGACCACTGACCGCGCGCCCCTCACGTAAAACTACTGCGCACTCAACCCCGAGGTTTGGACAGAAGAGATCGAGGCGACGATTTCATCTGTGGTCACAATGGCGCTGGCGTAGTTCGGGAGATTGATGTCGAGAGCGGCGTGCATCTCCTCATCCGAGTAATCCGCCGTCGCGTCTCTTACCACCGTGACCTCGTAGCCCAGCTCAGCGGCAAAGCGAACGGTCGCTTCGACGCAGGTATGTGCGATGAGTCCGATCACGACGAGCTGATGGATGCCGTGTTTCTTCATCTGCAAATCCAGATCCGTGTTGGCGAAGCCGCTGGAACACCAATGCTCGGTCGCGATAATCTCGTCCGGCATAGGCTCGAACCCGTGACGGATCTCGCCGCCCCACGTGCCGTATTCGAAGCTCTTTCCCACCCATGCTGCCTTCTGAATGGGCGCAATGTATTTCCAGGTCTCGTAGTCGCCCGGACGGTATCGATGATGCAGCGCATAGAAAACCCGAAGCTTCGCCTTCCGCGCGGCATTCAGGACCTCCAGCATATGGGGAACGCAGTCATTCGCTTCTGCAACAGCCCGAATGCGGCCCCATATCTTGCCTCCCTCGGAAATGAAGTCGTTATACGGATCGATCACCAGAAGTGCAGTGATCTCCTTGTCATATGTGTGTCTCGCCGTGGTGTCTCCTCCGTTGGAGCGGAGTTGACCGTACTCCTCGCCCAAGCCGCTTTCCAACGGTCTTGTTGGCCAGAGCCACAGGATGCCTCTGCTGCGGTGCGGCGATCGCCGAAGTAGCGGGTCTTGCGATCCGTAGTCGTGGATTTGGGAAATGCCGATCTAATACTCGAATTGATAGGTCAGCCCGATGCTGCTGCCGGTGGTGTCCGTCGCGCCCGTCGTGGTTGCCGTTGTTCCGGATGAGGTGCCCGCAGTGCCTTGCAGCTTCAGCCCCCTCCACAGATCCACCTGCACCACGGCCTGCGTACCGGTCCCTGACGTGCTCTGCCTCGCGCCCACATACACACCCGGCGCCACATATCGGCCGGCCTCCACGCTTGCGCCGCTGCCGCCGGTTCCGCTGCCCACGCTCAGCCGGTCCAGCCCCAGCCCCTGGCGGATGCTGTCCAGGGCGGCGAAGCTGTTCCCGCCTGTCACGCCGGTGATCTCGGCCAAGGCCGCGGCGATCTGGGCGAGTTGCAACGGCCCCAGCTTGGCCGCGCTTTGGCCGAACAGCAGCTGCGCCAGAACCTCGTCCTGCGGCAGTTGCGGCGTGGAGCTGAGGGTGATCTTGGGATTGCTCGCATAACCGGTGATCTCCAGATTCGCGGTTATGTTCCCGGCGGTCGAGCTGGCGAGGAAATCCAGCGTGGGGTCGATGCGGCCGCTGCCGTCTAGGCTGACCACGCCCTTGCTGAAGGTGAGTGTCTGGCCGGCGATGCTGAACTGTCCGCGCACCAGGGTGAAGCCGCCGCTTGGCCGTGGCGCGGCGGCGGTGCCGGCGACATGCAGCCGGCCCCGCAACTCCGCATCCACGCCCCGTCCGCGCACGAAGATCTGGCCGGGGGCGGTCAGCGTCACGTCCAGCGCGATGTCCGGCGCCGGGGCGGGCGGGGGCGGCGGCGTCTCACCGGGGCGGCGCACGTTCAACGTGGCGACGCTGATGGGCAGGCTTTCGGGCACGCGGAGTTCGGCGCGCTGGATCTTCACGTCGCCCGCCACCGCCAGCGCCCCCGACGCATCGCCCTTGAGCGTCAGGTCCGTGTCCAGCACGGCGGTCAGCTTGTCCGAGGCCAGCGGCGAGGCGTTGCGTGCGGTGATGCGCAGATCGATCGGCATCGGGGCCGCGACGCCGACCTGTCCTGCCACGGCAATGGTGCCGGCGCCCGCCTTGCCGTCGAACCGGGCGATGTTGATGGTGTCGCCATTGGCCTGGATCAACGCCTGAATGTCGCGGATGCGCAGGCCACGGGCGAAATCCTGCACCTCGCCATTGGCCAGCCGCATCGTGCCATTCACCCTTGGCGCCGCGATGGTGCCGGCGATGGCTCCGTCCAGGGTGATCTGGCCGCGCGTGCGCTGGCCGCTGGCGCCCAGAAGCGGGTCCAGCACGGCGAGGTCGATCGTGCCCCGCGTGCGCAGGTCCAGCGCGCCGACGCTGGCCATCGGCGCAATGCCGGTCACGCTGAGCTGGTTGGTGCCGAGCCTGGCGTTGGCATCCAGCGTTGCGCGCCCGTCCCCCAGAGTGGCGTTGGCGGTGATGCTGGCCGGCGGGAAGGCGGCGGCGGGGCTGGTGCGCAGGCGCAGCCCGGTGGCGGACAGCCGCACCGTGCCGGCTGGCTGCGCCGTGCTGCCGGTGATGCGCGCATCCGCCTGCAGCGTGCCATCCGCCTGTATGCCCGGCGAAACCACGCTGGCGAGGGCAGCCGGCAGGTTCTGAATGCTGGCGGTCACGTCCAGTGCGGGCGACAGCCGGCCGGCCAGTTGCAGCACGGCCTGCCGGATACCCAGGCGCAGCCGATCCACCGTCAGCCCATCGGCGAAGGACAGCTTCGCGGGCGACAGCAGTGTCACGTGTTCGGTTTGATAATCGGTCTGCAGGGCGGAAATGGTGAGCTGCTTCGCCGGCATGTTGAGCACCGCCGCCGCATTGGTCCGTGCGCCGCTGCCGGTGACGACCAGCCGCAAGCCCATGGCCTCCGCGCGGCCATCGCCTTGCAGTGATATCGTGTCGGTCGGGGCGATGCCCTTCGTTTCGATGCGGAGATGCGCTTCATTCTGCGCGTCGATCTGCGCGGTCATCGTCGCGGCACCGGTGATGGATGGCCCGACGAAGGGCCGCAATTCGTCCAGACGCGTCATGCGCAGCGCCACATGGCCCTGCGGAATCGTGGCGCCTGGCGGCAGCGTCACGTCGCCATCGGCATGCGCGCTCTTCCAATCCGCCTTGGCGATGGCGAGGTGTATCGCGCCATCGGTCTGGCGCTCCAACGACGCCGCAAGTTCCAGCGGGGCGCCTTCCAGCGTGGCCTGGGCGGCGATGGTGCCGGCCGGCGCGTCGGGCAGGCCATGGACCTGGACCGAGGCATTGACCGGCGCGCGAGGGAAGCCGGTGGTGGCAACCTCGCCGGTCAGCTTCGTGTCCAGGCTCAGATCATCCATGGGGCCGCTGACATGGCTATTGGCCTGGATCGCGCCCTGCACGCCCGGCGCCGCCGCGGCGAGGTCGGACAAGGCGATCATGGAGGTCAGATCGACCTTGCCGCCGACAAGCCCGCCATTGGCGTCCAGCGAGAGCTTGCTGCCATCCAGCTTCAACGAGGTCAGCGCCACATCGCTGCCGGTGAGCGTCGCCGCCACCGCCAGGGTGGCGGCGGGTCCGATCAGTGCGGGCGCGGGCGCCATGCCGCCGGTGATGCCCAGCCCACCCGTGACATTCACCTGCGTCACCTCGCCATGCCGCGCGGCGGTCAGTTGCAGGGCGGTGTGGCCCTGGATATCAGCGCCGAACGGGCTCAGATCAGGCAGGGTCAGCGCCAGCTCGGCGGCGAGGTCGCCGACCACATGGATTGTTCCGGTCAGGCCGAGCAGCCTGTGCGACACTTCCAGCTTGATCGGCCGGTCCGGCGGGTTCAGATCGGCATCCGCGCTGACATTGATGGGCTCGGCGGCGAAGATGTCGGGCTTTGGGCCAGGCACATGCAGCCCGGCCAGCACGGCCTTCACCGACACGCGGCCAGAGGCGTCGCCGTTCAGCTCGGCGGACAGATCGGCAAGCGTCGCGCCGCTGGCCGATAGCCCGGCCAGATGCAGCGTGCCGGTTGCCGCCGGCTTGGCGAAGGGGCCGGACACATGCGCCTGCAGCGCCACGGACTGCCAGGACAGGTCCGGGCGTGGCGTCATGGCCGGCGCGTTGGCCAGCACGTCCAGCACAGCGGATTGGCCGGTTATGTTCACCGATCCACGCGCGGACGCGGTCAGTTGCCCGGCCGTGATGTCGAGCGTCATCGCCGCGTTCGTCCAGGGCCCATCCACATCCGCCGTGGCGGTGATGGCGCCTAGATCGGGCAGCCCGGCGAGTTCGGAGACCAGCCCATGCGCCGGTTCGCTCGCCTGCAATGCCGCCTTTAGCCGGGCGTCGTCCAACTGGCCGGCCAGATGGTAGCGCCCCGCGCCATCCAGGCGCTGGATGGTGACATCGGCGCTGCCCGCGCTGAGCGAGGCGAGATGCGCCGTGCCGTCCACCGACAGCGCCGCCGCCGCACCGGCCACCGGCGCCGCCAGTTCCAGCCGCGCCACCTGCAGGCTGTCCAGGGAAACCGGGACGGGCAGC
>DASXIW010000015.1:0-9949 GCA_036497785.1 Acetobacteraceae bacterium | reverse complement strand
GGCTGGGATGTATCTGGCGCGCCGGGGCATGGCCGCCTTGTCCCTGCCGACGCGCGAGGCCGATCTCGGCCGCTTCGTGGATGCCGTCTCGGCATTCGTTCACGCCCGCGCCGGATTGCTGGGCGATCTGCCGGGCTTTGCCGGGTAGAGCAATGCGGATTTAGGTGCGACCCGCTTATGCCTCTCGCGTCTCCCGCAGCTCGTAATGCTGCGCCCTGGCGTCGAACAGCGCCAGGATCTCGCGGGCGCGGGGCGGCACATAGGCCGCTTCCTCGTCCGCCCCGGCGAAAGCCCGCACCGCGGCCTGGTCCTCGAACCACATGACGGTCATGAACTGCACTTCCGCCCCATCCGGCCGCCGGAACAACTCGATGCGGCGGAAGCCGGCGACACCTTTGGCCAGGATGCCGGGGAAGACTTCGCTGCGCAGCAGCGTCTCGTAGGCGTCGGCGCGGTCCGGCGCCGTCCAGCCATGCCACACCCTGCCGATCATCGCGCGCTCCTTTTTTTGCTTTTCCTCCGGGATCACTCTGCCACATGCCGGCCGGTTTTCCGTGCTGAAACAGCGTTACAGCATCCAAAGCTGCACCGCCGCGGCGGGCACCGACACCGCGCATGGACCGGGCGCGAGCGATATGGTGGCATCGGCCGTGGCGCGGAGTTTCGCGCCCCCGAGTCGCAGCGTCACCTCGCACCGACCTGCCACTGGAGCGGCCATGTCCAGTATTGTGCCCGGATAGCGGCCGCCTTCGCCGATCCGGATGCTGTCCGGGCGAACCGCCCAGCCTATCCGCGCCCCGGCCCGCAACGCCGGTCCGCCCACTTCGATCCGCAAGCCGGCGCCTGCGTCGATCAGGTTCCCTTCTGTCACCACGCCATGCGCCATGTTGTCCGCCCCCAGCAGCCGCGCCACGGCTTCGCTGGCGGGCCGGGAGAACACCGTATCCACCGGGCCGGCCTGCAGCACCCGGCCGTGATCCAGGATCAGCAACTCGTCGGCCAGCAGGAAGGCTTCTTCCGGATCGTGCGTCACCAGCACGGTGGTCGCCTCGATCTCCGCCTGCAAGGCACGCAGCGCGCGGCGCAACCCCGCCCGCAACGGCGCATCCAGCGCCGAGAAGGGTTCGTCGAGCAGCAGCAGCGGCGCCGGCCGGCTGAAGGCGCGGGCCAGCGCCACGCGCTGCCGCTGTCCCAATGAGAGCGTCTCGGGCAGCCTGTCCTGCAACCCGGACAGGCCGAGCCGGTCTATCCAGTGCCGCGCCAGCGCTGCATCCGATCCGGCGGCGAATCGCAGCTGCTCCGCCACCGTCAAATGCGGAAACAGGCCATAGGTCTGCGGCACATAAGCGAGCCCCCGACGCTCGGGCGCGAGCCGCGAGAGATCCTTGCCGCCCAGCGTCAGCGCCGCCGCCTGCATCCAGTCCAGCCCGGCGATCGCCCGCAACGTCAGTGACTTGCCCGAGCCTGACACCCCCAGAATGGCCAGCCTGTGCGCCGTCGTCTGCCATTCCACATCCAGCGTGAAGCCATGCAGCTCCCGGCGAAAGGCGAAGGACAGCGGCTGCACCAGCGGGGGCGGACGATCGGCTGACAGGATCGCCGGCGCCGTCTCATCGGCTTCCGCCGGCGAGACCGGGTGCGACGCCCAGGCGCGTCCGTCGGTGAACAAGGTCGCCACCGCCATCACCGCGACCGCCGCCACCAGTGTCGGCAGCAGCACCGGCAGCATCGCGGGCAACCCCTGGGCGCCGAAGGCCACATAGGTGAATACCGGCAGAGAGTAGGGGTGATAGGCCACCATGACGGTGGCCCCGAACTCGCCGAAGGCGCGCAGCCAGGTCAGCAGCATGCCCGCCAGTATCCCCCGCCAGGCAAGCGGCAATGTGGCGCGCAGGAAGCATTGCCAGGGCCGCAGCCCCAGCGTCGCTGCCACATCCTCTAGCACCGGATCGACCTCGGCGAAGGCCGAGCGTGCGGCGATGATCAGGAATGGCGCGGCCACGAAAGCCTCGGCCAGCACGATGCCGATGAAGCTGTCGGTCAGCGCGCCGTGCGTGAGTTGGCCAAGCGGGCTCGCATAGCCCAGCAGGAACAGCAGCAATATGCCGCTGGCCAGCGGCGGCAGGGCCAAGGGCAGCTGTACCACGAAGCCCAGCAGCGCCATGCCGCGCCCCGCGCGCCGCGCCAGCAGATAGCCCAGCGGCACGCCGCCCAGCGCCACCAGCAGCGTCGCCGCCGTGGCGCTGAGCAGCGATACCACGCAGGCATCGCCCAGCCCGGCCCAATCCGCAGCCGCCCAATCCGCCAGGCCGACATGCGCCAACCCCGCCACGAATGGTGCGGCGAGATACAGCGCCAGCAGGCCGCCGAGCCATGGCAGCAGCGGCCAGGACGGACGCCTCACTTGGCGGCTGTGACCATGGAACGGATCGCGGCCGGCACCTTGGTTGCATCCCCGGTGACCACCGGCTTGATCACATCAAGCCCGTGCTGGCGCATGATGCGCTGGCCCTGCGGGCCCAGCAGAAACGCCAGAAATTGGGCACCCCCGGCCGCGTTGGGGGCGTTGTTCAACAGGCTCGCTGTATAATGCGCGCTCAGCGCCATGGTGGCGGGCAGGGTGATCGCCGGGATCTTCAGGTCGGCGGTTTCCGTGGAATAGAAGAAGCCGGCATCGAGCTGCCCGGATTGCAGCCGCCCCACCAAATTTTCCTCCGGCAGCACTTGCGCGGGGTTCTCCGGATCGCCCAACACTTGTTGCGCCAGCCCGGCCTGTCCCGTCACCTGCTCGGCATGGGCGAGCAGTGCCACGGTCAACTGGCCTTTGGGGTCGAGCTTCGGGTCGGTCCGTCCGATCCGGATGCCGCTTTCCTGCATCACCTCGTACCAGGGCTTCGTCTTCAGGGCGGCGGCGAATTTGCTGGATGGGTTGTAGCCGATCACCAGCGGCGACTGCGCGAAGGTGATGTACCAGCTCACCCAATCCCCATTCGCCACCCCGATCAGCATGTCGTTCACGTTCGGGGAGGCGCTGACGAACACATCGCCCCGCCGCAGCTTGCCCTTGATCTCGCTGGCCACCTTGTTCGAGCCGCCGGCATAGCCCTGGAAGCGCCCGCGATCGGCTTTGGCGAAAGCCGGCCCGACCCCGTGCTCCATCAAATTCACCAGCGATCCCGCGTACAGAACGTTCACCGTGCCGGCCGCTTCCCGCTGGGCGAAGGCCGCATTGGGCAGCAATGCGGCGGCGGCGGCAGTCAGAACATCCCGTCGAAGCATCGAACTCTCCTGCATTGATTGCGTTGAGGCCACGAGGGACCGCGCCTGACAAACGGCTCGCTATATACATGGGGGTATCGCGTTTGAAAAACCGGGGGCCCCGCTCCGCAAGACGCGCACAGATACGATTCACATCATTAACCGTCTGGACGACGTCGAGCCGACGTTGCAGGCTGGCGCATCGCGGTTTGTCCGCCAAAGGGAGAAAAACATGAAGCTCAGCAGAAAGTCCCTGCTCGCCTGTGCCGCCGCCCTCGCTTTGTCCGTCGCCGGCGCCCGCGCCGCCAGCGCGGAGACGGTCCATGTGACCGTCTCCTATTACAGCGCCGCCACCGGCCCCTATTTCGAGAAGATGGCCGCCGAGTTCCACAAGGCGAATCCCGGCACGGATATCAAGATCGACGTCGTCAACTGGGACAGCCTGCTGCAGCAACTGCGCACCGACATCGCCGGCGGTACCAATCCGGACATTTCCATCATTGGCACGCGCTGGCTGCTGGATTTCGTGAAGGACGACATCGCCGAACCGCTAGACGGCTACATGGACTCGGCCTTCAAGGCCCGTTTCATTTCGCCCTTCCTGCAGCACGCCACTATTGACGGCAAGGTCTATGGCCTGCCCATCGCCGCCTCCGCACGCGCCCTGTACTACAACAAGGACATGCTGACGAAGGCCGGCTTCCCCAACGGCCCCGCCACCTGGGACGACGTGGTCGCCGCCTCGGAAAAGCTCAAAGCCGCGGGCACGCCCGGTTTTGGCCTGATGGCCAAGGGCACCGAGGTGGACGTGTATTACTACTACGCGCTGTGGAGCTATGGCGGCGACGTCATCGACTCCCACAACAAGGCCGCCTTCGACAGCCCGGCCGGGGTGAGGGCGCTCACCCTCTACAAATCCCTCGTCGATAAAGGCCTCACCCAGCCCGGCGTCACCAACTACACGCGTGAGGACCTGCAGAACCTGTTCAAGCAGGGCCGCGTCGGTATGGTCATGACCGCGCCCTTCCTGATCAACCAGATCGCCAAGGAAGCCCCCAAGCTCGATTACGGCATCGTCCCCGTTCCCAAGGGCACCACCTCCTCCACCTATGCCGTCACCGATTCGGTGGTGATGTTTAAAAACTCCAAGGTCAAGCAAGCCGCCTGGAAATTCCTCGACTTCCTCTTCACCAAGGAGCCGCGCGTCGAATTCACCAAGGGCGAGGGCTTCCTGCCCACCACGGTCGCAGAGGCGCAGGACCCGTATTTCACCGACAACGCCCGCCTGAAAACCTTCGTCGATCTGCTGCCCACCGCCCATTTCGCCCCCACCATCACCGGCTGGGAAGACACCGCCAAAGCCGTCACGGACGCGGTGCAATCCGTCTATATCGGCCAGGCACAGCCCGAAGCCGCCCTGAAACAAGCGGCTGCCCGCGCCGACGAATCCCTGGGCAAGTGAGCACGACCACCGCCGCCCGTACTGCCGCCGCCGCACCCGTCCGACACGGAGGGGTGCGGCTTCCGCTCGCTCCCTGGTTGCTGATCCTGCCCAGCCTGCTGCTGGCCTTCGCCATTATCGGCTACCCGTTCTACCAAATCGTCTTCCTATCGGTCTCCGACGTCTCCCGCTTCGGCCTGGTGCGCGGTTTCGCCGGGCTGGCCAATTTCACCACCATCTTCACGGACAGCATCTTCCTCGGTGCCCTGCTGCGCACCGCGGAATGGACCATCGGCGTCGTGGCCGGAACGCTCGCCATCTCCATTCCCATAGCTCTTGTGCTGCGGCAGGATTTCTACGGCCGCGGCGTCGCGCGAACCATCATCATGCTGCCATGGGCCATCTCGCTCGCCATGGCCGCCATCGTCTGGCTGTGGTCCTTCAACGCCGATTACGGCATGATCAACGCCACATTGCGCGAACTCGGCCTGATGCACGGTTCCGTCCAATGGATGGCCCAGGCACAGACCGCCTTTCCCGCGGAAATTGCCGTCGGCATCATCGTATCCATCCCCTTCACCACCACCATCTTGCTCGGTGGCCTTTCCTCCATCCCCGGCGATATCTACGAGGCCGCCGCCATCGACGGCGCCCGCCCCTGGCACTGCTTCCGGCACTTGACGCTGCCGCTGCTCGGCCCCTTCATCAACATCGCAGTCGTGCTCAACGTCATTCACGTCTTCAACTCATTCCCCATCATCTGGGTGATGACGCAAGGCGGCCCGGACAACTCCACCCATATTCTGGTGACCTATCTCTACGAGCTGTCCTTCCGCCTCGGCCGCCCCGGCCAGGCCTCCGCCGTCTCGCTGGCCATGCTCGCCATCGTGCTCGCCTTCACCATCGTCTATATGCGCCTGCGCCGGAACGAGGCGATCCAATGACAGCTGCCACACGCCGCAAACTCATCCGATCCGTCTGGAGCTGGCTCGTCCTCGCCCCGCTGCTCCTCGTCACCCTGCTGCCCTTCGCCGTCATGCTCTCCACCGCGCTGAAAGCGCATGACGAGGTCATCGCCTTCCCGCCGCACTGGCTGCCCGCCCATCTCGACTGGCAAAACTTCGCGGATATGTGGACCGCCGTCGATTTCGGCACAGGCGCGCTCAACAGCCTCATCGTCAGCATCGGCGGCACCATCGTCACGCTGGGTGTCTCCGTCCCCGCCGCCTACGCCATCAGCCGCATCACCTTCCACGGCAAGGGCGCTTACAGTCAGTTCCTCCTCATCACCCAGATGCTCTCGCCCATTCTGCTGGTGCTTGGCATCTTCCGCATGGCCGCCTCCATCCATATCGGCGGCGGCACGCTGGTCGATACACGCAGCGCCGTCATCGTCATCTACGCCGCCTTCCAGCTCGCCTTCGCCGTCTGGATGCTCGCCTCCTACTTCACCACCATCCCGCCCGAGCTGGAGGAAGCCGCCTGGATCGACGGCGCCACCCGCATTCAGGCCATGCTGCGCATCTTCATGCCGCTCGCCGTCCCAGCCATCGCCGTCACCGGCATCGTCACCTTCGTCGGCTGCTGGAACGAATTTCCCATCGCGCTGACTATGCTGCGCGACCCCGCCAATCTGACCCTTCCGCTGAAAGTCGTGAACCTCGTCGCCGGCCGCTACACCGTGGAATGGAACCAGGTCATGGCCGCCACCCTGCTTGCCACCGTTCCCGTCGCCGTGGTGTTCGCGGCACTGCAACGCTATTTGGTACAGGGCCTGACACTTGGGGCGGTGAAATAGCACACCGCCATCCGCGTTCCCCGGCCTGCAGATTTCGGCTAAACTCGGCCGAACATCTGGTCAGAACCCATGGTTCGTCCCGAGACGCAATATGCGCGGAGCGGCGACGTTCACATCGCCTACCAAGTGATGGGCGATGGCCCGATCGACGTCGTCTTCGTCCAGGGCTTCATCTCCAACCTTGAAACGCAGTGGGAAGACCCCGGTCTGACCCATCTGTTCAACCGCCTGGCCAGCTTCTCCCGCCTCATCATCTTCGACAAGCGCGGCTCCGGCTTGTCTGACCGTGACACCGACATGCCCGATCTGGAAACCCGCATGGACGACGTGCGCGCCGTGCTGGATGCGGTCGGGTCCCGCCAGACCGTCCTGCTGGGCGCGTCGGAAGGTGGTCCAATGTCCATCCTGTTCGCCGCGACCTATCCGCAGCGGACCCGTGCCCTCATCCTCTACGGCGCCTATGCGCATTTCCATTCCTGGGTGCTCTCGCCCGAGCAGGTGGAAGCCTTCGTCGCAATCGCCGAGGCCCATTGGGGCGACGGCAGCACGCTCAAAAGCTTCTGCCCCAACCTCGTCGCCAACGACCGCTTCCGCGCCTGGTGGGCGCGCTTCGAGCGCCTGGGCACCAGCCCCGCCGGCGCCATCGCGCTTGCGCGAATGAACAGCCTGATCGACGTCCGCGCTTTGCTGCCGGTTGTCCGCGTGCCCACGCTGGTCATCCATCGCGATCGGGATGCCCGCGTCCACCCGGCCGCCGGCCGCTATCTCGCGCGCCAAATCCCGGGCGCCCGGCTGGTCGAAATCCCCGGCATCGACCATCCCATCTGGGTCGGCGACACCGATCGCGTCATCGACGAGATCGAGGAATTCGTCACCGGCGTCCGCCCCGCGCCAGAAGCCAACCGCGTCCTCGCGACAATCCTCTGCGCCGATCTGGCGGACACGACTCCCGGCGCGGGCCGCCACGCCCGCTCCTGGCTCGAACACATGCGCGGCTTCCGCGAGCGGATCGCGACCAGCCTGCTGCAACATCGTGGCCGCGAAGTGGGCCAGCGCCCGGACGGCTCGACATCCTTGTTCGACGGCCCGGTCCGCGCCCTGCATTGCGCGCTCGCCATCCGTGCGGCAGCGCTGGAAGCCGACATCGCCCTGCACGCCGGCATCCATACCGGCGAGGTCGAGATCGCCGGAGACGAGGTGGGCGGCGCCGCGATCCGCGTCGCCGCCCGGATCGCCTCCATCGCCCGCCCCGGCGAAGTCCTCGTCTCCGCCATGGTACGCGACATCGTGCCCGGCTGCGGCCTGCGCTTCAACGAGGCCGGCTTGCGCCTGCCGCCCGGCGATGACGGGCCGGCGCTGCTCACGCTGGAAGGCGACGGCGCGCCACGCCCAGCACACGGCGCCCCGGCCCTGACCGCGCTCACCACGCGCGAACGCGACATCCTCACAACACTGGCGCGCGGCCTCACCAACGCCGAAATCGCCACCGAACGCGGCATCAGCGAGCACACGGTCAAACGCCACGTCGCCAACATCCTCTGCAAGCTCGATCTGTCGAACCGTGCCGCCGCCGCCGCCTTCCTCGCCCGGCAACACCCCGAAACCGTACCGGCCGCCGCCGCCGCCATCCGCCGATAGAGCCACGCGGCGAATGGCCCGTTCGGGCGAAGCCGGCCGGATCCCCGCCCCCCATAATCCCGCCAACGAAATAGCGGGAGGAAATGATGTCGGTAACGGAAACCACGGCACTAACGGCCGACGCGGATCGCCTCAACGCCTTCCTTGGGCGAATGCTCGGCGACATGGGCGCCACGGCCAACGCCGCGCTGGTCATCGTCGGCGACCGGCTCGGCCTGTTCAAGGCGCTCGCCGCCGCCGGCCCGCTCACCTCCACGGCCCTGGCCCGCCAGACCGGTACTGCCGAACGCTATGTCCGCGAATGGCTCGCCGCCCAGGCGGCCTCCGGCTACATCACCTACGACCGCGCAACCGAGACCTTCCATCTCGAACCCGAGCAGGCGCAAGTCCTCGCCAACGAGAGCGGCCCCGCCTTCCTCGCTGGCTTCTTCGACGTCGCCGAAGCCATGTTCCGCGCCGTGCCGAAAATCACCGACGCCTTTCGCTCCGGTCGTGGCGTGGGTTGGCACGAACATTCGCGCTGCCTGTTCTGCGGCACCGAACGTTTCTTCCGCGCGGCCTACCGCCAGAACCTCGTCTCCGAATGGCTGCCGGCACTGGACGGCGTGGTGGCCAAACTCGAAGCCGGCGCCTCGGTCGCCGATGTCGGCTGCGGCCACGGCGCCTCCACCATCCTGATGGCGCAGGCCTTCCCGCGCTCCCGCTTCTTCGGCTTCGACTATCATCTCCCCTCCATCGAAGCCGCCCGCGACGCCGCGGCCGAAGCCGGCGTGGCCGACCGCATCACCTTCGAGGTCGCGACCGCCCACGACTTTCCCGCCACCGGCTACGACCTCATCGCCTTCTTCGACTGCCTGCACGACATGGGCGACCCGGTCGGCGCCGCCCGCCACGTGCGCGCAGCACTGACCAAAGACGGCACCTGGCTGATTGTCGAACCCTTCGCCCACGACCACCTGGCCGACAACCTCAACCCCGTCGGCCGCATCTACTACGCGGCCTCCACCATGGTCTGCACCCCGGCCTCGCTCTCCCAGGAAGTTGGCCTGGCCCTGGGCGCCCAGGCCGGCGAGACGCGCCTGCGCGAAGTGGTGAAATCCGGCGGCTTCACCCGCTTCCGCCGCGCCACCGAAACCCCATTCAACCTGATCCTGGAGGCCCGCGCCTGACCCGGCCACACACAAGGAAAAACGCCATGGAAACGCTCACGCTTCCGGCCCTGCGCCGCGCCATCGAAAGCCGCGACGGCCCCACATTGGCCAGCTTCTACACAGACGACGCCCTGCTCCGCATCATCGACCAGAACCACCCTCCAAGCCACCCGATGGAAATCCGCGGCGCCGACGCCATCTCCAGCTACTACGATGATGTGTGCGGCCGAACCATGACGCACCGCGTCGAAGGCGGCATCACCGAAGGCGACCGCCTCGCCTTCACCCAAACCTGCACCTACCCGGATGGCAAACGCGTCTTCTGCGCGGCCTCGCTGCAACTTTCGGGCGGCAAGATCGCGCAGCAGACTTCGATCCAGGCTTGGGATGTGTGAGGCGGCGGGGGAAGGGGAGATAAGGAAGGCAAAGCGAGGGGCTTTGCCCCTCGAGCCCATCAAAGGCGTAGCCTTTGAAATCCGCGACGAAGGCTCTGCGCTTCATCCATTTCTGGCCGGAATTGCCGTCTGCATCTGATTGTTTTGCCAACCCCCGCCAAGCGCCTGGAACAGACTCACCAGCGCCTGCACGTGGGCAAGCCGCACCTGAACCAACTCATCCTCATCCGGAAACAGCGTTTGTTCCGTCGTGAGCAGGGTGAGCATA
>DASXIW010000014.1:0-24095 GCA_036497785.1 Acetobacteraceae bacterium | reverse complement strand
AGACGACCTGGACATTGACGCCATCGGCCGCACCCGCCGCATGCAGCACCGTGGAAATATGCTGGAAGGCCGCCACCCAATCCGCCAGGGACGCGGCATCGCTGCCGGCATAGGAAGGCGATGAGGTGAGGTTCATCTCCCAGCCCGGCCGCCAATATTGGGTGGTGAAGCCCTGCTGGGCCCAGGCTTGGACGACGCCCTGGATTGCGCTGTCATATTGGCCGGAGGCGAAGGCTTTGTATTGCGCGTCGGCGGACATGCTGGAGTCGGTGGAGGCCATTGGCAGGCCGATTACCGGCGTTGTGTCTCGCGCGTCGATGGACTGGGAGGCGGACCAGGCGGTCCAGCTCGCATTGCTGGCCCAGGCGCTGACGGGCTGGGTCTGGTCCACGTAATAATCGAGGAATTGCGGTGCAGCACCCATCAACTGGGTGAAATTGCTGAAATCGCCCTCGAAGGCAGCTTCCGCGCTGGGATCGCTGCCGTTGGGGTCGTTGACATAGGCGCCGAGGGGGAATGGGGTCGTGTTCATGAGGTTCTGGTAGCGCAAAACCATCGCCGGCAAGATTAATTTTCGCGGTTTACGTGATAGCTAACCTATTTGTGAAATACCGGGTTTTTTTTGCATGAACAATAACGTGAATTTGACAGCGTGATAGTTACGGTGCGGAGATTACGTCTATGAGAGTGGGATTCGATGAATAGATGTTATAAAGTAACATTATTATGTTGTTCGGATGGGCAGGGCCGTATGTTACGATTGTGGCATGTTCAGCCTGTTGTCTGACGCTGTTGTGTTACGAGCGGTTTCTGCCTCGTTCGCACGGCGAGCAAGCCTGATCCGCCGGGCGGCCGGGTAGTTGCGGCTGGGTAGGCTGGAGGCGCGAATGCAGGGAGATGATCTGCCGGTGGGCATTGTGCTGGCCGGTGGGCTGGCGCGGCGGATGGGCGGGGGCGACAAGCCGCTGCGGCTGCTGGGCGGGCGGACGCTGCTGGACCATACGCTGGCGCGGTTGCGGCCGCAGGTGCGCGGGATGGCGCTGAACGCGAATGGCGACCCGGCGCGGTTCGCCCCGTATCGGCTGCCGGTGGTGGCGGATACGCTGGCGGATTTTCCGGGCCCGCTGGCCGGCGTGCTGGCCGGGATGCGATGGGCGCAGCACGCGCATCCGCAGGCCGGATATGTGGTGAGCGTGCCTGGCGACACGCCGTTTCTACCCGATGATCTGGCCGCACGGCTGATGGCGGCGCGGGCGGCGGCCGGGGTGCCGATTGCCTGCGCGGCCTCCGGCGGGCGGGTGCATCCGGTGGCGGCGCTGTGGCGGGTGGAGTTGGCGGATGCGCTGGAGGCGGCGCTGCGGGCCGATCAGCGGCGGGTGATGGCGTTCGTGCTGGCGCAGGGCATGGCCGAGGTTGCGTTCGCGCGTGACCCGGACTGGGGCGATCCGTTTTTCAACGTGAACACGCCGGAGGATTTGCTGCGGGCGGAGGCGCTGTTCAGCGTGCGGTAGCGGCTCTCATCGTCATCGCGCTGCCGCCGCCTCGCGCTGGATTTCCAGTTCCAGCCAGCGCTCCTCGGCCTGGGCGAGCTCCGCCTCGGCGGCGGTTAGCGCGGCGGTGGCGCGTTCGAAGCCCTTGGGGTCGCGGGTGTAGAGGTCGGGATCGGCGAGGATGCGCTGGAATTTGGCGATGTCGCGGCGCAGCGCGTCCATGCGCGCCGGCAGCGTCTCCAGAGCGTGTTTTTCCTTGAAGGACATTTTGCGCGCGGGCGGGCCGGCAACCTTGGCCAGCGGGGCTTTTTCGCGGGTGGTCGGGGCCGGAGGCGGCGGCGCATCGGGCCTGGCGGCGCGTTGGGTTTCCATGTCCGAATAACCGCCGGCATAGTCGATCCAGACGCCATCGCCCTCCGCGTTGATGACGCTGGTGCAGACGCGGTCGAGGAAGTCGCGGTCGTGGCTGACCAGCAGGACGGTGCCGGGATAGTCGGCCAGCAATTCCTGCAATAGCTCCAGCGTTTCGAGATCGAGGTCGTTGGTGGGTTCGTCCAGCACCAGCAGGTTGCTGGGCCGCGCGAGGGCGACGGCGAGGGTGAGGCGGCCGCGCTCGCCGCCGGACAGCACGCCCACGGGGGTGCGGGCCTGTTCGGGGGCGAACAGGAAGTCTTTGATGTAGCCGATGACGTGTTTCTGCTGGCCGTTCACCGTGACGGTGTCGCCGCGGCCGCCGGTGAGCGTGTCGGCCAGGGTGGCGTTCGGGTCGAGGCTTTCGCGGCGCTGGTCGAGCGAGACCATCTCCAGAGAGGCGCCGAGCTGGATGGCGCCGGAATCGGGAAGGAGCTTGCCGGTGAGCAGCGACAGCAGGGTGGTTTTGCCGGCGCCGTTGGGGCCGACTATGCCGACGCGGTCGCCGCGCAGGATGCGGGTGGTGAGACCTCTGATGATCGGACGGTCGCCGTAGGAGAGGCTGACATTCTCGGCGACGGCGACGAGTTTGCCGGAAATTGCGGCATCGGCGGCGGCGAGTTTCAGGCCGGTGCCGGCAGTGGCGGCGCGTTGCTGGCGGCGCTGGGCGCGCAGATCGTGCAGGCCGGCAAGGCGCTTGACGTTGCGCTTGCGCCGCGCGGTGACGCCGTAGCGCAGCCAGTCCTCCTCCATCGCCAGCTTGCGGCCGAGTTTGTGGCGGTCGCGCTCCTCCTGTTCCAGCACTTCGTCGCGCCATGCCTCGAAATGGGCGAAGCCGCGATCGATGCGCCGGGCGGCGCCGCGGTCAAGCCAGACGATGGCCCGCGAGAGGGATTCGAGCAGGCGGCGATCATGGCTGATGAGCACCATGGCGGAGCGGAGCGAGGCGAGTTCGGATTCGAGCCAGGCGATGGCTGGCAGATCGAGATGGTTGGTCGGCTCGTCCAGCAGCAGGATGTCGGGCGAGGGGGCGAGGGTGCGCGCAAGGGCGGCCCGGCGGGCCTCGCCGCCGGAGAGCACGGCGGGGTCTTCCTCGCCGGTCAGGCCGAGCTGATCGAGCAGATAAGTGGCGCGGTACGGGTCGTCGCCCGGGCCAAGGCCGGCATCGACATAGGCGCGGGTGGTGGGGAAGCCGGTGAGATCCGGCTCCTGCGGCAAATATCGGACGGTGGCGCCGGGCTGGACGAAGCGGGTGCCGGCATCACTGGGCAGCAGTCCTGCCGCAATCTTGAGCAATGTGGATTTTCCCGAGCCATTGCGGCCGACCAGGCATAGTTTTTCCCCGGGCGAGACCGAAATTTCGGCACCGTCGAGCAGGGCGGTGGTGCCCAAAGTGAGGCGGATGTTTTGCAGCGTCAGGAGAGGTGGGGCCATAGCCGGGGTTCTACCCAGCTTTGCGGTGGCCGGAAACCTCGTCCGGCCGCCGCAACCAGAGTACAATGGCACGGCATTTGCAGTTCATGCTTGCCTCTGCGCGACGCGCGATGCAGGGTTGCTTTCGAGGCATGCGGTGGCGACCGCATGCGGGCCAAGCGCCCCGCTGCCGCCTTTGCTGATGCGGCCGGCAACCCGCCGTTCCGCGAAAACGGGCTTCATCTCAAGGAGACTGACAGCATGCTGACGCGTCGTTCCACATTCAAAGCCGTTGCCGGGGTCGCGGCCACCGCGGCGCTCGGCGCCTCCCACAGCGCCGAGGCGGCCGATCAGGTCGTCAAGATCGCGCTGGAGATGTCGTTCACCGGTGCCGACGCCACCGCGGCCGTGCGCGCCGCGCAGGGTGCGATGATGGCGATTGACGGGGCCAACGCCGCGAAGACGGTGCCGGGCGTGAAATTCGAATATGAGAAGTTCGATGACGGCACCGCGACCGCCGGCCAGTACGATCCGGCGCAGGGTGCCACCAATGCGCGCAAGATGGTCTCCGACAAGCAGATCATGGCGAGCGTGGGGCCACAAATGTCCGGCGTGGGCAAGGCCATGTCGCCCATTCTGAGCGCGGGCAGTCTCGCGACCATCACGCCGGCTTCGACCAACCCCGACATCACCGATCCGAAATTCGCGGCGCAGTATATTCCGAATGGCAAGCCGGTCTATTTCCGCACCGTGGCGACCGATGCCTATCAGGGGCCGAACATGGCCAACTACATGGCCGGGACGCTGAAGGTGAAGACGATCTACGTGCTGGATGATTCCGGCGCCTATGGCGTGGGTCTCGCGGATGCCTTTCAGGCCCAGGCGGAGAAAAAAGGCATCAAGGTGCTGGGGCGCGACAAGCTCGATCCGAAGGCCGCCGATTATTCGGCTATTCTGACGAAGATCAAATCACTGAACCCGGATGCGGTGTATTACGGCGGCGTGGGGCAGGCCGGCATCAAGCTGGCCAAGCAGGGCTATGACATCATCCCGAACGTGATCAAGGCTGGCGGCGACGGCATGTTCGGCGCCGACATGCTGACCGGCGCGGGCTTCCCGGCGGTGGAGGGCTGGTATGCTACGCAGGCCAGCCCGCATGTGGTGGACGACCCCAAACTCGCCAAATGGAGCAAGGCCTATTCGGAAAAATACAAGATGGGGCCGGACGATTACACCGTGACCAGCTATGACGCAGCACTGGTCATCATCGGCGCGGTGAAAAGCCTGAAGACGGCGGGCAAGCCGATCACGCGCGAGAACGTGCGCGACGCCATCCACGCGGCGAAGGTGGACACGCTGCAGGGGCCTGTCGAGTTCGATGCCAATGGCGATCTGAAGAACAAGGTCATCAGCGTTTTCCAGATCAAGAAGAACAGCGACGGGCCGCTCGATGATCCGGCGTCGCAATATAAATACGTCGGTGTCGCGCCGACGGTCTGAACTCATTCGAGAAGGGCGAAGGCTTTGACCAGATCCTCGACTTTCGCATGGGCTTGCACAAGGCTGTTCGTTCGATGACGGCAGGCGATCTGGTCCTGCAGCAGGCCATTAACGGGTTGAGCCTGGGGGCGATGTACGCGTTGCTCGCCCTCGGGTTCACCCTGGTCTACGGCATTCTCGAACTGATCAATTTTTCCCACTTCAATGTGTTCATGGTGGGATCCTTCATCGGGCTGTTCGTGCTGCACGCGCTCGGCATTGAGGGACAGTCCGTCATCCTGTCCGGCCTGCCGCTGATCGGGGCGCTCGCGCTGGCGTTTTTCGTGACCATGATGACCACCGGCATGCTTGGGGTGGGCATCGAGCGATTCCTGCTCCGGCGTGTGCGTCACGTGAAGGGGCCGGCGGCGATGATCACCAGCATCGGCGTCTCCTACGTGCTGTTTAACGTGATCCTGCTGACGCTGGGGGCGGACGGGAAGAACTTCCCGAACCCGCTGCCGCCGGTGCAGTTCGCCATTGGCGGCGCCGTGCTGCGGCTGCGGGAAATCCTGATCTGGATCATCGCCATCGTGTTGATGGGGGGGCTGACCTGGTTTGTCGGCTTCACCAGGATGGGCAAGGCGATGCGTGCGACGGCGCAGGACCCGGAAGCGGCGCGCATGATGGGCGTGGAGGTCGATCGCGTCGTGATGATGGCGTTTTTTGTGGGTTCGGCCCTGGCCGGCGCCGGCGGATTGATCTTCGGTCTTTACTACAACTACACCGGCGCCGCCGTCGGCTTCAATGCGGGGCTGCGTGCGTTCACCGCGGCGGTGCTGGGGGGCATCGGCAACGTGCCCGGCGCCATGGTGGGCGGCCTCATCATCGGTCTGATCGAGGCATCCGGCGGGCAGTTGATCGCCACCGAATGGACCGATGTTGTCATCTTCTCGATCCTGGTTCTGGTGCTGGTGTTCCGTCCGGCCGGACTGTTCGGCCGCGTCGCCCCCAATAAATCATGAGCGAGGCGCGCCCCATGCAAGCTGTGCTGGCTTCCACCAAGGCCTGGGTTGGGCGCCCCTTCGCGGCTTTGACGGTGAACCAGCGCAAGCAGCTTGGGCTGTTCGCGCTGACCGCCTTCATCATCGTCTTTCCGCTGGTGCACGACAATGATGGCGACATCGACAGCATGGCCAATGCGGCGGCCTATGCCACGCTGGCGCTGGGGCTGAACATCGTGGTGGGTTTCGCCGGGCTGCTGGATCTCGGCTATGCCGCATTCTTTGCCATAGGCGCGTATTATTACGGCATTTTTACCAGCTTTCAGGTGATGCCGATCTGGTCTTCGTTCTGGAATCCGCTTGCCGCCATCGGGCTGGTGGAGAAGATCAACCAGGGCGGCCCGGATCTGGTGCATTTCACCTTGTCGTTCTGGCTGGCTTTGCCCACCGCGGCGGTTGTGGCCGCATTTTTCGGCGTGCTGTTCGGGGCGCCGACATTGCGGTTGCGCGGCGACTATCTTGCGATCGTGACGCTGGGTTTCGGCGAGATCGTGCCGATCGTGGCGCGCAATGCGGACACGCTCACCAACGGCGCTGCCGGTTTGAACGGCGTGAAGGCGCCCAGCCTGTTCGGCGCCAGCTTCGGCGTGGATGCGACGCCCTATTACTACGTGGGCATGACGATGGTGGCGCTGTTGATTTTTATCAGCATCCGCCTGCGCGACAGCCGGATCGGGCGGGCCTGGATGGCGCTGCGCGAGGACGAGACGGCGGCGGCCACGATGGGTGTGAACCTGGTGCGCTTCAAGCTGCTGGCGTTTGCCTTCGGCGCGGCCTTCGCCGGCATGACCGGCGTGTTCTTCGTGGCCAAGCTGCAGACCGCGACGCCCGAGATGTTCGGCTTTCCCGTGTCCACCATGATCCTGGTGATGGTGGTGTTCGGCGGCATGGGCAGCGTGTGGGGCGTGGTGCTGGGGGCGGCCATACTGCAATTGCTGCAATCCTGGTTCCTTAAGGATTTCTCCGGCTGGATCAACGCTCTGGGCGACATGGTCGGGAGCAGCTTCCTTTCCAATCTCGATCTGGTGCCGTCGATGGACCTGATTTTTGGCATCATCCTGGTGGTGATGATGCTGTTCCGGCGCGAGGGGGTGATCCCGGCAAAGCGCCGCGCTCCGCTGCTGAATTTCGAGGCGCAGCACGCCGAGGTGACGCGCGGCGGCTTCGTGCATCTGGAAAAGCTGCCCAAATGGCAGCCCAGCGCTGGCAATGCGCTGGAAGTGCGCGGCGTGACGGTGAAGTTCGGTGGGCTGACGGCGCTCAACCAGGTGGACATCATCGTGCCGGCCGGCGGGGTGGTGGCGGTGATCGGGCCGAACGGCTCGGGCAAATCCACCCTGTTCAATGCGATCACCGGGCTGGTGCATGCCGATGGGAGTATCAGGCTGAATGGCGCGGAGATACTGGGGCTGGCGCCGCATGAAATACTGGATCGCGGCGTCGCCCGCACCTTTCAAAACATCAGGCTGTTTCCCAACCTGACTGTGCTGGAAAACGTGCTGATCGGGCAGCATTCGCGGCTGCGCACGGGGGCTTTCGCGGCGATCTTCCGCCCGCCCGCGACCAATGCCGAGGAAGCCGGCGCGCTGAAACGGGCGACGGACATTATCAGCCTGTTCGGCAACAGGCTGACGCCGCGCAAGGATCAGGTGGTGAGCGGCCTGTCTTACGCCAATCGGCGCCGTGTCGAGGTGGCGCGCGCGCTCGCCTCCCGCCCCAAGATCCTGCTGCTGGACGAACCCACGGCCGGCATGAACCCGGCCGAGACGCTGGAACTGGCAGAGCAGATCAAGAGCCTGCACAAGTTGGGCCTGACCATTCTGCTGATCGAGCACAAGCTGGATGTGGTGACGACCCTGGCCGAGACGGTGATGGTGCTGGATCATGGCGAGAAGATCGCCGAGGGCCGGCCCGAAGAGGTGCGCCGAAACGAGCAGGTGCTGACTGCGTATCTGGGCCGCGCCGTGCGCGAAGCGGTGAAGGCCGAGGCCATCGCGGAATCCGAGCACGCGGAGACCGTCGGTGCGGAGGCTTTGGGCGCGGAGAGCAGCAATGTTGAATGACGGATCGCTGCTGCTCGAATTCAAAGGGATCAACACCTATTATGGCGATCTGCACGCACTGAAGGATGTGAACTACGTCATCGGCAAGGGCGAGATCGTCTCGCTGCTCGGCGGCAATGCGTCCGGCAAATCGACCACGATGAAGACCATCATGGGCGTGGTGCGGCCGGCGACGGGCACGGTGATCTTCGAGGGGCAGGCGATCGAGAAGCTGCCGACCAGCGAGCGGGTGCGGCGCGGCATCGCGCCGGTGCTGGAGGCGCGGCGGCTGTTTCCGCGCATGACGGTCTATGAAAATCTGGAAATGGGCGCCTATACGCAGAAGCGCGGCGCACAGTTCGATGAGGACCTCGAACGCGTCTATAGCCTGTTCAAGCGGGTGAAGGAGCGGCGCAACCAGGTGGCCGGCACGCTGTCCGGCGGAGAGCAGCAGATGGTGGCGATCGGGCGGGCGCTGATGGCGCGGCCCAGGCTGATCTGCATGGATGAGCCGTCGATGGGCTTGTCGCCGCTTTATGTGGAGCAGGTGTTCGACATCATCCAGGAGATCAACCGGCAGGGCACCACCATCTTCATGGTGGAGCAGAACGCCAACATGGCCTTGTCCATCGCCCACCGGGGTTATGTGCTGCAGACCGGGCGGGTGGTGCTGTCCGGGGCGGCGGCGGAGTTGCGGGAGAATGCGGCGATCCGCGAGGCTTATCTGGGCGAGTTGAAGGTGGACGCCGCCGCCTGACCCCCTGTGGGTCTCGCGCGATGGCGGGTCACTCGGCGGGTGCGATCTCCTCCTGAGCCGGCACGGGCGCCATCGCCTCGAACACGCCGTCGCGCCGGAAAAGCGCATGGAACAGCGCCGCCGCGACATGCATCAGGATCACGGCATAGAACGCGAAGGCGAGGTAGAAATGTGCGCTCCAGAGCACGGCCTGCAAGCTGTCGCTTTGCGCCAGGATCGGGGGAAGGTGAACGCCGCCGAACAGCACGACCGGGTAGGCGGCGGCCGACAGCATGCCCCAGCCGATCAGCGGCATGCCAATCATCAGGGCATAGAGCGCGTAATGCGACAGATAGGCCGCGAGCTTGACGGGTTCGGGCAGGTCGGCCGGCAGCTTTGGCGTGCCGTAGCGCAGGCGCACTGCCAGGCGGATCAGCGCGAGCACGAGGATGGCGATGCCGAGCGGCTTATGGATTGAAACGAGCGTCAGATATTTCGGCGTGATGGTGGACACCATGCCCACGCCGATGAACAGCATCGCCAGGATGCAGACCGCCATGAGCCAGTGCAGCAGGCGCTGGAGCGGCGTGAAGCGCGGGCGGGCTCCGATCATGGCTTGGCGTCCGTTGCGGTTCGGGGATAATCCTTGGCCTCCGCCATGCGGCTATCGAACGACTTCGCGTAGGCGGCCGACCGTGCGGCGGGGAACGGGTCGTCCGACGTTTTTATGCCGGAAGGCAGGACGGTCGGATCGAAGTTGATGTCGCGGCACGGGCCGTCGGGCTCGGCCTCGATCTGCTGCACGGTGAGCGTGCCGACCTCGACGCTCTGGCGATCAGCCGGCCAGGCCTTGCTTGGGTCCATGGTGGGATCGCCCGGATTGGCGACGGTGACCACCATGGTCCAGCGCAGCGGATTGCTGCGGACACGGTCGGTGATTTCCGGTTCCAGGAAGTTCGGGCCGCGCTTGGCGAGCTCATCTTGCGGGACCGGGACCGGCTGCGCCGTCGGCAGCAGCGACCATCGCACCGTCTTCTCCGCGCCGGAGCTGTCGGTGAAGACGAAGCTGTTGAGGCTGTTGTACCGTTCCTCGGCGTAGCTGCCGGTCCACGGGGCGCTTTCGGCCCAGGCGCCGAAGGTGGCGAATTCGGGGTGTGCGCCGGCGAATGTCTTGATCGCGTCAGGCTCTTTGCTGGCCGAGGCGACCAGCAATTCGTAGAAGGCTTGCGGGTTCGACACCGGAAAGAATGGGAGGTTGATCATGGCGGTGCGCCATTCCTGCCCGTCCGGCGTGGAGATAAGCAGCCCCATGCCCCGCACCTGAACCGTCGCATCCGGCGCGTTCGGATCGGCGGTGCCGAGATTGAAGCGTCCAACCGCCGGAAATTGGCCGCGGGCGAAGACCTGGGCCCGGGAGAGCGCCGCCCCGGCCTCGTTGGCTTCGAACATGCCAGTGAAGCAGATGCCCTTGGCGTGGTTCCGCCGGTGGCCGAGTGCCGGGCCGGTGGGAGGCGCCAGCGCAGCCACGATCTTGTTGGGTGTCAGGCGCTGGGGCGAAAGCCATCCCGCGGTGTAGGCGAAGGCTGCGGCAGCGCCGCCGACGACAACGGCGATAATCACCAGCGATCCGAACAAGGAACGCGCGGGTAATCGGCGCGGCTGGGGCATGGATACCTCACTGTTATGGCCGGCGCGCGTATAATCCTGCCTGTAGCCAGGGTGCGCCAGGCAATTTACTGACAGCGCGTTGTTCGATCTTGCCAGATCGCACGCTACCATCGTCCAAAAGGACTGAAATCGCTCGCCCGTTTGTTGCGGTGCGCACGCTCTCGTGGGCCAATCCGGTTCGGGGGCTGGGCGAGGCGGTGCGAGATGGCCTGCTTGGCCGCGCATGGCGGACAAACCAGGGTGGATCCCCGCGTCTAGCCGTGCCGGGCGCCCTGTGGCATCTAGCGCGAATGTTACGGGGCAGTCTGTGGCTGCCGTGCCCCGAAATTTTGCGTGGCCGGGAGAGAATCCATGAACATTGGCAGGCGTTCCTGCCTTGCCTTGCTGGGTGCTGCCGCATCCACCGCCACTTTGGGCGGCAGGCCGGCGCGGGCGGCCGGGGAGACGATACGGCTGGGGTTGCTGCACACGCTTTCGCCGGCGCCGTTCTATCTGGCGCAGGAGCTCGGCTATTTCACGGCGGAGGGGGTGGATGTGCAGTTCCGCTTCTTCGAATCGGCCCAGCCCATCGCCGCCGCTGCCGTGGCCGGGGATATCGATGTGGGGGTGACGGCGTTGACCGGCGGGTTTTTCAGCCTGGCGGGGAAGGGGGCGCTGCGGGTAATCGGGGGGGCGCTGCACGAGCAGAAGGGCTTCGACCTGACGGCCGTGCTGGTCTCCAAGAAGGCTTACGCTGCCGGGCTGACCTCGCTGGACAAGCTGGGCGGCCATAGTTTCGGCATCACCCAGTTCGGCAGCTCGTTCCATTACATGCTGGGCCGGATCGCGCAGGCCGAGAATTTCGACTTGAAGAGCATGGCGCTGCGGCCGTTGCAGGATATTTCCAACATGGTTGCCGCCACGCGCACCGGGCAGGTGGATGCCACCATGGCCATCGCATCGATAGCGCGGCCGATTGCGGCCAGCGGGGATGCGGTGATCATTGGCTGGGTGGGCGATGTGGTGCCGTATCAGATCACAGCGCTGTTCACGACGGAGCGCATGATCGCCGGGCGGGCCGATGCGCTGCATAAATTCTGCCGCGGCTATCAGCGCGGCGTGGCGGAATATCGGGCGGCATTCCTGGATTTCGACGCGCAGGGCAAGCCGGTGTATGGGCCGAAGACGGATGCGGACACCAAGCTGCTGGAGAAATACGTCTTCACCGGCGACCCGCAGGCCGAGGCGAAGATCAAGAGCGGCATTGGCTGGTACGACACGGGCGCGGCGCTGGATGTGGGCGACGTGAAGGCGCAGCTTGCGTGGTTCCAGGCGGAGGGGATGGTGAAGGGACCGATTGATCCCGCCGCGATCATCGACACCTCGTTTTTGCCCACGCAATGAGCGCTTCGTCGATCCGCCTGGAAGCGCGCGGGATAGAGCACGCCTATCGCAGCCTGAAGGTGCTGGACGGCATCGATCTGATGGTGCCGCCAGGTGAGGTGATGGTGCTAGTGGGGCCGTCCGGCTGCGGCAAATCCACGCTGCTGGGCATTCTGGGCGGCATGCTGAAGCCCGGCGCCGGCGAGGTGCGGATGGATGGGGAATTGGCGCCGGATTGCCTGAATCCGCTGACCTATGTGTTCCAGGATTTCTCGCTGTTGCCGTGGCGGGATGTGGCGGGAAATATCTCCCTGGTGCTGGAGGATTCCGCCTTGCCGGCGGGCGAGCGGCAGGCGCGCATCGGCGAGATGCTGGCGTTGACGGGGCTGGCGCCGTTCGCCAAGGCCTGGCCGAAGCAGCTTTCCGGCGGCATGCGCCAACGCGTGGGCATTGCGCGGGCGTTGGCGGTGCGGCCGGCGGTGCTGCTGATGGACGAGCCGCTTTCGGCATTGGACGCCCAGACGCGCGGGCTGCTGCTGGACGAGTTCGCCGGCATCATCGCCCGTGCCGGGGTGACGGTGGTGTATGTGACCCATAATTTGTCCGAGGCGGTGCGGCTGGGGCAGCAGATCGTGGTGTTGTCGCGCCGGCCGGGGCGGGTGAGGGAGATATTGCGGCTCGATCGGCCATTGACCGAGCGCCAAGCCAGCGATGCCGATCTGGTGGCGATGGAGGCGCGGTTGTGGGATCTGATCCGCGCGGATGCCGCCGAGGCGGACCGGGAGTTGGAACATGCCTAGCCTGTCCGGCCGCGTGGCCTTCCGTGCCGGCGGGTTTGCCCCGCGCGATATGCCGGTGGCCGGCGTGGCAACGCTGGTGGGGCTGCTGGCCCTGTGGCAGGCGGCGGCATCGCTGGGCTGGATTTCCACCACTTTCCTGTCCACGCCGGTCGATATCGGGCGGGCCGTCGTGGCGCTGGCCGCGAGCGGGGAGCTTTGGGCCAATCTTGCTGCCTCGCTGCAACGCCTCGCGATCGGCTGGGTGGCGGGCACGTTGGCGGGGCTGGCGGTGGGTGTGGCGCTCGGGCTGTTCACCACGGCGCGCTCGCCCGGGATGGCCGTGGTCTCGGCGTTGTTTCCGGTTCCCAAGATCGCGCTGGTGCCGCTGTTCATCATCTGGTTCGGCATTGGCGAGGGATCCAAGGACATCACGGTGGGGTTCGGCGTGTTCTTTCCCACCGTCATCAACACCATGGCAGGGGTGGACGGGGTGCCGCGCGGGCTGATCCGCATGGCGCAGTCCTTCGGCCTGTCCTGGTGGTCGATCCTGCGCAAGGTGGTGTTGCCGGGGGCGCTGCCGGCGATATTGAGCGGGTTTCGGATAACGACCTCGACGGCGATCATTTTGCTTGTGGCAGCCGAGATGATTGGCGCGGAAAAGGGCATCGGCGCCTTTGTGCTGCAGGCCGGCAATTTGTACGACATTGACAACCTGATGGCGGGGATTGTGGTATTGTCGGCGATAGGATTGGTGGTTTCCTGGGTGCTTGGGTGGATCGAGCGCCGGCTGCTCGCCTGGAGATGAGCGCCCGAAGCATGTGGCGAGAGATTTGCATCTGATCGGGCGACGTTCCGCCCCAAAAGGAGCCTGCCCCGAATGCACCTCCGTCTTGCCATCGCCGCACTCGTGGCCCTGCCGACCCTCTCATTGCCCTGTCTGACCCGGGAAGCTCTGGCCCAGGAGGCGCCGACGCAGACGCTGAATATCGCGCTGCGCGAGGACGCGGATATGCTGGATCCCACGCTGGCGCGCACCTATGTGGGGCGGATCGTGTTCGCCGGGCTCTGCGACAAGCTGTTCGATATCGACGACAAGCTGGATATCGTCCCGCAACTGGCCACCGGCTACGAATGGACCGACAGCAAGACGCTGGTGCTGCATCTGCGCCCGAACGTGCTGTTCCAGGACGGCACGCCAATGGATGCGGCGGCGGTGAAGTATAATTTCGAGCGCAACCTGAACATGCAGGGCAGCGGGCGCCGTGGCGAGATCGCCGCCATGGACCATGTGGAGATCGTCGATCCGACCACTGTTCGGGTGATTTTGAAGACGCCAAGCTCGCCCTTCCTGGCGCAGCTGACCGACCGGGCCGGGATGATGGTCTCGCCCAAGGCGGCCGAGGCGGAGGGCAAGGATTTCGCGCTGCATCCGGTATGTGCCGGGCCGTTCAGCTTTGTCGAGCGGGTGGCGCAGGATCGGATCGTGCTGGACCGCTTCCCGCAATACTGGAACGCGCCGTCCATCCATTTCGCCCGGGTGGTGTACCAGCCCATCGTCAACACCACGACGCGGCTGGCCAATCTGCAGGCGGGGGCGATCGATCTGGCAGAGAACATCACGCCGAGCGATGTGGCGGCGGTGAAGAAGGACCCGAAGCTGAAGCTGGTCCTGTCCGAGGCGCTCGGCTACGAGAGCATCAACGTCAATGTCGGCAATGGGCCGCGCGCGAAGACGCCGCTGGGGCAGGATGCGCGGATCCGCCAGGCCTTCTCGCTGTCGATCGACCGGGATGCGCTGATCCAGGTGGTTTATGCCGGCATGTATGAGCCGGTGGCGCAGGCGGTGCCCGAGGCGAGCCCGTTTTATGACCCGGCGGTGCCGCCGCGTAAGCGCGACGTGGCGAAGGCGAAAGAGCTGCTGAAGGAAGCCGGGGTGAAGCTGCCGGTGCCGGTGACGCTGACGCTGGCCAATAATTCGGACATCCAGCAAATGGGCGAGGTGGTCCAGTCCATGGCCGTCGAGGCCGGGTTCGACGTGAAGCTGAACACCATGGAGTTCGCGTCCTCGCTGGATGCGGCGGCGCGGGGGGATTTCGAGGCGTATGTGCTCGCCTGGTCTGGCCGGGCGGATGCCGATGGCAATCTGTGGAATTTCCTGCATAGCGGCGGGCCGAATAATTATCCGGGCTATTCCAACAAGGATGTCGATGGCTGGCTGGATCAGGCGCGGCTGGTGACGGATGTGAGCGCGCGGGCGGCGCTGTACGCGAAGGTCGCGGCGCAGAGTGATAAGGATCTGCCGCTGATCTATCTGTATGTGCCGAAGAATATCGTTGCCATGTCCACGAGGATCTCCGGTTTTAACCCGGTGCCGGACGGCATGATTCGGCTGCAGGGGCTGAGTATGAGCAAGTGAGGGCCTGCTGCGTCTGGCTTTTTCCGGTGATGTGTTAAGTTGTTGTGACAGCTTGATTGCGCGATGATCGGCCGCGGGTGGGTCGGGGCTGTCGCGTGCGATCTTCCAGATGAGTGGAGTTGCGTATGAAGGGCAATCTCGGCACCAGGTTGATGCAGGTGCTGCCCACCTTGCTGCTGGTGAGCATGTTGGTGTTCGGGCTGCAACAGCTCATGCCCGGCGATCCCGCGCTGGTGCTGGCCGGCGAGGAGCACGACCCGGCCGTTATCGCCCAGATCCGCACCGAGCTGTGGCTCGATCGGCCGTTGCCGGTGCAGTATCTGCATTGGATCGGCAACGTGCTGCATGGCGATCTTGGTTATTCCTGGCGCATTCGTGAGCCGGTGGCGCAGCTTGTGGCCGAGAAGCTGCCGGTGACGATGCAGCTCGCCTTCATGGCCTTCATCATCGCGGTCTGCATCGGCGTGCCGATGGGAGTGCTGTCCGCCGTGAAGCGCAACAGTTTCTGGGATTATTTCGCCAACGGGGTGGGGCTTGCCGGACTGTCCACGCCGAATTTCTGGCTCGGCATCATGCTGATATTGCTGGTCTCCGTGCATCTCGGCTGGCTGCCGCCTTCCGGCTATGTCTCGCTGTTCGTGGATTGGCGGCAATCGCTGGCGACCACCATCATGCCGGCCTTCGTGCTGGGCAACGCCATCGCCGCCGTGCTGATGCGCCATACGCGCAGTGCCATGCTGACGGCCCTCGATCAGGATTTCGTCCGCACCGCGCGGGCGAAAGGGCTGAAGGAGTATCGAGTGGTATTGCGCCATGCCCTGCGCAACGCGCTGGTGCCGGTGGTGACGCTGGGGGCACTGGAGCTCGGCACGCTGCTGTCCGGCGCGGTGCTGACCGAGCAGGTGTTCAGCATACCCGGTTTCGGCAAGCTGATCGTGGATGCCGTTTTCAATCGCGATTATCCGGTTGTGCAGGGCGTGGTGCTGGTGACGGCGACCATGTATGTCGCGCTGAATTTGCTGGCCGATGTCCTGTATGTCGTCATCAATCCGAGGATGCGCACGGCATGAGTGTCACAGCTATCGGCGCGCCCGCCGTCCCTGTCGCCAGCGCGCTCGTTCGCCCGCCGCAAAGCCCGGCGCGGCTCGTGGTCGGGCGTTTTTGCGCACGCCCGGCGGCGGTGGCCGGGTTGTTCGTGGTGGTGGTGTTCTTCGCCGTCGCCGTACTGGCGCCGCTGATCGCGCCGTACGATCCCGTGGCGACGAGCTGGACGCTGATCCGCAAGGCGCCGAGCTGGGCGCATTGGATGGGCACTGACGAGAACGGGCGGGACGTGTTGAGCCGCGTCATCGTCGGCTCACAGGCCTCGCTCATGGCCGGCGTGCTGTCTGTCAGCATCGCCGCCGGGATCGGGGTGCCGGTGGGGCTGCTGGCGGGGTTTGCCGGGGGCAAGACCGATGCGGTGATCGGCCGACTGGTCGATGCCATGCTGGCCTGCCCGTTCCTGATCCTGGCCATCGCGCTGGCGGCTTTTCTGGGCCCTAGCCTGGAGAATGCGATGATCGCCATCGGCATCACCGCCGCGCCTGTGTTCATGCGCATTTCGCGCGGCGCCACCATGGATGCCGCCACCAACGAATATGTCGAGGCGGCGCGGGCGCTGGGCAATCCGCCGTGGCGCGTGGCGTTGCGCCATGTGCTGCCGAATATCGTGCCGCCGATTCTGGTGCAGGCCACGCTGGCCATTGCCGGGGCGATCATCGCCGAGGCCAGCCTGTCCTTTCTAGGCCTTGGCCAGCAGCCGCCGGCGCCGTCATGGGGCAGCATGCTGAACTCGGCGCAGCGCTTCCTGACGCAGGCGCCGTGGCTGGCGATCTTCCCCGGCGCGGCGATCTTCCTGGCCGTGCTGTCGTTCAACCTGGTCGGCGACGGGCTGCGTGACGCGCTGGACCCCAAACGACGTTAGATCTGGCGACGGGCCCCTACCTTCCGGTTCGCATTTTGCGGGAATGCACCTGGCGCTCAGCCGCACGCCAGAGCTCCGCGTCCTTGCCTTCGGGCCGGCCGGAGAAGAGCCACAGCTCATAGGCCTGCACGCGGATCTCTTCCTCGTCCGTGGTGTGCTGGCGGGTCGGGTGGTGATGCGCCGTCTCTGCGGCGAACCGGTCCGATGTGGGCGCTCCCTTGGGTTCGTCGGCCGGTTCGAGCGTCGGTTCGGCCTGAATGAGTATTGCCATTATTTCTCCTCGCGACAGCTTGCGTGCCATCGCCATTTCGTGACGTGCTCCCGGCCTCATAACGCGACTTCCTGCGTGCTGTTCCGCACGCGGTCGCTCACAAAATCCGCTTTTGGCACAATGCACCAACGCGGGCGGCGAGGAAGCGGTCGGAGAGACCCGCAAGGCCGAAATCTTCAGGCCACCATCCGGTCCAGCCGGTCGCGCAGCCTGTACCACTCGCCCACGATGGGCAGGAACCACGGTTTGCCGCGATAGCCCGGCATGGTGGGAAAACGCAGCCCGTCCAGGGCGAAAGGCGTATTGGCGGCGCCGGCGATCTTCAGCGCGGCGTTATGGCCGAGCCAGCTTGCCATGGCGACGCCCGAGCCCTGGCAGCCCGCGGCGTAGTGGATGCCATCCTGCGCGCCGATATGCGGCATGTAATCGAAGGTGAAGGCGACATTGCCGGTCCAGGCATGGGTGATCTTCACGCCGCGTAGTTCGGGGAACACGGTACTCATCGTGGCGTGCAGCACGGGTGCGGCCGCGCGGGCGCCGGCATTGCTGAAGCTGGCGCGGCCACCCCACAGCACGCGTTCGCCATCCGGGCTAGGGCGGAAATAGTTCAGCGCGCGCTTGCTGTCGCTGATCATGCGCAGATGGGGAAACAAGGCGCGCACGCGGTCGCGGCCGATCGGCTCGGTGGCGATGATGTAGCTGGCAACCGGGATCACGCGGCGTGCGAGCCAGGGCATGGCGGATTTGCCGTCCGGACCGAGGGAATAGCCGTTGGTCGCGACCAGGGCCGCATGGGCGCGGATGTCGCCGCGATCCGTGACGATGCGAAAGCCGTTACCTTCGGGCACGATGGCGCGCACGCGGGTGTGGTCGATCAGCACCGCGCCGGAATCTTCGGCGGCCTTGGCCAGGCCGCGTGCAAACTTGCCGGGATGCAGCGCGCCGGTTGCCGCGGCGACCATGCCGCCATGGTAATGGTCGCTGCCCAGTTCCGTGCGCTGCTCGGCGCGCGGCACCATATGGGTGGGCAGCCCGGTGATTTCGGCGATGAAGCCGGCGCGCGCCGCCATACCGGCGTAGTGGCGCGGCGTCCAGGCCGGGGTGAAGCGGCCGCAACGCACATAGTCGCAGTCTATGGCTTCGCGCGAGATCAGCTCCTCGATGAATGGCAACGCGGCGGCGGCGGCCTGGGCGATGGCCAAGGCGCGTTCCGGCCCGTGCTGTCGGTCCAGATCGGCGGAGGCCAGTTTCAGCCCGCCCGAGACCATGCCGCCATTGCGCGAGCTGGCGCCCCAGCCGACCCGCTCGGCATCGATGACGGTGACCTCATTGCCGAGCCGGCGCAGCGTCAGCGCCGCCGATAATCCGGCATAACCGCCGCCGACGATGGCGACCTCCGTTTGCTCCGGCTGTGGGGTGGCGCGCTCTTCCGGCTCGGCCTCCTCCCACCAATACGGAAATTCCCGGAAATTCTCGGCGAAGCCCATCTTTGTTGCACCAAAGCATGACGATAAGATGACGTCCAGCATCCTCCTTCTGCCCGGTCTGGGCAAGCAACGAAACAGGCCGGGGAGACCGCTTGATTGTGAAGGGTGGAGGGGAGCCTGTTTTCGCGAATGCGCGCCGCATCCGGATGCGCGGCTATTGACGGCCGCCGAAGCGCAGCAGAACAATCAAAACTGAAATCGAAATATCGCCAAAAATCCGTTGACCCGGAGGGCTTCATCATGAACGTCATGACAAGACCGGCCGAATTGCAGGGTGTGTCCGAAGCGGAGTGGAAGATCCGCTGCGATCTCGCGGCGCTGTATCGCCTGGTCGCGCATTTTCGGATGAGCGACTTCATCTACACCCATATCAGCGCGCGGGTCCCGGGGCCGGAACATCATTTTCTGATCAACCATTACGGCGTGATGTTTCACGAAATGCGCGCCAGCGATCTGGTGAAGATCGACCTGGGCGGCAAGGTTGTGGACAGCTACGGCCAGAGCCGCCGGGTGAATGCCGCCGGGTCCTGCATCCATTCCGCCATCCACATGGCGCGCGAGGACCTGACCTGCGTGGTGCATACCCACACCGCCGCCGGCATGGCGGTAGCGGCGCAGAAGGACGGGCTGCTGCCGATCAGCCAGCACGCGCTGAAATTCTATGGGCATCTCGCCTATCACGGCTATGAAGGCATCGCGCTGGATCTGGACGAGCGGGATCGTCTGATCGCCGATCTGGGCCAGCACCGCGCCATGATCCTGGCCAATCACGGCCTGCTGGTAGGCGGACGCACCATCCCCGAGGCCTTCCACAACATCTACTACCTTGAGCGTGCCTGCCAGGCGCAGCTGGGGGCCATGTCGGGCGGGGCCGAGCTGATCATGCCGCCCGAGGAAATATGCGTGCGCACGGCCGAGCAGTTCAACCGACCCGGGCAGGAAGCGCTGGCGCATTACGATTCCGCCTGGGTGTCCGCGCTGCGCCTGATCGACGGAGACCGCCCGGATTATCGTGGGTGAGTTATGCCGTGGCGCTGATTTTGCACGCTGATTGTCCATAGTGCATTCGTTGGCGGTGCGCGGACGAAATCAGCCCACCCATCTTAAGGACAGCATGACAGACCTCCTCTCCATCCAAGGCCTCCGCACCGTCTTTCACTCGGCCAACGGCGATGTTCCGGCGGTCGATGGCGTCTCGCTCTCGGTGGCCAAGGGCAGGACCCTCGGCATTGTCGGCGAGAGCGGCTGCGGCAAATCCATGCTTTCCCTGTCCATCATGCGTCTGGTGCCCCAGCCCGGCCGCGTCGCAGCGGGGCAGGTGATGTTCGACGGGCGCGACCTGCTCGGCCTGTCGGCCGCCGAAATGCGGGCGGTGCGCGGCCGGCGGATCGCCATGATCTTCCAGGAGCCGATGACCAGCCTGAACCCGGTGTTTACCGTGGGCGACCAGATCACCGAGGCGATGCGCGCCCATGACCGCACCGCCACCGCCGCGGCGCTGAAATCCCGCGCCATCGCCGCCCTCGGCCGGGTGCGCATCCCCGCACCGGAACGCCGCTTCGACGAATATCCGCACCAGATGTCCGGCGGCATGCGCCAGCGCGTCATGATCGCCATGGCGCTGGCCTGCGAGCCCGATTTGCTGATCGCCGACGAACCCACCACCGCGCTCGATGTGACGGTGCAGGCGCAAATCCTCGATCTGCTCCGCGATCTGCAGCAGCAGACCGGGATGGCAATCATCCTGATCACCCATGATCTCGGCATTGTGGCCGAAATGGCCGATGAGGTAGCGGTGATGTATTCCGGCCGGGTGGTGGAGCGCAGCAGCGGCTCCGCCATCTTCGACGATCCGCAGCACCCTTATACGCTCGGCCTGCTCGGTAGCATTCCCAAGATCGAGGAAACCCAGGAGCGGCTGCTGGCCATCGAGGGCGCGGTGCCAGCGCCCTTCGCGCTTCCCCCCGGCTGCCGCTTCCATCCACGCTGCGTGTTCCGCGTAAGCGAGTGCGAACGCATTGTGCCGGATCTGCGCGATCTCGGCGGCGGGCATCTCGCCGCCTGTCTGCGGGCGCCGCTGGAAACTGCCGTGGGAAAGGAGATGGCATCGTGAGCGGCTCGCTGCTCGAGGTCGAGAACCTCGCCAAGCACTACCCGGTCAAGCGTGGGCTGGTGATGTCCAAGACCGTCGGCATGGTGAAGGCCGTGGACGGCGTGTCGTTCAAGCTGGGGCGGGGCGAAACCCTGGCTTTGGTGGGCGAGTCCGGTTGCGGCAAATCCACCACCGCCCGCCTCGTGCTGCGGCTGATCGAGCCCAGCTTCGGCATTGTGCGCTTCGAGGGCGTCGATATCACCGAGATGCGGGGGCAGCCTTTGCGCAAGCTTCGCCGGCGCATGCAGATCGTCTTCCAGGACCCGTTCGCCAGCCTCAATCCGCGCATGACCGTGGGCGCGATCCTGGAGGAACCGCTGCTGGTCCACGAAATCGGCGACGCGGCCTCCCGCAAGGCGCGGGTGAACGAGTTGCTCGGGCTGGTGGGCCTGGCGCCGTACCATGCCCAGCGCTACCCGCATGAATTCTCCGGCGGCCAGCGGCAGCGCATCGGCATCGCCCGTTCGCTCGCCGTCGAACCCTCGCTGGTGGTGTGTGACGAGCCGGTCTCGGCACTCGACGTGTCGATTCAGGCGCAGGTGGTGAACCTGATGAAGGATCTGCAGCAGCGGCTGGGCCTGTCCTATCTGTTCATCGCCCACGACCTCGCCGTCGTGAAGCACGTGGCCGACCGCGTGGCGGTGATGTATCTCGGCCGCATCGTGGAGATCGCGCCAAAGGAGGCGCTGTTCGAGAATCCGCGCCATCCCTACACGCGCACGCTGCTCTCGGCGATCCCGCGGCCGGACCCGCATCGCCGCGGTGCCAAGCAACTGCCGGGCGGGGACGTGCCCAGCCCGATGAACCCGCCGCCGGGCTGCCATTTCCATACGCGCTGCAACTTCGCCACCGATCGGTGCCGCACGGATGATCCGGCCTTGCGAACCCTCGAAACCGGGCATTCCGTCGCCTGCCATTACGCCGAAACCTTGCCGGCCGCCGAAGCCGACGCGGGGGTGCATGCGGCGAGCCCGAATGCGGCGTTGCGGCTGAAGCTGTACGCGGAGCATCGGGCGCGAGTGACGGCGGCGGCGGGGTAGGCGGGGGCGGCAAACCCTTCTAGCGTTTCCCCCAGGCCTGACCGGATTGAGAGAAACATCCATGAGCTTCACCCTTCTATGCCCGCGCCTCATGCTCGTGGGGGGCGGTGCCGTCGCGGAAATCGGCGGGGCGCTCCAAAAATTCGGGCTGTCCCGGCCGCTGGTGGTGACCGATCCGTTCATGGTCACGTCCGGGCTTGTGCAACGCTGCCTGGAGCCATTGCGAGCGGCCGGCATTGCCGTCGCGGTGTTCAACGACACCGTGCCTGAACCCACTGATATTGTGGTTGAAGCCGGTGCGGAGATGCTGCGGCGGGGCGATTACGATTGCCTGATCGGTTTCGGCGGCGGGTCGCCTATCGACACCGCCAAAGCCATGGCGATCCTGGCCGCTGGCGAGTTGCCGATGCGTGCCTACAAAGTGCCCTATCAGGCTGATATTGCAAAACTTCCGGTCATTGCCATTCCAACCACCGCCGGCACCGGCAGCGAGGCGACGCGGTTCACCGTGATCACGGACACGGCGCGCGACGAGAAGATGCTGATTGCCGGTCTTGCGGCGCTGCCGCTGGCGGCCATCGTCGATTACGAGCTGACTTTCACCGTGCCACCGCGCACCACGGCCGATACCGGTGTGGACAGCCTGACACATGCGCTGGAGGCCTATGTCTCCCGCCGCGCCAACCCGTTCAGCGATGCGCAGGCACTGGCTGCGATGGCGTTGATCGGCGCCAATCTGCGCGCGGCGTTTCATGCGCCGCGCAACGCGGCGGCGCGCGAGGCGATGATGCTGGGGGCCATGCAGGCCGGGATTGCCTTCACCAACAGTTCGGTGGCGCTGGTGCACGGCATGTCCCGGCCGATCGGGGCGCATTTTCATGTGCCGCACGGGCTGTCCAACGCCATGTTGCTGCCCGCCGTGACGCGTTTCGGGCTGGCGGCGGCGTTGCCGCGCTACGGCGAGGCATCGCGCCGCATCGGCTTCGCGGCCGAGGCGGATAATGACGATATTGCCGCCGCGAAGCTGGCGGATGGGCTGGTGGCGCTGAATGCCGAGCTTGGTGTGCCGACCCCAAAAGGCTTCGGCATCGATCCCGCGATCTGGGAGGCCAGGCTGGAGCTGATGGCCGATCAGGCCCTGGCGTCGGGCAGCCCGGCCAATAATCCGCGTGTGCCCGACAAGGCGGAGATCGTGGCGCTGTATCGCGCCGTATGGTCCGCCAACGCCTGACCTGGCGGTCAGGCGTTAACGGTAGGCCAGAATCAGATGAAGTGGGCGGTGTTCCACACGCATGGGCCGCCGGGCGATTGCGTCCAGAACCCCGGCATCCAGGTGGTGCTGCCGTGGAGCGGGACGTAGCGCCCTTGCTGATAGGCATAATTGGTGCTGGTCCAGTCCCAATGCCCGGGCTGCCATACCAGTGGCGCCTCGGAGACGGGCGGCTTTGGCACGGCTTCGGCGGGCAAAGGCGGCACGGCGGGGCAGGCGGATGCCTGCGGCGGCGTGGCGCAACCCACGAGGGTTACGCCCAGAATGCCGAGTCCGGCCAGCGCGGCCAATGAGTGAACATGAATCACGATCGGATCTCCTTCAAATACCGGGCAAATACCGGGGCATCTGGGCCTCGACGAAGCGCGCCGCCAGGGTTGCTCTAACCCGGCAACAAGATTGTGGCTACCGCTTGCGCGGCGATGCCTTCCATACGTCCGGTGAAGCCAAGTCGTTCCGTCGTCGTGGCTTTTACCGAAATCCGACCCGGCTCCACGCCCAGCAATTCGGCCAGGCGCGCCATCATCGCCGGGGCGTGCGGGGTGATCTTCGGGCGTTCGCAGATCAGCGTCACATCGGCATTGGCCAGGATGCCGCCCCTTGCCGCGATGCGTTCGGCGGCATGGCGCAGGAAGCGGGCGCTGTCGGCGTCTTTCCAGGTGGCCTCGCTGGGTGGGAAGTGCCGGCCGATATCGCCCTCGGCCAAGGCGCCATAAATTGCGTCGCAAAGTGCATGAATACCGACATCGGCGTCCGAATGGCCGGACAGGCCACGCTCATGCGGCACATCGACGCCGCACAGAATCAGCCTGCGGCCTTCCTCCAGCACATGAACGTCGTAGCCGGTGCCGACGCGGGGTTGGAGGGCGGGGGCGAGCACGCGTTCCAGCCGCACCAGATCCTCCTTGTAGGTCAGTTTGATGTTGTCTTCGTGGCCCGGCACCAGCGCCACCGCGTCACCGGCGGCTTCCAGTATGGCGGCGTCGTCAGTTGCGCCGGGACCGGCGGCGCGATGCAGCGCCAGCAGCAGGGGAAAGCGGAAGGCATGC
>DASXIW010000013.1:0-1966 GCA_036497785.1 Acetobacteraceae bacterium | reverse complement strand
GGCGCGGGCCGCCCGGTCCAGCCGGAAGCTGCCCGCGCCGCGGTGCTTGCTGGCCTGGCCAGCGTCGATCTGGTCACGGTCTTCGAGTAGGATACGCCGGAAGCGCTGATCGCCGCCCTGCACCCGGACATGCTGGTGAATGGCGCGAACTACGCATTGGATCAGGTGCTCGGTGCGGATCTGGTGCGGGGCTGGGGCGGCCACGTGATGCTGGCGGAACTGGTCCCCGGCCATTCGACGGCCGCCACGGTCGAGCGCATCCGGAGTTAGGTTTCGCCCAGCGGCGCGACCCCCTCCCTGCCCTCCCCCGCTTCGCGGGAGAGGAAAACCAATGGGCCCTCCCCCGCTTCTGCTGAGGTCGAAGCCAAGGCACTCCTCGCCCGCGAAGCGGGGGAGGGTAGGGAGGGGGTCCCACCCGGGAAGCCGGAAACGACGTCACTCCACTCGGAGCGCGACGCGCAGATCGGTCACGCCCGCCGGGTCCTCAAGCCCGGCCAGGCGCCCCGCCGCGAGCGATGCGAAACGGTGCAGCAGCGCGCGGCGGCGGGCACCGGCGAGCGGATGCGCCGGCGCCTCGCGCAGCAGGTCCGCCTCCAACCCGGCGGCGACGATCAGGCCGGTCTCCGCCGGCAGCAGCGCCTGCGGGAAATCGGTATCGACGGCGAAGAACAGTGCGTCGGCGAACGCGCGATAATCCTGCCACTTGAGGTCGGTCAGAAAGTCGCGGGCGCAGGACTTCACCTCGATGCAGGCGAAGCTGCCGTCCGGACGCAGCGCCAGAATGTCGGCGCGCCGGCCGGATGGCAGCGCCACCTCGTGCAGCGGCGCCCAGCCAAGCCTAAGACACAGCCGCGCCGTCGCCCGGCGGATCAGCAGCGTGCGCTCGGGCGCGCCCGCGTCCATCATGCCATCAGGGCATTGATCGCCTGAGCGAGCTTCACGTCGTTTTCGGTCAGCCCGCCGGAATCGTGGGTCGAAAGTTCGATGCGCACGCGGTTGTAGACGTTGGACCAGTCGGGATGGTGGCCTCGGCTCTCGGCCAGCAGCGCGACGCGGTTCATGAACCCCCAGGCCTCGGAAAAGTCGCGGAACCTGAAGCTGCGCTCGATCGCCTCGCGGCCGGTGACCAGAGACCAATTCGGCAACGTGCCGGCGAGCGCCGTGCGCTCGGCATCGGTCAGACGTGTTGGCATCGGTAACCTCCTGAAACGGCTCGATTGATTGACACTGCCAGTGCCGCCGACCAGCATGGCGGGCGCGCGGGCGGATATTAACACCGATCTCGGGGGGAAACCGATGGCCGACACCATGGCGGCGCCGCACACCGCCATCCATGGACACGTCGCGGCACGCATCGATCGCCTGCCGCTGACGCGCGTGCAATGGCAGCTCGCCATCATGGTCGAGATCACCTGGGGCTTCATCATCTTCGACACCGACGGGATCGGCGCCCGGCTGTTTCCCTTCGTGTGGCGCCCCAACCACATCATCGACGTTAACCAGTACGCAGTGATCCAGGCGTTGCAGGTGGGCGCCGGCGTCCTGCTGGGTGTCTACCTGATGAGCTGGGTCGCCGATCGCTACGGCCGCCGGCCGGCTATCCTGCTCGCCACGTTCCTCGGCGGGATCTGCATCTGGCCGTTCGCCTATGTCACCAATTTCTGGGGCATGGTGGTGCTGTCGGTGCTCAGCACGTTGGGCGTCGGCGGCATCGTGGCGACGCACTCCGTGTACCTGTCCGAAATGACGTCTCCGCTGGTGCGCAACAAGGTGCTGCTGGCCTCGCAGGGCGTCACGGCGCTGGTCGCGGTGAGCGTCAACCTGCTGGCGTTCTGGCTCATCCCCAGCCAGTGGCAGCTGTTCCTGTGGATCAGCGCGTTCATCGAGATCGTCGTGCTGCTGCCCTGGCTCTACTTCAAGCTGCCGGAATCGCCACGCTGGCTGGAGGCGCATGGCCGGCACGAGG
>DASXIW010000012.1:0-28935 GCA_036497785.1 Acetobacteraceae bacterium | reverse complement strand
GCGGTGGCGAGGACGGCCATGCGGGTGGCGAAGAGGAAGGCGAAGGTTGGGGCGGCGAGGGTGAAGGCGGCTCGGGGGAGCGGGGCGGGACGGATGGCGGCGAAGAGGAGGAAGCCGAGCATGATGGCGAAGCGTGTGTCGAGTCCGGCGGTGCCTTTGAAGGCGTAGGGGGAGGCGGCGTAGAGGGCGGCGGTGGTGAGGAGGGCGATGGTTGAGGCGGGGGTGACGGCGAGGCGGCGGGTAATGGCGCAGAGGGCGAGGAAGGTGAGGACGAGGGCGGCGGAGATGATGTCGAGCGTGTGGTCGTAGTTCAGGAAGGGTGTGAGGAGCTGGGCGGCTTTTTCGGCGGGCGGGAGGAAGGTTGCGTTGTGGCTTGCGGATTTGAGGTCGGTGAGAAGGTAGAGCCAGGCGGGGCCGGCGTGGACGGGGAGGAGGGCGAGGGCTCGGGTGGGGAGAGTGCGGGGGGCTCGGCAGACGCATTCGAGTTCGTAGCTGCCGATGAGGATGAGGAAGAAGATGAGGCCCATGAGGTGGCAGCAGAAGAGGGCGATGCTGCCGAGGGTAGTGAGGAGGATGGTGGGCAGGGGGTAGGTGTTGCGCCAGCGTATCCAGGCAGCGGCGAGGAGGAGGGCGGCGCCGAGGCTGAGGGCGAAGTTGAGGAAGCCGAGCAGGACGATGGCGTTGTAGGCGACGACGCAAGCGGCGAGGGGCCACCAGGACCGGGCGGCGAAGATGGCTCGGTGATAGGCAGCGGTGCCGAGGACGGGGAGCAGGACGAGGAGGCCGACGACGACGCGGCCGGCGACGTGGACCGGCAGGATGTGCATCAAAGGTGGCCAGAGGATGTCCGTGCCGAGGTTGGGGATGATGGCCCAGTTCGGGACGTAGATTTTCGACAGGATGGGGTCGGTGGGGGCGAAGGCGAGGAGCCAGGCTCGGGCGAGGTGGTTGGGGTAGTCGAGCAGCGGCGGGACGTCGGTGATGAAGAGGGGGGCGAGCAGGATGGCGCAGATGGTGGCGAGGGTTGGCCACCAGAGGCGGGCGTCGGCCTGGGCGGCCAACGCCGCGCGGTGTCTCACGCGGGGGCCAGGGCGGTGGTGACGATGTTCATGTAGTCGCGCTCGCCGACGGGGCCGACCATGGAGAGGGTGGGTTTGTCGGACATGAGGGTTTTGGCGGCGCCTTTGAGGTCGGCGATGTCGACGCGGCGGACGGAGTCGAGGTCGATTTGCGGGCCGGTGGCCTGGCCTTCGCGGAAGAACTGGCCGGCGAGGTAGAGGGAGAGTTGGAAGGGGCGTTCCTTGACGGTGGCGAGTTCGGCGAGGAGGCCGTTGCGGGCGCGGATGAAGTCTCGTTCCTCGACCGTGTCGGTGATGCGGAGGGCTTCGGCGCAGGCGACTTTGAGGAACTCGTCGAGGTTTTCGGGGGTCATGCCGGCCTGGATGAGGACCATGCCGAAATCCGAGCCGTGGTTGGAGCCGGCGCCGACGCCGTAGACGAGGCCGCGTTTCTGGCGGACTTCCTGGAAGAGGGGCGAGGACATGCCGTTGCCCAGCGCGATGGAGAGCATTTTGTGGGCGCGAAAATCGGGGGCGCCGACGGGGACGGAAGGGAAGCCGATGACGACGTTGACCTGGTTGAGGTCGTCGCGCTGGCGGCGATAGAAGCCGCCGCCATAGACGGGGGCGGTTCGGGTGGGCGGGCGTTCGCCTTGCGGGAGGGCGGCGAAATGTTGCCCGACAAGATCGACCAGCCAGGTGTGGTCGATATCGCCGGCGGCGACGACGACCATGTTTTGGGTTTTGTAGTGGCGGGCGGTGAAGGCCAGCAGGTCTTCGCGGGCGGCGCGGGCGACGAAATCGGGGTCGCCGAGGACGGGGCGGCCGAGGGGCTGGTCCGGGTAGAAGGTGGCGAGGAAGCCTTCGATGCAGAGGGAATGGGGGTCGTCGCCGCTGCGGGCGATTTCCTGGGCGATGACGTTGCGTTCCAGCTCCACATCCGCGGTGGCGAAGAGAGAGGCGGTGAGGACGTCGCCGAGGATGCCGACGGCTTCGGCGACGGAGTCTTTCAGGCCGACAATGTGGTAGGCGGTGATTTCGTGGGAGGTGAAGGCGTTGACCGATGCGCCGAGGCATTCGATTTCGGTGGCGATGTCGAAGGCGGAGCGGGTGGCGGTGCCTTTGAAGGCCATGTGCTCGAGGAAATGGGCAACGCCGCTGTTGCTGGCCTGCTCGTCGCGCGAGCCCGCGCGGACGACGACGACGACCGAGGCAGTTTCGAATTCCGGAAGGCGCGCGGTGACGACGGTGAGGCCGGTGGGGAGAGTGGTCTGCTGGATGTGCATCTCGGGTCCTTGAGCGGTGTGCCGAGCTTACGCCATGACGGCAGGGATAGGACAGGATTGTTCATCTTTGTCCACCTGCCCGATACTGCGCGGCGCGCCGGGTCGGCGCGGGCACGAGCAGGACCGAGGCAAGATGACCGAGACGACCGCGACCCCAACGATTGCGCCGCCGCGCAGTTTCGAGACGAAGCATAGCGGCTGGTTTCATGGCACGGAGGTGGCGTATCGCTGCGTCGCCGGCGAGACGCAACTGCGCGATGCGAAGGACGCGCCGCGTGCCAGCATTTTCTCGTTCAGCTATCTGGCGGACGGGGATGCGCCGGAAGCCCGTGCTGTCACCTTCATTTTCAATGGCGGTCCGGGTTCGGCGTCGTTGTGGCTGCACATGGGCGCTTTGGGGCCGCGGCGGATCGTGGTGCCGTCTGACGCGACGCTGGCAGGGGCGGGGCCGTACAGGATGGTGGATAACGCGCTGTGCAACCTGGACAAGACGGATCTGGTGTTCGTCGATCCTCCGGGCACCGGCTATAGCCGCATGATCGGCGAGGCCAAGCCCGAGGAGGCGTGGGGGCTGGATGCGGATGCCGGGCTGGTGGCCGATTTCATCAAGGCGTGGCTGACGGCGCATCGGCGCTGGGCGTCGCCGCGGTTTCTGTGCGGGGAGAGCTATGGCACCACGCGGGCGGTGGCGGTGGCGGGCAAGCTGGCGAGCGGGCTGTCCGGCGTGGCGTTCAACGGGCTGGCGCTGATCTCGGCGGTGCTGGATTTCCATACGGCGCGGTTCGAGCGCGGCAATCCGCTGGCCGATGTGTGCTTCATGCCGACCTATGCGATGACGGCGCTGCATTTCGGGCTGGCGAGCGCGCCGGAGGGGCGGGCGGCGTTTCTGGAGGAGGTGCGCGGATTCGCGGCCAATGAATATTTGCCGGCGTTGTTCGGCGGCAGCCGGGTGGCGCCGGCCATGCAGCAGCGTGTGCTGAAGAAGCTGGCGCGGCTGACTGGGCTTTCCGAGACATGGCTGGAGCGGAGCCGGATGCGGATCGACGCGGCGCGGTTCCGCAAGGAGTTGTTGCGCGAGACCCCGTGGGGCGGCTGGACAGCCGCTATACCGGGCAGGATTTCGATGAGGTGGGCGAGTATCCCGATGACGATCCCGCGTCGTACGGCATGGACAGCGCCTTCGTGACGGCGGCGAACGACCATGTGACACGCCAGCTCGGGGTGGATTGGGCGCGTCCGTATGTGGCGTTCAATCGCGATGCGCTGATGAAATGGGATTGGTTGGGGCCGGTGCCGCCGGAAACCCCCACTTGGCCGCGCTATGTGAACGTAGCGCCGGTGCTGGGGCGGCTGTTGCGGGAGAATCCGGGGTTGCGCGTGCTGATCGCCAACGGGCTGTACGATCTGGCGACGCCGTTCTACGCGGTGGAGACGAGTATTGCCGCCAACGGCATCGATTCGCGGCGGATCAGCATGACGTATTACGAAGCAGGCCACATGATGTACCTGCACGAGCCTTCGCTGGGCGCGCTGGTGGACAATATCAGGGCGTGGATGGGCTAGCGGGACTGGCGGCGGTCGACCTCGCGGCCGGGGCGAGCCTGACCATTATCGGCGGCGGTGCCACGCTGGAGGGTGGCGGGGGTGAGCGTGGGCTGTTCGTCGCATTCGGGGCGGTGCTGGTCGAGGACCTGACCCTGCGCGGTATGATTGCGGCGGGCGGGGCTGGCGGTTCGGGCGAACCCGGTGGTGGTGGCGGCGGTGCGGGGCTTGGCGGCGGGCTATTCGTTGCCGCCGGAGCCAGCGTGACGCTGAACGGCGTGACATTCGCGAATGATCGCGCCGTGGGCGGGGCCGGCGGGTCGCGGGCATCGACCAGCGTGAATTTCGGTTTTGGCGGCGGCGGCGGGATGGGTGGCGCGGGTGGCGTGGGGGCGAGCGTCGCTGCCTATGGCGGGGGCGGCGGGATTGGTGCCGCGGCGGCCGGCAGTGCGCTGGGCAGCGGGGCCAATGGTGGGGCGGGCATCGTGCCGGGGGCCGCTTCGGCGGGGGATGGCCCCGGGAACGGGTTGAATTCCAATGGCGGCGCGGCAGGTGGCGGAGGTGGCGCGGGCAGCAGGCTGGGTGGTGGCGGCATCGGTGGCGGCGACGGGGAGTATATGAGCGCAACCGGAACGGGCGGCGCTGGCGGGCTGGGCGGCGGCAATGGTGGGGGCGGCACGGCGCAGAGCGGTGGCGATAGCGGGGGCGAGCTGGGTGCCGGCGGTGCGATCTTCGTGCAGCAGGGCGGCTCGCTGATCGTCCAGCGCGGCACGGAGTTCGGCGGCGCGGTGGCGGGCGGCATTACGGGCGCGGTGGGGGGTGCCTTCGGTGCGGGCATCTTCCTGCAAGGCAACGAGACGCTGACACTGGCGCTGTTGGACGGCCAGACGCTTCCTATCGCCGATGTGATCGCGGATCAGAGCGGGTCTGGCGGCGTGGGCGGCAATGCCGGCGTCGGGACACTGCTGGTGCAGGGGCAGGAACGGTCACGCTGTCGGCGGCCAATAGCTTCACGGGCGGCATCGTCCTAGCCGGCGGAACGCTGATGCTGGCCAACGCGGCCGCTGCCGGTTCGGGCGCCATCGCCTTTGCCGGAGCCGCGACGCTGGAAATAGGGTCGGCTGCGCCCACCAATGAGGTGACCGGATTTGCCCCGGGCGACAGGGTCGATTTCACCGCGATCGCGCCGCGAGCGCTGGTGGTGTCCACCACCGGGAGCCAGACGGTGATTGGCGGGGTGAGGCTCGGCCCAGCCCGCGCAACGTTTGATGCTCACATCCGACGGTGCAGGCGGCACCCTTGTAACCTTGGCCTGCTTTGCTGCCGATACGCGCATCCTGCCATCGGCCGGTGAAATGCCGGAGGAGGCGTTGCGGCCTGGCATGCGCGTCGCGACCCGGCGCGGCATGCGGGCGGTGCGCTGGCTTGGCAGGCGGCGGATCGAACTGGCGAGTCACGCCTGTCCTGCCCTGGCCGCGCCGATCCGTGTCGCCGCGCATGCGATGGCGCCAGGCGTGCCGCAACGTGACCTGTGGTTGAGCGGAGACCATGCCGTGCTGCAGGATGGCGCGCTGACTCCGGTGCGCTTTCTGGCGAACGGGGCCACCATCGCGCGCGAGGACCGGGCGGAGATCAGCTATTTCCACCTGGAGCTGGACCGCCACGACATAAATTTTGCCAGGGCCTCGCCGCCGAGAGCTATCTGGATACGGGGAACCGCGCGGATTTCGACAATGCGGCGGGCATTGCCGCGCGCGCTGGTGCTGCGCCGGGGTGCTGGCGAGAGCATGGCTGCGCGCCGCTGCTCACCGAAGGGCCGGCGGTCGCCGCGGCGCATGCGCGGCTGCTGCGCCGGGCCGAGGCGCTGGGCTGGCTACGCACCCGGGATCCCGCGCTGCGCGTGCTGGCGGACGGGCGGGATTTGCCGCCATGCGCTTTCGGCTACGCACTTCCGGCCGGTATGAAGCGGTTGCGGCTGGTATCGCGCAGCCTGGTGCCGCAGGAGCGCGATGCAGACAGCCCGGATCGCCGCCGCCTGGGCGTGGCGGTGTCCGGGCTGGCGTTCGATGGTGTCCTGGCGGAGGCGGGTGCGTTTGGACAGGGGTTCCATGCACCCGAGCCCGGATGGCGCTGGACCGACGGGGTTGGCTGGGTTTCGGTGCCGTGTGGCACGCGGCTGATGTCGCTCCAGTTGGTTTCGATCGAGACCTATCAGGCCCGCTTGGTGCCGGCCCCGGCGGGTGACAGCTGCGTCGCGATCGAGCCATTCGCTATCGCGGGCTGCCCCCTGCCTCGGGGCGCGTGGAACCCCATATGGATTAGAAAATTAAGCTCCGGCTGCCCGATTGGTGGCGCGATGGCGCGCGATCGTCTGGCGGGCCTGGGCAAGACTTGCGGGGGGATCTCTCTGCATGCCGGGGAGTCGCGCGGCGTGGGAGCATCCGGCCTCATATTTGGAGGGGAACCTTTATGAAGCTGCTCGCCGTCCATCCCAGCGGCCTGATGTACACAAAGGTATTTCTGCGGCTCGAGCCGCTCGGGCTCGAGATGATTGCAGCCGCGGCGCGCAGTGCCGGGCACGAGGTGCGGCTGATCGACCTGCAGGTCGAGACGCATCGCGATCTCGACCGTATAATTCGGCGCTGGCGGCCGGACGCGGTGTGTTTTTCCGGCAACTACCTCGCCAATATTCCGGAGATCGTCGACCTCGCAAAATCGACCAAGGCCACGTTGCCGGGCTGCTTCGTGTTCGTTGGCGGGCACAGCGCCTCGTTCACGGCGGCCGATCTGCTGCGCCATGCCGAAGGGGCGGTGGATTGCGTGCTGAAGGGCGAGGGTGAGGCGTCGGTGGCCGCCTTGCTGGCGGCCAGGGCCGGCGGTGGTGATCTGCTGTGCGTGCCCGGCGTGGTGACCCTGTCCGGCAAGGGGCCGGCACCGCATTTCGTGGAGTCGCTCGACGCCATACGTCCGGCACGCGACCTGCTGCGGCACCGGCGCAAATATTTCATCGGCACGCTCGATCCCTGCGCCTCCATCGAGTTCGCCCGCGGCTTCCCCTGGGACTGCACCTTCTGCAGCGCCTGGACCTTTTATGGGCGCAGCTATCGCACGGCGAGCCCGGAGGTGGTGGCCGAGGAGCTGGCGCGGATCCGCGAGCCGGGGGTCTTCATCGTCGATGACGTGGCCTTCGTGCATGCCGAGCATGGCATGAAGATCGGCGAGGCGGTGCGGCGCCGGGGGATCAAGAAGCAGTATTACCTGGAGACCCGTGGCGACGTGCTGTTGCGCAACAAGGAGGTGTTCCAGTTCTGGCGGGAGCTGGGACTGCAATACATGTTCATCGGGTTGGAGGCGATCGACGAGGCCGGACTGAAGACATTCCGTAAACGCATCGGACTGGACAAGAATTTCGAGGCGCTGGCCTTCGCCCGCTCGCTCGGCATCACCGTCGCCGTCAATCTGATCGCCGACCCGGACTGGGACAGGGCGCGGTTCGAGACAATTCGGCAATGGTGCATGGAGATACCGGAGATCGTGAATATCAGTGTCAACACGCCTTATCCGGGCACCGAGATCTGGCAGCGCGAACAGCGGCGGCTGACCAGCCTGGATTACCGGCTGTACGACATCCAGCACGCGGTGTTGCCGACGCGCCTGCCGCTGCCCGAATTCTATGCGGAGCTTGTGCGCACCCAGCAGGTGCTGAACCGCAAGCATCTCGGCTGGTCAGCGCTGCGCCAAGTCGCGGGCCTGGCCGGGCGGCTCGCACTGCGCGGCCAGACCAATTTCCTGCGTATGCTGTGGCGATTCGACTCGGTGTTCGATCCCCGGCTGCAGCTTGCCGATCATGCGCGGGAGGTGCGCTACGAAATGTCGCCACCCTCGGGGATGGGGGACGGCAAGCTCAATTCGAAAGCGCTTTATGTGCATGGCGCGGGCGGACGGCGGAGCCGGGCCATCGATGACGCGATGGAAAGCTTCGTCGATCAGACCCGGATGGGGGCGGGATAGCGCCCGGCGGTTTTCATGCCAATTCTGCATATCAGTATTGCCCCGATGCTGAGACGTATTCAGGCGCGTGACACGATTTTGTTGAGGATTCGTGGCGCCATCTGATCGGTTTTCATGGGAAAACCAGTCGGTTGCGCCTATGGTCCACCGTTCTGGAGAATTCACATGCCGCTACGAACTGGCTTGCTCAGCTCCCTGGATACCGTAGCGGATTGGCTGGGTTTTCTGGATCGTCCCTTGTCCGCGGACGAGCTTGTCGCCGCGGCCTGCCGGCGTGCGGGCCATGGCAATTTCGGTGACCTGTCATTCGTGGACCCGCTGCGCCGTTTCGTGGCCGCCTGCGACGCCGAGGCGGAGTTGAGCGTGGTCGGGCGGATCGCGACGCGGTGGGATATCGGGCGCTTCCTGACCAATCTGCTGCGCCTGCGCGCGGAGGAGGCGAAGGCGCCGGCGATCCTGAAGCAGGCGGTCGCGCGACCGATCTTCATCGCCGGGCTGCCGCGCTCCGGCACCACTTTCCTGCATTGCCTGATGTTGCAGGACCCGGCCAATCGCGGGCCCCTGGTGTACGAGACCATCTATCCCTATCCCGACCATCCCCATTCTGAACACGATACCGGCGCGAATGTGCCGGATGACCGGGTGGCGAGGGTCGATCGCCAGCTGCGCCGCTTCGAATGGCTGGCGCCGGAGTTTCGCGCCCTGCACCCTCTGGAAGCCGACATGCCGCAGGAATGCAGCGAAATCGCCGCGCATGTGTTCCGCAGCCTGCGCTTCGATTCGAACTATCATGTGCCGTCCTACCGGGAATGGCTGGACGCGGCGGGGCATGTGGATGCGTATGCCTTCCACAAGCGTTTCCTCCAGCATCTCCAGTACCAGGGCCGCCGGAAAGGGACGCAGGGGACCGATACGCGCTGGGTGCTGAAATGCCCGGATCATGTTTTCGCCCTTGACGCGATACGGGCGGTCTATCCCGATGCGCGCATGGTGTTCGTGCATCGCGATCCGCAGAAGGTGCTGCTGTCCGTCACCCGGCTGACCGAGGTGCTGCGCGCGCCATTCACTCGCCGGATCGACCGTGCCGGGATCGGCCAGCAGGAGGTGCGACGCTACGGGGAAGCAGTGTCGTTGATGGGGGAGGCCAGCCTGCGGGAGGATTTCGCCGAACCGATCCTGCATATCCGCCACACCGATCTGATCGCCGATCCGGCGGGCACGGTGGCGGGGGTGTATCGGCATTTCGCCCTGCCCTGGGCGCCGGAGATTGCCGCCGATATCGGATCGTACACGGCGGAACGGCCGAATGGCGGTTACGCGCCGCATTCCTATCGCAGCGAGGATTATCGCCTCGACCCCACGCCCGAGCGGGAGCGCTTCGCCGCCTATATGGCGCGGTTCGGGATAGAGGACGAGGCGGCGGCCAGCCGGCCGCGGCGCGAGCTGATGACCGCCTGACCGGCATCGCGGCAGGAATGGGCTTGATCCAGATCTCGCGCCGTGCTGGGTGGCCCAGAAAATCGGGCATAGCCGTCGTGTCGTTGCGCAAGGTCAAGTCGCTCTCTCTGGCTTTCACCATTCTCGGGCTGCTGCTCGGCACATTGCTGATCGGCTGGTTCGGTGCCGCCCGCATTGGCGAGACGCTGATGGCCGTGGGCTGGCGTGGCCTGATGCTTGTCTGTGCCTGGCAGATGGCGATGTTCGTCGTCCTCGGCGCAGCCTGGGCCACCATCGTGCCGGGGCGGCAGCTTGCCATACGATGCTTCGTGTGGGGTCGCATGGTGCGCGACGCCGGCGGCAATTGTCTGCCGTTCTCGCGCCTGGGCGGCTTCGCGCTGGGCGTGCGCGCGATCGTGCTGGCCGGGCTGGGCTGGGCGGCGGCCACGGCGACCACGATTCTGGACACCACCAACGAATTCCTCGCCCAGATCCTGTTCATGGCGGTCGCGCTGGCCATCCTGCTGGCTTATGTCCCCAACTGGCCACTGGCCACGCCGCTCGCCATCGCGCTTGTCGCGGCGCTGGTCGCGGGGGTGAGCTTTGTTGCGCTGCAACGGCGAACCGGGGATGCCCTGTTCGGCCGTTTGCTGGACCAGATCAGCCGGCGCTTTTTCCGTAACGATACGGAAAGGCTGATCGTGGTGCAGAGAGAGCTGTCGCGGGCCGCGCGCAATTCCGGCCGGTTGCTGCGCGCCATCGGCCTGCATCTGACGGGCTGGATCGCGACGGGCGTGGCCGGGTGGATCGGCTTTCATTTGGTCGGCGTGCCGATCGGCCTTCTGCCGGCTTTGGCCATCGAAGGCCTGCTGCACGGGGTGCTGGCGCTATCTTTCCTGGTGCCGGGCGCGCTTGGCGTGCAGGAAGCGGCCTATATCGGACTGGCCGCCATATTCGGCGTGCCGGCGGAAGCCGCCCTCAGCGTGTCCTTGCTGCGCAGGGCGCGTGACCTGGCGCTGGGGATACCTATCCTGCTGTGCTGGCAGTTCGTGGAGTTGCGGCGGCTGCGGGGGCGGAGATCGGACGCGCCCGGCCTGCCCTAATCCCTATCGTCGGCATACGGATTGGTCGTGCCGCGGAACTGCAGGCGGATCGGCGTGCCGGGCAGGGCGAAGCTGTCGCGCAGGGTGTTCACGAGGTAGCGCTGATAGTCCTCGGGGGTTTGTTCCGCGCGGGTGCCGAAGACGATGAAAGTGGGTGGCCGGGCCTTGGCCTGGGTGATGTAGCGCAGCTTCAGCCGGCGGCCGAAGACGAGCGGGGGCTGGTGGCGTTCCAGCGCATCCTCGAACCAGCGGTTCAGCTCGCCGGTGGGCACGCGGGTGTTCCAGATCGCGTGGGCCTTGCGGATTGCCGGCAACAGCTTGTCCACACCCTGGCCGGTGAGGGCGGAGAGGGTGACGACCTGGATGCCCTTCATCTGGGCGAGGCTGGTTTCCAGCCGGTCCGAGGCGGCCCTGCGGGCGGCGTTGCGGTCGGGCGTGGCGTCCCATTTGTTCAGCACCAGCACGCAGGCGCGGCCTTCGCGTTCGATCAGCCGGGCGAGTTGCAGGTCCTGGTCGTGCAGGCCTTCCACCACATCCACAGTCAACAGGACCACCTCGGCCATCTTCAGGGCCTCGATGGAGGCGCTGACGGACATTTTCTCGAGCGGCTGTTCGATGCGGGCGCGGCGGCGCAGGCCGGCGGTATCAACCAGTTCGATGATCGTGCCGTCCGTATCCGTGAAGCGTGTGGCCACGGCGTCGCGGGTCAGGCCGGGTTCGGGGCCGGTGATCATGCGTTCCTGGCCGAGGAGGCGGTTGACCAGGGTGGATTTGCCGGCGTTGGGGCGGCCGATGATGGCCAGCTTCAGCGGCCGCTCGCGGGCTTCGTCCTCGCCCTCATGGGCCTCGGGCAGGCGGTCGGCGATTTCGCCCATCAGGTCGGCGAGGCCATCGCCATGTTCGGCCGAGACGCCGACCGGGGTGCCGAGGCCGAGCGAAAACGCCTCCAGCGCCGCGTTGGCGCCGGCGCGGCCTTCGGCCTTGTTGACGACGAGCAGCACCGGTCGGCCCTGACGGCGCAACCAGGCGGCGAAATGCTCGTCGGCGGGGGTGATGCCGGCGCGGCCATCGACCACAAACAGCACGAGATCGGCCTGGGAGACGGCGGATTCCGAGGAGGCGCGCATGCGGCCGAACAATGTCTCGGGGGCCGATTCCTCGAGTCCGGCCGTGTCGATCAGTCGCACGATGCGGCCGCGCAGCTGGGCTTCGGCTTCCTTGAAGTCGCGGGTGACCCCAGGCGTGTCGGATACCAGTGCGTAGCGCCGGCCGGCGAGCCGGTTGAACAGCGTGCTCTTGCCGACATTCGGCCGGCCCGCGATGACGACGACGGGCGGCATGTGCGGACTCAGCGGAAGGCCGTCAGGGTCGCGTCGTCGGTCAGCAAATAGAGCGTGCCGCCGGCCACGATCGGCGAGAGCGAGGCGGCGCCGGGCAGGGTTTGCTTGCCGAGAATGGTGCCGGTATAGGGGCTTACCGCCAGCGCTGTCGCGTTGGTGCCGGCCACGATCAGGCGGTCACCGGCCAGGACCGGGCCAATCCAGCGGATCGGGTCCTGCTGCTTCTTCATGTTCTTGAATTTGTCGAGCTGGGTCGCCCAGGCCACCGCGCCATCAACGGTGGACAAGGCGGCGAGGATGTTGTCCTGGTCCAGGATGAACAGCCAGTCGCCGGCGATCCAGGGCGTTTCATAGGATGCGACATCGCGCTCCCACAGGCGGCGGCCGCTGCGCAGGTCTAGCGCCACCATCAGATCGCCGAGGCCGATGGCGTAAACGCGGCCATTGCGGATGACCGGGCGCCCGCGAATGGTCGACAGGTCCGACAGGCTGTTGCGGCCGCGTTCGGAGGCGAGACTGTCGCTCCAGGCCACGGCGCCCGAATTGGCGCGCAAGGCGACCAGTTCGCCCGAGCCGAAACCGGCGACGATCAGGCCGTCGGAATACCCCGGCGAGGGCAGACCGAGTACCAGCGTGTCCGCGCTGGTCGCCTGATAATTCCAGACCTGCTTGCCGTCCGTAACGGACAGGGCCAGAAGCTGGCCGCCCAGTGTGGGGAGGAACAGCTTGTCCTCGGCGATGGTGGGTGCGGCCCGGGCGGGCACGCCGATATTGCGCCGCCAGGTGATCTTGCCTGTGGCGGGTGCGATCGCGAGCACGTCGCCACGGCCGGTGGCGGCATAGAGCGTGCCGCCGTCGATCGCGAGTCCGCCGCCGATATTGGTGCTGCGGTCGTCATCCGCGCGCGTTTCCAGGTCCCATGCCCGATGGCCGTTGGTAACATCGAAGGCCGAGATCACGGCATCGCTGTCCATGGTGAACACCCGGCCGCCGGAGACGACGGGCTGGGCCGTCAGTTTGCGGCGATAGCCGCCACCGGTGCCGATCCGGCCGCTCCAGGCCGGGGCCACGGATTGGCCCAGGGCGGGATGGCCCATGTCGTGGGACGGCACGCCGCCGGCCTGCGGCCAATCCGCATTGGGTGTGGGCGGCGGCAGCACCACCTTGAGCGGATTGGATTTGTCGACGGCGAGGCTGTTCTGTTCCGACATGACGGCAATGCGGGTGCCGGGAAGCGGGGGCTTGTCGCTGCCGAACCAGTCGCCATTGAACAGGCCGCATCCGGCGAGGCCGAGCGGCAGCAGCAAGGCGGAGCGGCGCCCGAGGCGAAGTTTGTTCTGCGTCATAACCATTCTGTCTTCTATGAACCTCCGGCCGGGCTGCCGAGCTCGGCCAGCAGGCCGTTCGCGCGGCCGCGCACGCCGTCCGGCGCGGTGACGTCCTGGCCCAGGCGCTTCAAGATATCGCGCGCGGCATCCTTATGGCCCTGGCGCAATGCCAGCAGAGCCTGCTGTTCCTGCGCCAGCGCATGCCACGGATTATTGGCGGCGGCGAGTGGCGCGAGGCGGGCCTGGACGGCTGCGGGGTCGCCGGCGTCGATCTGGTGCATCGCCCATTCCAGGCTGGCGAGATCGCGCAGCAACGGGTCGGCCTTGGTGTCGGCCGATATTTCGTTCCACAGCGCGGCGGCGCCGGCGCCGTCCCCGCCAGCGGCCTTCAGTGCGGCCTCGCGCAGGCGCGACAGGGTGCGGTAGCCGGCATTGCCGTCCTGGGCGAGTTTGGCGAAGGCGGGAAGTGCCGTCTGCCGCTGGGCGCCGTCCGCGCCGTCGGCGATGTGCATCGCCGCCAGAAACGAATCCGCCTGACGCATGGTTTGTTGCTGCTGGTAATATTTCCAGCCCTGGTAGGCCCCGACACCCAGGATCGCGAGCACGGCCATGCCGGCCAGCAACGCGCCGTACCGGCGCATCAGATGATGCGCCCGCTCGGCTCGCAGATCCTCGCTGATCTCGTCGAAGATATCGGACACGTCGTTCCCTTCGGGTGGCATCGGGCGCCGGACCATAGCGGCGGCGGAACTCGGGAGCAAACCTCGCCTGTCACGCCATTGGTACTAATCCGTTGTTCATTTCGGCATGCCTCATTGCGGCATGCGTATTCTACTCATGTTGAGCGTCATCCTGTTGCCGGACTGCACGCCTGAATCCAGCGGGGCGTTCGCCGCGGCCAACGCCGCCAGTATGGTGGTGTTCCAGCGCGCTATTGCCGATCTGGTGGTCTCCGGGGTTACCGGCAAGGATTGTTCGGTGGTGCGGCTGGAGCAGGGCAAGCGTTATAGCAGGCCGCAGGAGGCCGAGCTGCCTCGGCCGCCGTTCGGCACGCGCAGCCTGGGCGTGGTCGATTGCTGGGCCGATCCCGGGGCGCTGTTCGATCACCCGCATGAAGCGGCGGACGGCCCGCGCAGCCTGACCCCGGCGCAGGAGGCGGACCGCACCAAACGCTGGCCGGGATTTTGAGGCAGCCAGGATCGGATACGCGTTGTGCGTGGGGGGCAGCCCTGCTCAGGCGACCTTGGTATCCCAGCCTGGATTTGCCATAGTTGGGGTGCCGCATCGGTCCCGGAGAAGACGCGCATGACTGCATCGCCCAGCACCGCCACGGCGCCGGCCCCCGAGTTCGCGGCAGCGCCCGCCCCGGGCGTTCCGGCGGCTGGGAATGCCGCCTTCACCATCCTGATCTCGCTCAGCTTCTGCCATCTTCTGAACGACACCATGCAGTCGCTGATCTCGGCCACCTATCCGGTGCTGAAGCAGGATTTCCATCTGAATTTCGTGCAGGTCGGGCTGATCACGCTGGCGTTCCAGATGACCGCGTCCCTGCTGCAGCCTGTGGTGGGGCTGTACACGGATCGCCGGCCGATGCCCTATTCGCTGGCGGTGGGCATGGGTGCCAGCTTCTTTGGGCTGCTGCTGCTGTCAGTCGCCGGTAGTTTCGCGGGTGTGGTGATCGCGGCGGCGATGGTCGGGCTTGGCTCGTCGGTGTTCCACCCCGAATCCTCGCGCGTCGCGCGCATGGCCTCGGGCGGCCGGCACGGCATGGCGCAATCCGTCTTCCAGGTGGGCGGCAATACCGGCTCGGCGATCGGGCCACTGCTGGCCGCCCTGATCGTGGTGCCCAACGGGCGCTCCAGCATCGCCTGGTTCTCGGCCTTCGCGCTGTTGGCCATCGTCATTCTGTGGCGGGTCGGCGGCTGGTATTCGCGGGCTCGGCTGGCCGCCCGTGGCAGACCGCGCGGCCATGCGGCGGAAGGCGGGACGGGGCTTTCCAGGGGGCGGGTCGTGCTGTCGATCTGCATTCTGGTGGCGCTGATCTTCTCCAAATATTTCTATCTCGCCAGCCTGAACACGTACTACACCTTCTATCTGATCCAAAAATTCCACATCTCCGTGCAGAGCGCACAGGTCTATCTGTTCGTGTTCCTGGCGGCGGTTGCCGTCGGCACGCTGATCGGCGGCCCGGTGGGAGACCGCATCGGGCGCAAATACGTCATCTGGGGGTCGATACTGGGGGTGCTGCCATTCACCCTGATGCTGCCCTATGCCGGCCTGTTCTTCACCTGCGTGCTGTCGGTGATCATCGGCCTGGTGCTCGCCTCGGCCTTCTCGGCAATCCTGGTTTATGCGCAGGAGCTGATGCCGGGCCATATCGGCACGGTGTCAGGCATCTTCTTCGGCTTTGCCTTCGGCATGGGCGGGATCGGCGCCGCCGTCCTGGGCGATCTTGCGGACCGGACCAGCATCACCTTCGTCTATCACGTCTGCGCCTTCCTGCCACTGATCGGGTTGCTGACCGCCTTCCTGCCGAGTCTGAGCAGCCACCGGCGTTCGGCCTGAGTCCTGCTACGCCTCCGGGAGGATCGCCGGGCTTGCTGGCCGCGGGGCGATAGCAGCTGGATCAGCTGGCCGCCCAGATTGGACGGAACCGGGGTGCTGGTGCCGTAGCGGCTGGGCCATTGGTTGCGCGGCATGTAATGGGTGCCGAAGATGCGGTCGATCCAGGGGAGCATGGCGGCGTAGTTCTTGTCGACATGGTCGTCCCTGGGTGGTGCCAGTGGTGAAAGGCGGGGGTGGCGATCAGCCATTCGAACCAGCCGAAGCGCCAGCGCAGATTGGCGTGGACGAAGAAACCCCAGGCCGGGCCGACGAGCACGATCAGCAATGGCAGTTGCGCCGCTGGACCAGCCATGGGCAGCGCGAGACCCAGCAGATAGAGCGGAATGAACCCGCAGATGCGGGTGAACATCAGATCCAGCGGATGGGACCGCGTGTTGACCAGCCAATCGAGCTGCTCGGCGCTGTGATGGATGGCGTGGAAGCGCCAGAGCAATGGGATTTCATGCGTCCAGCGATGGCCCCAGTAGAAGCCGATCTCACCCGCCACGAGCGTGGCCGGCAGTCGCACCCAGAGCGGCAGCCCGACCGCCAGCGCGAGCACGTCACCGGGGACGACGCCGTGCAGCATCCAGACGATGGCCGCGACCGGCAAGACCAGAAGCAGCGGTAGCACCAGGCCGCCGAGAAAGTAATAGCGCAGATCGGTCAGGATCTGCTTGCGGAACAGTCTATGCGGGCGGACCGCGCCAAGCCGTTCCAGCGGGACGAAAATGGCTGCCAGCAGGACCAGCCACACGCTCAGCCGAATGATGTTGACGGCGGCGGGTGGGAGATGCTGCTGCAGATAGTGAAGCGTTTCTATGGCGAGCCTGGACCGGGCTGTGAAACGAAAGACGGGCCCACCAATGGTGGGCCCGTTTCGATATCAGACAGCGAGTTCGGATGCGATCCTTATCCGTAACCGGACGAAACGGTCAGGCGCGCCGGGTCCACAGCCTACGTGTGCCGAGCATGCCGAGCAGCGCCACCAGCATGGCGGCATAGGCCGGCGGCTCCGGCACGGGCTGGGCGCCGGAGACGTTCGGCGCCTGCTGGACGACGGAGACGCCGTCGAGCAGGGCGAAAGGCGGCTCCGATTGCCCTGGTGTGCCCGAAGCGGTGAAGGACAGCACCTCGGACGTCGCGGTCGCGACGAAATCCAGCGTCACCTGCATCCAATTGTCTAAGCCGTGATTGTCAACCGACTGCGTCGGCGCGTTCTGGTAGCTGTTGCCCAGACCAACGTGCCATGTATCCGTCGTGTGGCTCTTGCTTGCCGTGTACAGGATCGTATAGCCGGACGTGTCGGTCCAGTCGGTCAGGTTGTTGCCGCTCACGAAGCCGGAAGCCTTCAGGGTGGTGCTCGAGAAACTGCCGTTCTGGACGAGGTTCACGGGTCGGCGTGTGCCGTGCCTGGGATCGTCGCGGCGGCGAGGGCGATGAACCCGACGGTCGTCAATTGCAGTTTCATCCGGGGCATCCTTTCTCGGTGGTCACCCCCGATGCCGAAACCGTCCCTGATGTCGTGGCGGGTCCTGCAGCGCGGGCGCAAATATGAGTCTGTTTAGGGAGTATTAAGCAACGACCATGCCAAGGAGAATCGGATCAATTTTTCAACGCGTTGGTGCGGCGCGTCCGCCGGACGCCGCTGCACTGTAAAATATTCCGACGCTTGTGCTCAGCCCTGGAACCGCACCAGCTGGCCTTGCGGAATCCCGATCACCGCGTCCTCGCGCATCACGGCAGTCCCCCGCACGATGGTTGCCACGGGCCAACCCGTGATCTGAATGCCGGCGAAGGGTGTCCAGCCGCAGGGGCTCACGATCCAGTCATTCTCGATCCGGCGGCTGCGCCGCATGTCGACCAGCGTGAAATCGGCGTCGTAGCCAGCGGCCAGACGGCCCTTGCCGACCACGCCATAGACGCGCGCGGGTCCGGCGGACATCAGATCCACCAGCCGTGGCAGCGACAGCCGGCCGGCATTCACATGGTTCAGCATGACCGGCACCAATGTCTGCACGCCGGTCAGTCAGGCCGGGCAGTCGGGCCAGGGCTTTTCCTTGGCGGCGCGGGGATGCGGCGCGTGGTCGCTGCCGATCGTGTCCACACGGCCGTCGCGAATGGCCGCCCAGCTCGCCTCATAATGGGCGCGGCCGCGAATGGGCGGGTTCATCACGCCGAAGCCGCGCAGCTCCTCGTACACCTCCGGCGCGGTGTGCGTCAGATGGTTCACCAGCACTTCCATCGTCGCGATGTCGCGATAATCCCGCAGATAATCGAGTTCCTGCGCCGTCGAGACATGCAGGATATGGGCGGGGCGGCCGGTTTTGCGGGCCAGCGCCATCAGCCGGCGCGTGCCGAGGAAGGCGGCTTCCTCGTCACGCCATTCCATGTGGCAGGCATAGGGGTCGCCCGACTTGAACAGCCCCTTGCGGGCCTGAAGCCGGTATTCGTCCTCGCTATGGAAGGAAATCCGGCGGCGGCCGCTGCGCATGACGCGTTCGAGGTTCTCGTCATCCTCGACCATCAGATCGCCGGTGGAACTGCCCGCGAACACCTTGATGGCGCAGACGCCGCGGCCAAGCTCCAGCGACGCCAGTTCGGGGATGTTGGTCTTGGTGCCGCCAACATACAGGCCCATGTCGCACCAGGCGGATTGTTCCACATAGTCCTGTTTCCAGGCGAGCCGGGCCGCATCGGTGATGGACGGGCTGGTGTTCGGCATGTCGAACACGGCGGTGAGGCCGCCCAGCACCGCCGCCTTGGTGCCGGTGGGGATGGTCTCGATCGCCGGGTCGCCGGGATCGCGCAGATGGACATGCGGGTCGATCAGGCCGGGCAGCACATGCAGGCCGGCGGCGTCGATGGTCTCATCCGCCGTGGCCTCGGCACCCACGCCCAGGGCCGCGATCCGTCCATCGCGCACGCCGACGCTGGTCTGTTCCAGGCCCCAGGGCAGCACGCACATGCCGCCGCGGATCACCAGGTCGTAATGCTGCGCCATCTTATGCCTTTCGTTCGCGGAGCCGCTGGTCAGAGGGTGGAAAGCGTCTCGAACACGTCGCCGCAGGGCGGCAATCCGAGAATATGGGTGCGGTGCCAGAGCGCGTAGAACAGGAGAATCCAGGCCGCGAAGCCGCGCCGGCGGCCATCGGCGGCCCGGAACAGGCCGATCACCCGCTCACGGTCGGCGATTTCGGCGATACCGGGCTGGGCCGCGACCAGCGGGCCGAGGCGTGCCCCCTGGCCGCCGATCCATTGGCCGATCGGCACGGTGAAGCCCTGCTTGGGCGCGAACGGCCTGGCCGCCGGGCAGTTCTTCTGCAGCCAGCGCCGCAGCAGCCACTTGCCCATGCCGCCGCGCATCTTCAACGCATCGGGCAGGCGGAATGCCGCCGCTGTCACACCGGGATCGAGGAATGGGGTACGCCCCTCCACCGCATGGGCCATCAGGCAGCGATCGATCTTCAGCAGCAGGTCGTGCGGCAGCCAATCCGCCAAATCGACGGCTTGCGCCACCATCAGGCGGGAGCGGCCGCCGCCGGCGGCCTTCGCCTCGGCCGCGGCCATGCCGTCGCGCCAGGCGGTGGGGTGGTTGCGCAGCACGCTCACGCGGTCGAAATTGCCGCGTCCGCGCATCACCTTGCCGCCCAGCCACCATGGCTTCATGGCGCTGCGATAGCGGCTATAGCCGGCGAACAACTCGTCGCCGCCCTCGCCGGACAGTACTACCTTCACGTCCTGGCGGGCGCGCCGGGCCAGGAACCAGGTGGGAATGGCGGCGTAATCGGCGGCCGGGTCGTCCATGCAGGCGACGATTTCGGGCAGATGTTGCCAGACCATCGCCTCCGTCACCTCGATCGTCTCGTGCCGGGCGCCGAGGGATTTGGCCACGTGGGCCGCCTGGTCGCGTTCGTCAGCCGCGCCGGGATGGGCGAAACCGGCGGTGAAGGCCAGCACGGGAGAGGCATTCAGCCGGGCCATCAGCGTGAGAATGGTGGCGCTGTCGATGCCGCCGGACAGGAACATGCCGTAGGGCACGTCGCTGCGCTGGTGCAGGTCCACGCTTTCCTCTAGCGCGCGGTCGAGCCGCAACATGGCGGTATCTTCGTCGATCGGCTCCGGACCGCCTGCCGGTAAAGCGGGGTTCAGGCGGCGTTCGAGGATGCGGCCGTCGGCGCAGACCAGCGTCTCGCCGGGCAGCACGCGGCGAATGCCGGGGAAGATGGTCTCGGCACCGGTGGTGAACTGCATCTGCAGCAATTCGTCGCGGGCGGCGGGGCGCAGGGCGCGCGGGACGATCCCCGCGTTGAGCAGCGCCTGTGCCTCCGACGCGAAGGCGAGGCTGGTCTCGGTCTGCGCCACATACAGCGGCTTGATGCCGAAGGGGTCGCGGGTGAGCGTGACCGTGCGGGCGGCGCGCTCATGGATGGCGATGCCGAACATACCGCGCAGCTGCGCCGCGTAATCCGGCCCGTCGCGCAACCACAGATGCAGCGGGGGTTCGCAATCGCTGTGGGTACTGAATTTGACCCCGCGCAGGCCCGCGCGCAGCTCCCCATAATTATACACCTCGCCATCGGCCACCAGCGCGGCCGAGCCGGCGAAAAGCGGCTGGTCGCCGGTGGCGAGATCGATGATGGCGAGGCGGTTATGCACGAGCGCCACGCGGCCGACCACGGTGTGGCCGGAGCCGTCCGGACCGCGATGGGCGATGGCGCGCGTCAGGGCCGCCAGAACCTCGGGGTCGGGCGGGGAAGTGTCCGGGGCGGTGACGATTCCGGCGATGCCGGACATCAGCCGGCGGCTTTCGAGGGGCGGACGAGGCGCATTGATTCGGGTCTGTAGCAGACGATGGGCCGCCTGTCTTGCATGGCGCTGCGCGCGGTGCCAAGTCGGGGGCCATGACACAGATGGCACAGCTTCCCGCCCGGGGCGTGATTGAAGTCGCGGGCGAGGACCGGATCAGCTTCCTCCAGGGGCTGGTTTCCAACGACGTGGCGCAGGCCGCGCCGGGCCGCGCGGTTTGGGCGGCGCTGCTGACGCCGCAGGGCAAATGGCTGGCCGATTTCTTCATCCTGTCGGACGGCGCCCGGCTGCTGCTGGATGTGGAGCGGGCGCAGGCGGCGGGGCTGGTGCAACGGCTGACGCGATTCCGGCTGCGCGCCAAGGTGACGCTGGCCGATCTGTCGCACAGACTGCATGTGCACGCGGCCTGGGGCGGACTGCCGGAAGGGCTGCCGCAGGATGCGATGGCAGCACCCGATCCGCGGCTGCCGGCGGCGGGGTGGCGCATCCTGGCGCCCGCTTCATTGCCGGCGACGGCGACGGCGGCCGATTGGGACATGCATCGTCTCGAACTCGGGCTGCCGGATGGCTCGGCGGATATGGAGGCGGAAAAGAGCGTCCTGCTGGAGGCCGGCTTCGATGAACTGCATGGCGTGTCCTGGACCAAAGGCTGCTATCTCGGCCAGGAATTGACCGCCCGGACGAAATATCGCGGCCTGGTGAAGCGGCGCCTGACGCCGGTTGCCATCGACGGACCGGTGCCCCCGCCGGGTACGCCGGTGCTGCGCGACGGGGCGGAGATCGGGGTGATGCGGTCGGGCCGCGACGGGCTGGGGATGGCACAGCTTCGGCTGGAGGCGCTGGGCGAAGCCGGGCTGCGCTGCGGGGAGGCGGCGGTGACGCCGCGCGTGCCGGGGTGGATGGCGCTGCCGGTGGCTGCGGCAGGCTAAACGGTCTGCCGAAAGCGAGGATGACCCGAAAAGGTTGACATCACCCCGCTCCATCCCCGAGCGTCTAGCCAAGAGGAGGGAAACCATGCGCGCACGCGTGCTTGTCCTGCTGGGCTCCCGCAAGGGCGCCTTCATCCTCGAAAGTGATGCCGACCGCGCGGATTGGTCCATTCGCGGCCCATTCTGCGATACCTGGCCGATGAACCACGTCGTCGCCGACCCTCAGACGGGCACGATCTACGCCGGCGGCGGCAGCGAGTGGTTCGGCCCGGCGGTTTGGAAATCTACCGATTTCGGCGCAAGCTGGACCCGTTCCAGTAGCGGCCTGCAATACGCTGCCGGTGACTCCCCGGTCGTCTCTGTCTGGAGCCTTGCCACGCATCGCGGCCGACTTTACGCGGGCGTGCAGCCCGCCGGCCTGTTCGACAGCCACGATGGCGGTGAGACCTGGTCTCATGTCGAAGGCCTCCGCCAGCATCCCACTTGCCCGCGCTGGCAACCGGGCGGTGCGGGCCTGATCCTCCACGCCATCGTTCCCCACCCGGAGGACGATGGCCAGCTTTGGGTCGGCATCTCGTCGGCCGGCGTCTTCTACACCGCCGATGGCGGCCGGAGCTGGGAGCCCCGCAACACCGGCACCCGCTGTGACTTCCTGCCAGAGGGCGAACGCTACCCGGAATTCGGCCAATGCGTACACAGCCTCGTCAACGCGCCCGGGCGCCCCGATCGCCTCTATCAGCAGAACCATTGCGGCATGTATCGCAGCGACGATGGCGGCCGGAGCTGGGAGAGCATCGAGGCCGGGCTTCCCTCCAGCTTCGGCTTCCCCGCCGTCGCGCATCCCCGCGACCCCGAAACGCTGTTTCTCCTGCCCCTCAACGGCGACACGCTGGGCCGCTACGTGCCAGAGGCGAAGGCCGCGGTCTGGCGTACCCGCAATGCCGGCGCAGGCTGGCAGGCCCTGCGCCAAGGGCTGCCGCAGGAAAACGCCTTCTTCGGCGTTCTCCGCCAGTCCATGGCCGCCGATCGGCTGGACCCCGCCGGCATCTACGCCGGCACCAGCACCGGGACCTTGTTCGCAAGCCCGGACGAGGGCGAGAGCTGGACCGCGATCGCCCAGCACCTCCCGTCGATCCTGTCGGTCGAAACCCTGGTTCTCGATCGCTAGAGAGCCCATGCGCGTCCTGCTCCCCCAATCGCTCACCCGATTGTTTCCCAGCAGTCCGCCAAGCCTCGACATCGAAGCCGGCAGCGTTGCGGGCCTGATCGACGCGCTCGACACGCGCTGGCCCGGCATGCGCCATTGCCTGTGCGACAGCACCCCCTGCATTCGCCGCCACATCAACATCTTCGTTGCCGGCGAGCGCGCCACGCTGGCAACTCATCTGCCGCAGAACACCGAGGTTGCCATCATGACCGCGATCAGCGGAGGCTAGAGGAATCGCCTAGAGCGTGATGGCTTCTGGTAGGCGAAGCCATCACGCTCTAGGTATTTGTTTTAGCGAGCAATTTCATGGCTCGGTGATTCCACCTAAAGCCATATTGCTCTAGAAACGATGGCCGTGGCCTGGATCTTGCGCCATCGATCTTGCGTAATCGTGGGTGAAACCACTCTGGAGTGACTTTCGGCGAATGACGAAGGCCGTCTCCCATCAAACGCTGGCCAGACTCGAGCGACTCGGGCTGAGTGCCTTCGTCTGGATCGGGATCGTGCTGATCGGCGTGCCCTTGCTGTTGACCGTCTATCTGAGTGTCTTCGATGAGAAGCTGATAGTGTTTCCACCTCGCGGCTACACTTTGTCGTGGTATCTCGCGATTGGCCCTGTTTTCGGTGCCTCGGCACTCATCAGCCTGCAGCTTGCCCTGGCCTCGGTTGTCGGCAGTCTGTTGCTCGGCGTACCGGCCGGCATTGGCCTGTCGCGCTACCGCTTTCGCGGTGTCGGCGCGATCAGCACGTTGCTGTTGGCGCCGTTGACCGTGCCGGACATCGTGCTTGGCCTTGGCACCTATGTGTTGCTGGTGCAGATGGACGAACAGCTTGGCTCGGCCATCACCGGATCGCTCGCCGGTCTGATCCTGTCGCACATCATGATCACCACGCCCTGGGTCGTGCGCCTTTGCCTTGCCGGTCTGGTCAACCATGACAGGGCCGCGGAGGAGGCTGCCGCCAGCTTGGGCGCCCGGCCGTGGATGGTGATCTGGCGCGTCACCTTGCCGGCGATGCGCCAGGGCATCATCGCCGCCGGCCTGTTTGTGTTCATCAGCTCGTTCGAAAATCTCGGGCTGGCTTTGTTCCTGACCAGCCCTGGGGTGACCACCTTGCCGATTTCGATATTTCAATATCTGGAATACCACATCGACCCGATGGTCGCCGCTGTCGCTGTCGCCCAGATGGCCGGGGTCTGCGCCCTGCTGCTGGTGTTGAACCGCTTCATGCGCCTGAGCCAGATCGTTCGATGAGCGAGGCGGCACGGCTGGAACTGGACCGGCTGAGCAAGAGTTTTGCCGACCACGTCGCGGTGCGGGATGTCAGCCTCAACGTCGCGCCCGGCGAGCTGATCGTGCTGCTCGGGCCGTCCGGCTGCGGCAAGACCACCACGCTGCGCATGATCGCCGGGTTTCTGGCCGCCACATCCGGCGATATCCGAATTAACGGGGAAAGCATCCTCAATCTGCCGCCATATCGTCGGAATATGGGGATCGTCTTCCAAAGCTACGCGCTGTTCCCGCATCTTTCGGTCGTGCGCAACATTGGCTTCGGGCTGGAAATGCAGCGTGCGCCGTCGCCTGCGATCGAGGCCCGGGTGAGCGAAATGCTGCGTCTGGTGAAGCTGGAGGCGCTGAGTGCGCGGCTGCCGCGCGAGCTATCCGGCGGCCAGCAGCAGCGCGTGGCGCTGGCCCGCGCCCTGGCGATCCATCCCAAGCTGCTCCTGCTTGACGAGCCGCTGTCTAACCTCGACGCGTCCCTGCGTGCCGACATGGCCCGCGAAATCCGCCTGCTGCAACGCAGCCGCGGCATTACCACCATCATGGTCACGCACGACCAGGACGAGGCGATGGCCATGGCTGACCGTCTGGTGGTGATGCATGACGGCCAGGTGCAGCAGATCGACCGTCAGGAAGATCTGTACGAACGCCCGGCCAATCCGTTCGTCGCCCGCTTCATCGGCCGCAGCAACCTGATGACGGGTCGTCTGGACTGCGGCAAAATGCTCGCGCTGGATGCCGGGGCGCCGATCGCCCTGGCCGGACGCTATCGCGGCCGGGGACGCGCAAGCCTGGCGGTTCGGCCGGAAAGCATCCGCCTGATGCCGCCGGGTGCGCCCGGCGTCCTGGTCACCGGGCAGGTGGAGTTGTGCACCTATCTTGGTGCGGTCGTGGAGCATGTGGTGCGGATCGCGCCGGAGCTTGCGATCGTGGTACGCGCCAACGGCATCGGCACCGATGCGGCAACACGTCATCCTGTCGGTACGGCCGTCGCTTTGCTATGGACTCAGTCCGATGAGTGCCTGTTCGACGCCGAAGACCGGCCGGTCGCGGCGGATCGCATCCATGTCCGATAACAGAACAAGGAAAGCATCATGGTTGGAGCCAAGAAATCCGGTTTCGATGCCGCGCTCTCCCGACGGATGCTGTTGGGCGGCGCGGCATTGCTGGCCGCGCCCGCCCTGATCACCCGCCGGGCGCAGGCGGCGGAAACCTGCGTGGTGGGCACCTGGGGTGGCGACTATGCCCGGCTGCTGCACGAAAACATCGACGAGCCGCTGCTGAAGCCGCAGGGCATCGACATCACCCAGGATGTGGCCGACGAAACCCCTCGCGTGGCGAAGCTGTTCGCGTCGCGCAGATTGCCCCACGGCACGCTGGACGTTGCCTGCGTCGGCGCGCCGCAAGGCTTCCGCTGCGGCGAGGCGGGGTTGCTGGAAACGCTTGACGAGACGAGCGTGCCGAACCTGCGATATCTGCGCCCGGATCTCAAATCCAAAACCTTCATTCCGCACATCTACAGCGCCCAGGTCCTGGTCTATAATCCACAGACCGTCACCGATCCGCCGAAGACCTTCGGCGATCTGCTGGACCCGAAATGGAAGGGCAAGGTCGGCGTGATCGGTCAGAATTCGTTCTGGGCGATGATGGGTGCCAGCATGTTCACGAGCGGCAATCCCAGCGATTTCGACAAGGCCAAGGAGTACATGCTCAAGCTGAACGCCAATGGCCTGCGACTCTACCCGTCGACAGACTCGCTCGCGCCAGCCTTCAAGTCCGGCGAAATCGATGTCGGCATCGTCTGGCAGGCGCGAATCTTCATGTGGCAGAATGCCGGCTTCCCCGTTGCCAGTACCTTTCCCCAGGAAGGCGCCATTCTGTATGTATCCGGCATGGTCGTGCCGAAGAACGCACCGGACAAGCCGACCGCCCTGAAATACATCAACGCGATGCTGGCGCCTGCCGCGCAACAGGGCTTCGCCGCGCATATGGGCTACCTGCCCACGGTTACCAATGCGCCGCTGAGTGGGAATGTTGCCAAGGGGCTGGCATTCCCCGATCCCACACCGAAGTTGGTGCAGCCGGACTACGCCGTCACCACCAAGGTGGAGCCGGAGGTGAACGATTGGTGGCAGAAGAACATCTCGCATAGCTGACGCCATGCCGACGCCGCGCGCCGCCGGGCTGGGAAGCCGCGCCGTTCACCGACGCAAGGTGGCTGGCGGCGCGATTTCGCTGCTGGGCCCCGCGACGCTGATGATGCTGGTGATGCTGGTCGCACCGCTGGCCATCATGGCACGCTATAGCTTCGACAAATTCGATCCGACCGAAATGATGATCGCGGCGGTGACACCGGAGAACTATATCCGCTTCTTTGCCGACCCCTTCTACTGGTCCGTGCTGGTGGTGACGTTCCGCGTGTCGGTGATCGTCACAATTGCCTGCCTGCTGCTTGGCGTGCCGATGGGCTGGCGGCTGGCGCGGACGCAAAGCCGCTGGAAGTCGATGCTGGTGATCCTGATCGTGTTGCCGTTGTTCATCGGCAGCATCGTGCGAACCGCCGGTTGGATGATATTGTTCAGCCATGGCGGCATGCTGGACCAGATCGCCCGAGCCATCGGTATGCAAGGTGTCGATCTGATGTATTCCGAGCCAGCCGTCATCATCGGCATTATCGCCATCAACCTGCCCTACACCGTGCTGATCCTGCAGAGTGTATTCGAGGGGATCGACACCCGTCTCGACGAGGCCGCTGCGTCGATGGGGGCATCCCCGAAGCGGGCGTTCTGGCGCATCATATTTCCACTGGCCTTGCCGGGCATCATGATTGCCTTTGCCTTGTGCTTCATCCTGAGCATGAACGCCTTTCCCACGCCCGTGCTGTTGGGCGGGCCACGCTTTCAGATGATGGCGCCGCTGCTGTACTATGCTTTTTCCAGCGACAATAACTGGCCGTTTTCCGGGGCAATTGCATTTATCCTGATGGGCATCACCCTCGGATTGACCGGCCTTGCCCATATCGCCATTCCTCGTCGCTACCGGGGGTGAGTGATGCGGCGCGCCGAGCCGAGCGCTTTCGTCAGGGCCTCAACGCACCCGTTGTATTGAGGTGCAGCGAATAAACCGACGTGCTCGCCGTCATGAACAACCGATGGCGCTTCTTGCCGCCGAAGCAAAGATTGGCACATGCTTCCGGCAGGCGGATCCGCCCGATCATGTCGCCGTCCGGGGCGTAGCAGCGCACGCCATCATCGGCGGGATCACCCCAGCCCATGCTGCACCAGATATTTCCGTCCAGATCGGTGCGGAGCCCATCGGTCATGCCGGGCGCGAAATTCTCGGCGAAGATGCGCCCCCGCGAGAGCCGCTCGCCATCCACGTCGAAGACGCGGATGTGGGAGGGACCGCCATGCGTGATGCCGGTGTCGACGATGTAGACGCGCTTCTCGTCGGGAGAGAAGGCAATCCCGTTCGGGCGGCTGAAATCATCGGCAACAACGGTTGCCTGTCCCGTGGCGGGGTCGAGCCGATAGACGTTCCGGGGCAGTTCGCATGTGGCGGCATGGCCTTCGTATGGCCCGTCGATGCCATAACCGGGATCCGTGAACCATATGGCACCATCGGCGGCGACGACGACATCGTTTGGTCCGTTCAACAGCCGGCCCTGGTGGCGGTCTATCAACACGGTGATCCGGCCATCATGTTCCGTGCGGGTCACACGGCGCGTATCGTGTTCGCAGGTGATCAGCCTTCCGTCGCGGTCCCGCGTGTTGCCGTTGGCATAGTTGCTGTGTGGACGGAAGACGCTGACATGCCCGTCTTCCTCCAGCCAGCGCATGATGCGGTTGTTGGGAATGTCGCTCCACAGCAGATAGCCGCCATCGGCGAAATAGACGGGACCTTCCGCCCACCGAAACCCGGTCGCGATCCGCTCCACCGCGGCGTTGCCAACCCTGGCGGTGAAGCGCTTGTCCAGCGATTGCACACGAATGTCGGGATAACGCGTGCCCGGCAGATGCCCGAGCGGCAGCCGGAGCCCTGCGGTTGCTGCGTCGTCCATTCCACCATGCGTGTGCTCGTGCATCGTCGTCTCCTGTTCTCACGCTTCATGTCGTCGTGCCGGTTCAGCGCGGTCCGCTGCGGGTGCTGATGAGTCGCTCCGCGAGGACAGCCGCCACGATGATGGAACCAATCGCCGTTCCCTGCCAGTAGGGCGATACATTGAGCAGGTTCAGCCCGTTGCGGATGAACACCATGATGAAGACGCCAAGCAGCGTGCCGATGATGGAACCGCGTCCCCCGAACAGGCTGGCGCCGCCGATCACCACGGCTGCGATCGAATCGAGTTCGAGCCCCTGTCCACCGATCGGGTCGATCGACAGAATCTTGGATGCGAGGAAGATCGCGGCCACGGCGCTCATGACGCCCGACACCGCGTAGGCCAGCACACTCCAGTAACGAATGCTGAGCCCGGCCACGCGCGCCGCTTCGATATTGGAACCGATGGCGAAAAGAGTCCGTCCGCCTTTGCTGCGCGCCAGGAACCACCAACACAGGCCGTACACGACCAACAGGCACCAGAAATCGATCGGCAGGCCGAACAGCGTGCTCGCGGACAGGTTGCCCAGCGGCGCCGGAAGATCGCCGATCGAGTTGGCACCGCTGATCACATAAGCGAGGCTGCGGCCAATGGACATCATGCCCAGCGTGACCACGAATGGCGCCACCCGCCCAAAGGTGATGACGGCCCCGTTGATCAGCCCCGCGAGCAGCCCGGCGGCGAGGCAGGCCAGGACCCCGCCATAGAGTCCGAGTACCGGAAAAGCCAGGCCAAACACGATCCCCGTCACGCCGGCCAGCGAGCCGACCGACAGGTCGATGCCGCCGATCAGGATCACCAACGTCTGGCCCAGTGCCACCATGCCAACCACGACGGATTGATCCATCAGATTGTACAGGTTGTTCAGGGTCAAAAAATAAGGCGACACCAGCGAGAGGCCG
>DASXIW010000011.1:0-2414 GCA_036497785.1 Acetobacteraceae bacterium | reverse complement strand
ATCTATGCCACCCGCGCCCGCGGCGAGGGCACACGCCGCGCCTACCACGCCGCCTGGCGACAATACGAAAGCTGGTGCCAAAACCTCGGCCGCGAACCGCTCGCCGCGGATCCCGACACCATCGCCATGTACGTGGTGCGCTGCGCCGATCAGGGTTTTGCCGTCAGCTCGATCCGCGTCCACCTCGCCGCGATCCGCACCGCCCATCTGCTCGCCGGGCTCGCGCTCGACCTGCGCCACCCACGGCTCGCCATGGTGATCGAGGGCATTACCCGATCGAAGGGCACCCGCCCTGCCCGGCAGGCCGCGCCCGCCGTGCCCGGCGTGCTGCGCCTCATGCTGGCCAGCCGCTCGGCCGCCGGCACCCTGTCCGGCACCCGCACGGCCATCGTGGCCCGCGAGCGGGCCATGCTGTTGGTGGGTTTCGGGGCTGCCCTGCGGCGCTCCGAACTGGTCGCACTCACCCTCGGCGACGTCGAGACAGTGCCCGGCCGCGGCCTGCGCGTCCTGGTCCGCCGCTCGAAGACCGACCAGCAGGGCCAGGGCCAGGACATCGCCGTCTGGGCCAATCCGGACCAACCGGACTTCTGCCCCCTCGCCGCCCACGACGCCTGGCTGGCGCACCGGCGCGCCGCCGCCGACCTCGACTGGACCGCGAGCGCCGCATCGCGCGACGCACGGCCGCTGTTCTGCGCCGTCACCCCGGCCGGCCGGGTCACCGGCGCAAAACTCTCCGACAAGGCGGTCGTCCGTCTGGTCAAGCAGGCCGCACGCGACGCCGGGTTCGATCCGGAACGCTTCTCCGGCCACTCGCTGCGCGCCGGCCTCGCCACCGCCGCCGGCGATGCCGGCGCAGGCCTCGCCGAGCTGATGCGCCAGACCCGCCATAAATCCACTGCGGTCGCCCTCGGCTACCTCCGCCCCGCCGACCTCTGGCGCAACAACGTCACCGAGACGGTGTTTCGGCAGCGGGACAGCGACGACCGCACGACATGACCGGCCGCGACCCTCAGCTGAAGAAATCACCAGCGCTTACGAGAGCCTGGTTTGTCTCGAGGAGTTCTTCGACGGCGGCCGGAACTGGTACAGAGGCGAGCTGCGGGATGGCCACGGGAGCTTTTGTCTGATCGGCGCAATAGATCGCCTGCGGTGCGACGACCGCGCCATGCTCCGCTCCTTCCGCGCTTCCCGGGCCGCTTCAGCCAGTGCCCCTTCCAGCATGACACGCAGCACGGCCATGGGAACGGGGATGAACCGGGCTGGCCCTTGCTTCTGGTGATAATCGGCCTACGCGCGCAGCGCAGCCAGCACCATGGCGGCGGTCACCCGCAAAGGCCCCCTCCCCTCCCCTTCCCCAGCCCCTCAACGGCGGTGATCTTCTGGGCCCGGGTCAGCCCGACTCGGCGGCGCTGAAGGTCCGGGTTTCGGTGCTTGCCAGAGAACATTATGAGAATATTCACAACAGAGGTGTGGAATCTGCGTGCGCCCCGTATTGGAGCCTGCGTGCGCGACTCGCTATTTTCCTATGGAATCTGCGTGCGCACACTAATAGCTAAGGAATCTAATACCTTCTAGTAGCTCCCGCACGTAGGTTCCAAACTTGCGAACCAGGCAGACCGTCGGCACGGTGCCGATATGGCCGAGGTTCACCAGCTCATCGTGAAGCATGGCATTGAGGAAGCGCGCCGCCAGGCCGCGACCAAACACGAGCGCATGGTGATCGAGGCGGCATACCAGGTTCTCAGCGACGATGCCGAGAAGATGGGCTTCACCTATAGCGGTTTCGCCCTCACCAGCCTACCGCACAAACCACAGAGCGAGCTCACCTGGAAGCGTGACGGCCACAATCTGACCATGCTCATCCAAAGCGGAGTGGACCGCACCGGTAAACCGCTTGGCCTGCCCTACGGCAGCTATGCCCGCTTCATACTGCTTTTCCTGCAGAGCGAGGCGATCCGCACGGGATCGCGTGAGGTCGAGCTCGGCCGTTCGATGAGGGTGTGGCTGGGGTGTATGGGCCTGTCGATTGGCGGCATGACCTACAAGAAGGTGAACGAGCAGGCGCGGCGGATATCCGGGTGCTCACTAACCTTCTACGCGGACCGGCAAGGCGCCCAGATCAAGAGCCGCGGCGGCTTCGTGAAGACCGAAATCACGATGAACGACGTCGTCGGCGACCAGCCCCTGCTCTGGCAGGACCGCGTCTTGCTGGATGAAGACTTCTTCCGGGCTCTGCGCGACCACCCAGTGCCAGTCAGTGAGAGCGCGCTGCGGGCCATCGGTCCGCGTTCGATGGTGATCGATGTCTATGTCTGGCTTGCCTACCGCCTCCATGCCCTGAAACGCGACATTGAGGTCGGTTGGCCGGCGCTTTTTGCGCAATTTGGCGCGGGATTCGGCACAATCCGCCGCTT
>DASXIW010000010.1:0-4920 GCA_036497785.1 Acetobacteraceae bacterium | reverse complement strand
CCATCGCCACCGGTGGCGGCCCGCGCCAGAGCCTGCATGCACTGGGTTATTCGGGATGGGGACCCCGCCAGCTGGATGCGGAAAACCAGAACAATTCGTGGCTGTCCGCGCCCGCGGATCTGGATATTATCTTCGACGACGATCACGACACCAAATGGCGGCGCGCTTTGGCCAAACTGCGCGTGGATCCGCTGCTGCTCTCGTCGACGGCGGGGCGGGCCTGAAGGCTTGGCCAGGGGCGATCCCCTGGCCCTGCCTCATCTCACCATGTGAACGCCGGAATCGCCGCGACGGGCGTAAGATCTGCGGCGGCGGCGGCGCGTTCCACCAAATCCGGATCGGCGCCGAGTTCCTCGGCATGGATGCCGCCCAGCACCCAGCAGCCATCGACGCCGGCAGCTTTGGCGCCGGCCATGTCGGTGCGCAGGGCGTCGCCTACGGCGAGAATGCGGCGCGGTGGGAGATCCAGCATGTCCAGCACCGGCGCATAGACGGCGGGATCGGGCTTGCCGATCCAGCGGGCAGTGCCGCCCAGCGCCTCGTAGCGCTGGGCCACGGCGCCGGCGCAGATCCAGCGGCCGCCTTCGCGGATCACCTCCAGGTCGGGATTGGCGCAGACCATCGGCAGGCCGGCGGCGAGGCAGGCCGCCAGCACGTCCTCATAGGCGCTGACATCGGTCAGGCTGCGTTCCTCGTGGGGGCCGGTGTTCAGCATGAAATCGGCGTCGGCGGGCGTGTCCACGAGCTGGACGGGCAGGGTTTCCAGCACGTTGAGGTCCCGGGCCTGGCCGATATGAAAGACCCGGCCGCCCAGATTGGCGAACCAAGGGTCGTTGCGATCGCGCAGCAGGCTGTGGGTGACTTCGCCGCTGGTCAATATGCCGGTGTAGAGATCGTCCGGGATGCCCATCTCCCGCATCGCTTTCTGGGCCACATAGGCGCGACGGGGGGCGTTGGACAGCAGCACGGTGGGCTTGCCGGCCGCGCGCAGCCGGGTGAGGCATTCGACCGCGCCGTCGTACGGCGTCACGCCGTCGTGGACGACCCCCCAGAGATCGATGATGAAGCCGTCATAGCTGTCAGCGAGGTCGGCGAAGCCGGTCAGATGCTGCATGGTGCTCACATGATGTCCGCGCCGACGGCGTCGGCGACCGTGGGAAATCCCTGCTGGTCCAGGGCCGCCAGCAGTTCGCGCTTCAGCCGGGGGATCAGCGCCGGACCGTCATAGGCGAAGGCGGTGTAGAGCTGCACCAAGCTGGCGCCGGCACGCAGCTTGGCCAAGGCATCGCTCCCGGTGGCCACGCCGCCGACGCCGATCAGCACCATCCGCCCCGCGGCGAGACGGGCCGCGCGCGCCAGCATGGCGGTGGACAGCGCCCGCAGCGGCGCGCCGGACAGGCCGCCGGCCTGGCGGGCATTGGGCGAACGCAGGCCGGCCGGACGCGAAATGGTGGTGTTGGAGATGATGAGCCCGGCGACGCCGGTGGCGATCGCCGTCTCCACCACCGCTTCCAGCCCCGCCTCCGACAGGTCGGGCGCCAGTTTCACCAGCAAAGGCGGGTGGGCGGGCACCGCCTCCACTATCGCCTCAAGGATGACGCGCAGGCGTGCTTCGCCCTGCAGGTCTCGCAGGCCGGGCGTGTTCGGCGAGGACACGTTCACCACAATGTAATCGGCATGTGGCGCGACGGCGGCGACCAAGGCGGGGTAGTCGCGTTCGGGGACGGCGCCGTCCTTGTTGATGCCGATATTCGCGCCGATCGGCACGCCGGCCCGCCCGTGCGCCGCCCGATACGTCGCGAGCCGGGCCACATAGGCATCCAGTCCGCAATTGTTGAAGCCCATCCGGTTTATCACGGCGCGGTCCGCCGGCAGGCGGAAAAGGCGCGGCCGCGGGTTGCCGGCCTGCGGGCGGGGCGTGACCGTGCCGCATTCCACAAAACCCCAGCCCAGCCTGGCCAGCGGCGCCAGTGCCACGGCGTTTTTGTCGAACCCGGCGGCAAGGCCGATCGGGTTGCCGAACAGGCATCCCAGCACCCGCATTTCCAACCGCGGATCGGGTTGCGCCGAATCGCAGCCAGCAAGACCGAAGGACAAGGCGCGCAGCGAGAGCTCATGGGCCCGCTCGGGGTCCATCCAGCGCATCAGGGGCATGAGGGTAGAAGCGAGAGCGGGCGTCATGGGGTGCTACCTGCCGCAAAAGTCGCCGGATTGAAAGCGTACGCTGTGTGACAGCGCACCGCTTGCGGTGCAGCGCCTTGCGCCCAACATTGGCGGGCATGTGGAACGAACCCTATCTGGAGACCTGCTGCCGGGCCGCGCTGCACCGGTTGGTGCTGAGCTGCGATGCCGGCAGGCCCGCGGGGCTGAAGGACGGGCATTGCCTGGAGCGGCTGACCGGGATGGGCTTGGCGCGGCCGCGCCCGGATGGGCGCTACGAACCGACACCGGCGGGCACAGCGCGGCATGCCAGCGAGATCCTACGCGCCGGTGCTGCCGCCGGTTGACGTGCTGGGCGCCGGCTCACCGGAGGGGATACCGTCGTCTTCCCCTTCTGGCGGCTGCTCGATTACCTCGCCCTCCTGCTCCGCTTCCACGGGAGCCTCGACCGACGCCTCGGGCTCTACGACCGTCACTTCCACGTTCACGCGCATTCCGGTGAAATCCCCCGTCTGGCCGACGAAGCCGCCAGCGACCGGGACGGCTTGTCCGGGCGTGCGGGCGACGCAGACGCGGATAAGGTTGCGGCCGGCGATCAGGCCGTTGGTGGGATCGAATTCCACCCAACCCGCACCGGGCAGGTAGACGGAGCACCAGGCATGGGTGAAGCCGCCCCCGACATTGCCTGCGCCGGTCCCGTCCGCGCCGGCGTCGCCGCCATCGACCAGGGCCTCGTCGTACAGATAGCCGCTGACGAAGCGTGCGGCGAAGCCGAGGGAGCGGACCGCCTCCATCATCAACAAGGCGAAATCGCGACAGGCGCCGTGACGGGTTGCGAGGGTTTCGACCGGGGAATTGGTGCCCGCAGCCTCGCGTAGCTCGTAGGTGAAGTCGGCCTTGATGGCGCTGGTCATCGCCGACAGCAATTCCATCGTGACGGTGGGGCCCGCGCGATTGAGGAAGCTGCGCGCCCAGTTATCGATGCTGCGGTCGGGATCGGGGTAGTGGCGTTCGATCAGGCGGGCGAGGTCGGGGTATTCGTCCTGCGCATAGCTGAACGGGTAGGTTTCGGCGATCGGGTCGATGGTTTCGCGCGGCATGGCAGCGGTGCCGGGAAAATGTTCGAGATCCAGCACCGAGGTGATGCGCAGTGCGTCGCTGCGCTCCGCATTCCAGTTGAGGAAGGCCACCGAGTTGGCGAAGACGTCATGCGCCCAGCGGGTGGAGGCCGGCGCGGGGGTAACGCCGATGGTGGCGTCGATCAGGCGGAGATCGTGGCTGTCGCGCGGGCGTAGCATGAGCCGGTGCGTGGTGAGGCGCACCGGCCGGGCGTAGCGGTATTCGGTGGTATGGACGACGCGGACGCGGGGCATAACGGATCAGGCGGCCGTACCGCCAGGCCTCAGGCAGGAGAGCGCGCCCTCGGCACGCCGGCGGAGTGCACCGATGCGGCCCACGCCGGCCAGCCGCCGGTCGAGGAAACCGAGGGTGGCGGCATCGTCCTCGCCGGGTTCGCGCAGCCAGAACAACAATGTGGCCGTATAGACGCCGGTCAGGATGCCGCGCTTGGTGTACCAGCTGAAATCGGCGGATGTATCGCCGGCCGCATACCAGATTGCATCCACCGTCCGTGCCATACAGCGGCCGGCCAGTGGCGCGTTGGGTGGTAGCGCGAGGATGGCGATGGCGCGGCGCACGGCCTCGCGATTCGGGCGCAGGACACGCAGGCGGATGGCGATCACTTCACGCACCCGCGCCGACAGGCGCAAGGCTGACAGGTCCGCCGCCGCCACCGCCTCGGCCATGCGGCGGTCGTTCAGGTCCACGAACGCCTCGATCAGGTCCGTGACGCCGCCGGGGAACAGAAGATCGGCATCCTCCTCCGCCAGGCTCGCGTCGCCATGGGCGGCGCTGTCGCGCAGGGCGGCGCGCAAGGCTGCCATGGTCCAGCCGCATGCGCCATCCTGGGCCAGAAGCGCCTCGATCGCGGCGTCCCGCTCCGGCGAGCGTTCCGGAGGGTTCATCATGACAGCTTCGCCGGAGTTGGGGCGGGCGCGGCGGCGGCGGCGCGGGCCAGTTCCTCGTTGAAGCCGAACAGCGAGAAATCGCGCATTCGCATGGGATAGAGAATGCCGTCGAGATGGTCGTTTTCGTGTTGCACGACGCCGGCATGAAAGCCGGTTACCTCCCGCCCGACCGGATTGCCGTCCGTGTCAACGCCGGTGTAACGGATGCGCCAGGCGCGGGGCACCGCCGCGCGCAGACCGGGGATCGACAGGCAGCCTTCCCAGCGCAGCCGGGCATCGTCGCCGATGATCTCCACCGTGGGGTTGATCACCACGGTGTTCGGCATGATGACGTCGTCGGCGTCGCCCGATGCGCGGTCCGGGCTAACGCGAAACACGAACAGGCGCAGCGGCACATGCACCTGGGGTGCGGCGAGGCCGGCGCCGGGCGCGTCTTCCATCGTCTCCATCATGTCGGCCACCAGGCGGCGGATTTCCGGCGCGGTTGGATCGGCGACTGGCTCGGCACGCTGCAGCAGCACGGGGTGGCCCATGCGGGCGATCTTCAGGATGGCCATGATGACTCCAGAACGAGGACGCGTTGTTATATAGTGAACGGGAAAAGCCTTTGGCGAGGCGAGGGTGCCGTGTTATAGCGCCCGCCTTCCTGGGTGGGCAGCCGCCGAGGAACCCTTTTTGTCGTCCCGTGTGACGGGACGCCGGTGGAATCATGGAGGCGCCGCGATGGTCGGGG
>DASXIW010000009.1:0-3321 GCA_036497785.1 Acetobacteraceae bacterium | reverse complement strand
CGCCGCGCCCGACAGCGCCATCGCGGCCATGACGTAGTAGACGCCCTGTCCGTGCCGGGCATAGACCGCGCCCGACAGGATGGATGCGCTCGAGGTCACGATGCCGCTGCAAGCCGCATAATAGCCCTGCCCCCGCGCCATCACCTGAACCGGAACATGGCGCACCAGCAACCCCATGGTGCCGACTTGGGTAATGCCATAGGTTAGCCCATGCGCCAGCTGGACCACGGCCAGCACGGCGACCGAAGGCTCCTGTGCCGTGATCAGCCAACGCGCCACCCCGGCGAGCCCGCCGATCACCACCAGCACGGCGGGAGAGAACGTAAATCGCGGCGACAGCGCGAACACCACGATCTCGGCAAGCACCCCCAAGACCCACAGCCCGGCAATCGTCAGCCCGCCCAGGCCGGAGCCCTGCCAGGTGATGGAGGCAAAGGTGTAGTAGGCGGCGTGGCTGCCCTGAATCATTGCCGCCGCGAAGATGATGGCGAGAAAGCCGGGGTCGCGCAGCAAAGCCCCGGCGCGGTGCGGCGTCGTCGGCGCCAGCTTCGGATTTTCCAGCGGCTGCAGTCCGAGGCTGACCAGCGCGCCGAGCCCGGCCGTGGCCGCGATCACCCAGATCAAGTGGCGCGCCGCGATCACATCGACCAATAACCCGCAGACCAGCGCACCGACCACGAAGGCGGCCGAGCCCCACAGCCGCAATGGCCCGTAGTTGAGGCCGTAGCGTGTCACGCCGCGCAGCGCATAGGCGTCCGTCAGCGGTACCATCGGCGTCCACATGCAGGCGGTGACGGCGTAGGCCGCGAACACCAGCGGGGCCAGATGCTGGGTGCCCACCGCCGCGAATCCGAGTGCGGTGGTGAAGGCGGTGACGATCATCGCCGTGCGCAGCGATTGACGTTTTTCCGCCAGCCCAGTCACGAGCGGCAGGATCGAAAACCGCGTCACCGCCGGAACCGCCGTGATGATCCCGATCCAGGAGGCCTCGATCCCGACCGCTTTCAGCCATACCGGGAAGAACGGCAGATGGGTGCCGATCAGGCCGAATGCCGCGCCGTAAAACAGCGCGAGCCTCATCGCGAATCGCTTTGAAATACCGTGGGATACGATGGGGATTTGTGATTCGAGGGGCATCAAACCAATTGCGATTCGGTCGATATCATGGTGATCGTTAGCCTAGTGCGCGTTGATTTGCGCGATGAGTCTGACATGGCCGACGAAGCATTCGCCCTATCGCCGATCTCCGCCCGTGCAAACCTGCCGGGCGAGGAGGATTATGAGGCGATCTGCCACGCTTTCATGGAGACGTCGCGCGGCCGCTGGTTTCTGGGCGAATATGCCAAGCGCAACCGCAACGCCGACACCCGCATGGTGCTCGACGCGGTGGCCCGGATCGAGCAAACCGTCGCCACGCAGAAGCAGGCGGCTTCCGACAGCCGGCTGGCCGAGGCGCTCGCCGTCATCCGCCGCGCGGTCTACGAGGCCCAGGCCGCTGCCGCGGCGGCCGTCCAGAATCTCGGGCTGGAGGAAAATCTGGCGCCGGTTCGCAAGGGCACCCGGATCATCAAGGAGATCAGCTGGCGCTGGCGGGAAATCGGCGCCGACAGCCGGATCTGCGATCTGCTGGATTCGCAGGTCGCTGCGATCGACGATGCCTGCGGGCAAATCGCCTCCACCAGCCCGCAAGCCGCCTTGATCGCCGCGTTCGATCTGGTCAAGGCACGGATCGCGGCGCTGGAGGACAGGGATACGGCCGTCCCGCCGGCGGCTCAGGAAGCGGCCGCGCCCTCCTGGTCCGCCGCATCGGACGTGATGCCCGCCGCGGTGGTCGAGACGGCGGCGGAGACACCGGCGGCAAACGTGCCCGAAACCGCGATCAGCGTGCGGACGGAAGCCCTTGGTGAAAGGGCCGAACCCCCGGGGGTTGCGTCCGGGGCCGTAGAGACCGCAGATGAAGCCGCACCCCCAGAAGAAGCCACTGACGCGACCCTGGAGGTCGCTGCCATGGCGGCTGAGACGCTTGATGCGGCGCCTCAAGCTGCCGACGAAAGCCCAGAAGCGGCAGAGGCTTACGATGAGGCCTTGCTGGACATGATCGCCCTCGAAATGGGCGCTCCGGATCCGCTCGATATCGATGACGCCCTTGATACGGTCACCGATGAAATCGATGCAATGGAGTTGGCGGAGTTGCCGCCAGCCGACCCGGTTGCCGTTGCACGCGAAGTTGCGCCGCCGGTCGCGCCAGCGCCGCCACCGGTTCTGCCTTCACTTCAACCTTCGCCTGAACCTGCTCCTAAACCTGTTGCTGAACCTTCGATCGGCTCGACCATCCTCGCCGGCGGCTTCCTGAAAAAGCCGAAGTCATCGGGGTCCGATCCGCTGGCGCCGATCCGGCGCATGAGCCAGGCCGAGAAGATCGCGTTCTTCTCCTGATCCTGATTCTGAAGATCAGTTGATCAGCCGCGCGTAGAGGTCCGCGTCCACATTGCCGCCGGACAGAACGATGACGACAGTCTTGCCGGCCGTCTCGATATGACCGGCCAACAGCGCGGCAAGCCCGACCGCCCCGCCCGGCTCGACCACGAGTTTCAATTCCCGGAACGCAAACCCCACTGCGGCGCCCACCTCCTCGTCCGAGGCCGTGATGCCCTGCGAGAGCAGCCGGCAGTTGATCGCAAAGGTGAGTTCGCCGGGGATCGAGGCCATCAGCGCGTCGCAGATGGTGCGGCCCCTGGAGGCGTGCGGTTCGCGCTTTCCGGCGCGTAGGGAACGGGCATGGTCGTCGAACGCCTCGGGCTCGGCCGACATTAGCATGGCCCCGGGATAGCGCGCCTTGACCGCGGTCGCGACCCCCGCCACCAGGCCGCCGCCGGAGGCCGGCGCCACCACGATATCGGTAGCGAGACCGAGGGCGGCCATATCCTCGCAGATCTCCCGCCCCACCGTGCCCTGGCCGGCGATCACGAAGGGATCATCGTAAGGCCGCACCAAGGTGGCGCCGCGCGGGCCTGCGATATCGCGGGCGATGGCTTCGCGGTCCTCGCGGTCGCGATCGTACAGCACGACCTCGGCGCCATAGGCCTTGGTCCGCTCGCGCTTGGACAGTGGCGCGTCGGCCGGCATAACGATGGTCGCCGGCATGTTCAGGATCCGCGCCGCCGCCGCCACGCCCTGGGCGTGGTTGCCGGAGGAGAACGCCACCACCCCGGCGGCGCGGTCCGATTCCGGGATCAGCGAAATGCGATTCAGTGCGCCGCGAAATTTGAAGGAGCCGGTGCGTTGCAGGAATTCCAGCTTGAGAAAAACGCGTCCGTTGAT
>DASXIW010000008.1:0-1743 GCA_036497785.1 Acetobacteraceae bacterium | reverse complement strand
CCGCCGGGCCGCCGCGTTTCCGCCTGGGTAACGCACCTCCGCGGTTCGGCCAAGCCCATGGCGCTCATCCCTGGTCCGGTCTATCAGTGCGCCACGCTGGCAGTGTGCCGAGCCGGAACGAGACAAGCCATGCACGTCGCGACCTCCCCCGCCTTCAAGCAGAACGCCCACGATGCGCTGGCCAATGCCGGGCTGCAGAAGGCGCTCGCCCGTAGCGGCCCCAGCTTCATCGCCCGCCGCGCCGCCGCGGTCGCCGCGCTGCCGGAATTCGAGAAGCTGCGCGACACAGCGCGCGACATCAAGAACCACGCGCTGGCCAACCTCGACTTCTATCTGGAGGCGTACGAGGCGAAGGTGCTGGAATCCGGCGGCAAGGTGCACTGGTGCGGCGACGCCGGCGAGGCCCGCGAGGCGGTGCTGGCGATCTGCCAGGCCGCGGACGCCAAGACCGTCACCAAGGGCAAGTCGATGATCGGCGAGGAAATCGCCATCAACGAGCACCTGGAACAGCACGGCATCACCCCGGTCGAGACCGACCTCGGCGAATACATCATCCAACTGCGCCACGAACTGCCCAGCCACATCATCGCCCCTGCCTTCCACCTGAACCTGGAGGACTGGGAAGAGACGTTTCGGAAATCCCACACTGACCTGCCGGCCGATCGCACGTTCACTGAACGGCGCGACGTGCTGATCGAGGCGCGCACCAAGCTGCGCTCGCAGTTTCTTGCCGCCGACGTTGGCATCACCGGCGCCAACTTCCTGATCGCCGAGACCGGCAGCAGCGTCATCGTCACCAACGAGGGCAACGGCGACCTGACGCAGACCCTGCCGCGGGTGCACATCGTGCTCGCCAGCATCGAAAAATGCGTCCCCACCCTGGAGGACGCGACCTCGCTGCTGCGCGTGCTGGCGCGTTCGGCCACCGGCCAGGATTTCTCCGTCTATACAACATTCTCTACCGGCGCCCGCCGTCCGGGCGACCTGGACGGGCCGGAGGAATACCACGTCGTGCTGATCGACAACGGCCGGTCGGCGATGATGGGCACCGAGTTCCAGGAGATGCTGCGCTGCATCCGCTGCGCCGCCTGCATGAACCACTGTCCGGTCTATGGTGCGGTCGGCGGCCACGCCTATGGCTGGGTGTATCCGGGGCCGATGGGCTCGGTGCTGACGCCCGGACTGATTGGCGTGGACAAGGCGGGGCATTTGCCGAACGCCTCCACCTTCTGCGGGAAATGCGAGAGCGTCTGCCCGGTTCGCATCCCGCTGCCCAAGCTGATGCGCCATTGGCGGGAGCGCGAATTCGAGCGCCATCTGACCCCCGCCGCGGCGCGATCCGGCCTGGCGGTATGGGCCTTCTTCGCTCGCCGTCCGGCGCTGTACCGACTGGTCACCCGGGCGGCCGCGGTGGGCCTCGGCCTGTTCGGTCGCAAGAAGGGCCGGTTCGTCCGGATGCCACTGGCCGGCGGTTGGACCTTTGGCCGCGACCTGCCCGCCCCCGAAGGCGACACATTCTTCGCCCGCTATGCGAAGGCCCAGCGCGCGGGCCAGGTGTGATGAGCAAGCACGCCATCCTGACCGCGATCCGCCGCGGGTTGCGGCGCGGCTCGCTGCCCGCCGACCAGACCGCCATGCTCCGCGGGCGGATGGCGCAGCATCCGCGCCATCTGGTTCCCGCTCGCTCCCGCCTGCCGCATCCCGGACAGGTCGATCTGTTCGTGCGCAACGTGGAGAAGGAGT
>DASXIW010000007.1:0-21143 GCA_036497785.1 Acetobacteraceae bacterium | reverse complement strand
CTCGTCAAGATGCGGCGACAGGACGACAAAGCGCTCTCGGATCGCAGTGCTATCAACCATTCCGCCACGCTACAAAACCGGCACCTGACCAGGAAATCCCCCATGCGGCCTCGACACAACCCGATTCAGCTATTCCCTGACCCCCTTACAATCGCCGTCACCGGATCGATGTGCCAGATTTCAGGGTGAGGCATGTCGTGCATCGCGTACACTCCGACCAGCTGACGATTCAGAAAGCCATCGAAATATGGCCGGATCACGATCGTGTTAGAAACATTGTGAAGCGGTATATTTTACGTTTATCCGGTAGCTATTGGTTATTAATTCGTTAATTTTCGTTATTTCCGTCCTGCTGGCCGGCCGACCCTGACGATGCCGTGTCGTACGGCAGCGCGGTTGCGCGGAAGCCCGGACGCCTGGCTGCAAATCCTGCGTGCGGGGCCTATCCGTCCCGGCATTTCGTTCTGGATCGCCACTCGGCTAGCTTGCGGCGATCGCCTTGTGAACCGAAGGAGAACGCCGTGCCGGCTTCGTCGACCCAGACCGCTCCGCCCCCTGCTCGCCTTGTCGCCAAAGTGCCGGTTCCTGCCACGGAGCTGTTCGCGGTGATTACCGAATATCTCGATGCCGGCCGACTCGATGCCGCGGAGCGGATGCTTGGACATGTGCTGGACGCGACGCCTGAGCTTCCGGACGCGCTGCACGTGAGGGGGCTCATCGCGTTCCGGCGCGGCAATATCCTGCAAGCTGATGGAACGGGCGATTACCGACGGCGGCATCAAGGCGGCGCATTTCCGCAAGCTGTCGGAGGTCTATCGCCTGCAGGCACGGCTGGATGAGGCGTTGCGGGCGGCGCGGCGGGCGATCGCACTCGATCCATCCGACCCGCTCGGGCCGTTCAACCTGGCCATGGTGCATTACGACCGGCTGGAGACCGAGGCCTGCATCGCCTCGGCGCGGCATGCGATGGATCTGCGCCCGAACCTGCCGCAGGCGCGCATGAAGCACGCCCAGGCCCTGCTGCTGGTGGGGCAGTTCGCGCAAGGTTGGGAGGAATATGAGTGGCGCTACCAGATCCCCGGGGCGCAGCCGTTGATGCCGCCAAGCATCGCCGCCCAGCGCAAGCGGCCGCAATGGGATGGCCGGAAGCTGGCGGGCCAGCGCCTGCTGCTGATCGGCGATCAGGGCTTTGGCGATGTGGTCATGTTCGCCCGCTACATCCCCTGGGTGCGCGAGCGCTGCGCCGAGATCGTAATAGCCTGCAGTGCGGAAATGGTGCCGATCATGGCGGGGATGTTCCCGGATATGCCCCTGGTCAGTCGCTGGGATGACTGCCCGGACTATGCGGCCTTCATTCCCCTCTCCGGCCTGCCCCGCCTGCACGGGACACGCTTGGACAATATTCCCGGCGGCGGCCCGTATATGCAAGCGGACCCGGCCCGCGCGCAAGCGTGGCGGGAAAGGCTGGATGCGCAGATCCCCGCCGGGGTGCGGCGGATCGGCATTGCCTGGGCGGGGCGGCCGACCCACAACAACGACGCCAATCGCTCCATCAGCCTGCAAACCCTGGCGCCGATCGCGGCGCTGGAGGGGATCGCGCTCGTGTCGTTGCAGAAAGGACCGGCGGCGGCCCAGGTGAGCGGCTACGTGGGGGGCGCCCAATTGGTCGATCTCGACAAGCAGATCGGCGATTTCGCCGATACGGCGGCGATCATCGACGGGCTCGATCTGCTGGTGACGGTGGACACGGCGATCGGCCATTTCGCCGGCGCGATGGGCAAGCCGGCCTGGATCATGTTGCCTTATGCGCCGGATTGGCGCTGGCTGCTAGGACGGGGCGATACGCCATGGTATCCGTCGCTCCGGTTGTTCCGCCATTACGCGCCCCGGCGCTGGGATTTGCTGATGCCCGAAGTGGCGGCCGAGCTGCGGCGTGTTGTTCTGGCGGGCTGACCGCCGTGATCCGAGGAGATATCGCATGATCAAGCATGTGCTGGTGCCGGTGACCGGCGGAGACGGCGACTATGCGGTGTTGGCCACGGCATCGCTGGTGGCGCGGCCGTTTGGCGCGCATCTGGAGTGCCTGCATGTGGGTGTCGACATCAGCGAGCTGGTGGTGTCGATGAGCGCCAGCGGGGCCGGCAGCGGCGGGGTGCAGGACGTCGTCGATGAGATGGAGGCGACCAACCGGCAATCCGAGGCGCGCGCGTGGAAATCCTTCCTGGGTTTCTGCGCCGATGCGGGAATTTCCGCCGGTGGCGCGGCGCCGGGCGCGGCCGTGACCGCCGATCTGGTATTGGAGACCGGGGCGGAAACCGAGCTTGTGCCGGAATACGGACGGTTCGCCGATCTGGTCGTGCTGGGGCGCCGGCGCCAGGGCCAGGAGAGCGCGCGCGACGTGATGGAGGCGGCGCTGATGGATACCGGGCGCCCGCTGCTGGTTGCGCCGGAGCATGCCCCCGCTGCCCTGCTGGGAACCGTGGTGATCGCCTGGGAGGACTCGCAGGAAGCCGCCCGCGCCGTGTTCGCGGCGATGCCGCTGCTGGACCGGGCGGAGCGCATCGTCATTCTTTCGGTGAGCGAGGATGCGGCGCATGAGGACGCGACCGCCGAGCGGTTGGCGCGCTCGCTGCGCTGGCATAATGGCGCGGTGAGCGTGAGCCATCTGGTGCGCGCGGGCCGCGCCGCGGCCGATGTGCTGCTGGAGGAGGCGAAGTCCCGCGGGGCCACGTTGATGGTGATGGGTGGCTACAGCCGCAGCCGGCTGCGCGAGGCAGTGTTCGGCGGCGTCACCCAGCGGATGCTGGAGGGGGCGGATCTGCCGGTGCTGCTGGCGCATTGATCCGCGCCGAGCGCCTCGGCGCGGTGCTTCGGGATGTCAGCGCAGCTTTTCAAGAATCGACACGTAGTTCGCCACAGCGGCGCCGCCCATGTTGAAGACCCCGGCGCGGTCGGCCTTGGCAAGCTGCATGTCGCCGGCCTGACCGGTAAGCTGCATGGCGCTGAGCACGTGCATGGACACGCCGGTGGCGCCGATCGGGTGGCCCTTCGCCTTCAGGCCGCCTGAGCGGTTGACGGGCAGGCGGCCATCCCTGGCGGTCCAGCCTTCCAGCACGGCGCGGGCGCCCTGCCCCGGCTTCGCCAGGCCCATCGCCTCGTATTCCAGCAGCTCGGCGACGGTGAAACAGTCATGGGTTTCGACGAAGGACAGATCGTCCAGCGTCAGGCCGGACTGCTCGAAAGCCTTGTGCCAGGCCTGGGCCGCGCCCTCGAAGGCGGTGGGGTCGCGGCGGGAAAGCGGCAGGAAGTCGTTCACCTGCACGGCGGCGCGGAACCGCACCGCCTTGGCGAGGCTGCGCGCGGTGTCTTCGTCGGTCAGCACCAGCGCCGCGGCGCCGTCGGAGACCAGGGAGCAATCGGTGCGCTTCAGCGGCGGCGCCACGTAAGGGTTGCGGTCGCTGAGCTGGCGGCAGAAATCGAAGCCGAGATCCTTGCGCATCTGCGCGTACGGGTTGTCCACGCCGTTGCGGTGGTTCTTTGCGGCGATGGCGGCCAGCGCGTCGGACTGATCGCCGTAGCGCTGGAAATAGCGTTCGGCGATGCGGGCGAAGACCCCGGTGAAGCCGGCCGGGATCTCGCCCTCCTCGCGGCGATAGGCCGCCGAGAGCAGGATGTCGCCGATCTCCGGACCGGGCGTGGCGGTCATTTTCTCCGCGCCGATCACCAGCGCGAAGCGGCCGCGTCCGGCGGCGAGGAAGTCGCGCCCGCCATGCACCGCGGCCGAACCGGAGGCGCAGGCGTTCTCGTAGCGTGTGGCCGGGCGGAAGCGCAGTTCCGGCACGGATTGCAGGGCCAGCGAGGACGGGAAGTCCTGCTTGGAGAAGCCGTTGTTGAACAGGCCGACGAAGACCGCGTCGATATCGGCCGGCTCGACGCCGGCATCGGCGATGGCTGCGCGGGCGACCCGGCCGATCAGGCTCTCGACATCGGGGTCTTCCAGCTTGCCGAACTGCGAGTGCGCCCAGCCGACGATGCAGGCTTCCGTCATGGCCTGTCTCCCTTTTGCTTCCGCGCCCGTTTCAGATCTCGGATATCTCACCATCGGGCAGCGGTACCTCGAAGGCGTTCAGCGTCATCGAAACCAGGGTATAATAGCCCAGCAGCCCGACGAGATCGACCACGCCGCGCTCGCCCCAGGCCGCCACCATGGCATCGTGCATTTCCTGGGGTACGGCGTGGGTGCGTTGCAGCGTGGTGGCGTAGTCGTAGATAGCCTTGGCGCCGGGATCGGCCAGGACCGGCTCCCGCCCGTCGCGGATGGCGTCGATGATGGCGGGATCGAGGCCGGCTTCCAAAGCGATACGGCGATGGGCGAACCATTCGAATTTCGCGCGCCAGTGGCGGCCGGTGATCAGTATGGCCATTTCGTTGAGCGCGTGCGGCAGCGATGTGTCAAAGCGGATGAACTCGCCCAGGCTTTGGGCGCGGGCGGCGAGGCCGGGGCTGTGCAGCCACATCTCCACGGGCGGCGTCATGCGGCCGCGCCGCCCCGCGACGGTGGCATCGTGCACAGCGCGCTGTTCGGGCGTCATCTGTTCGGGCTTCAGTATGGGCAGGCGCATTGGGTTCTCCGGGCGGGTCGTTGAATTAGGGGGGGCCGTCAGGCGGCCCTGGCGAGCGCTTGGCCGCGCACCAGATCGGCGCATTTCTCGCCGATCATGATGCAGGCGGCGTTGGTGTTGCCGGAGACGACAGTGGGCATGATGGAGGCGTCGGCGACGCGCAGCCCGGTCAGGCCGTGAACACGGAGTTGATCGTCCACCACAGCCATCGGGTCCGGGCCCATTTTGCAGGTGCCGGAGGGGTGGAAGATGCTGCCGCCGGCCTGGCGGGCATGGTCCAGCAACTGCTCGTCCGTGGCAGTGGCAGGGCCGGGCAGATATTCACTGGCGATGTAGTGGCTGATGGCCGGCTGCGAGGCGATACGCCGGGCCAGCTTCTGGCCGGCGACGATCGTTTGCCGGTCCTGCTCGGCGGCCAGGTAGTTCGGGTGGATCGCAGGCGCGGCGGTGGGATCGGCGGATTTGAGCAGGATCTCGCCGCGGCTTTCCGGGCGCAGCTGGCAGACGCTCTGCATGAAGCCGGAGAATTTATGTAGCCCTTGGGCGGGGCGATCGCTGGAGAAGCCGATGAAATGGAACTGGATGTCCGGCGATGGCAGATCGGGGCGGGTCTTGGCGAAGATGCCGACCTGTCCGGCGGAAACCGTCAAGGGGCCATTGCGGAACATCAGATATTGCAGGCCCATCCGCGCCATCTTCAGCCGGCTCATCATGATGTCGTTGACGGTGACCGGGAATTTGCATTTGTAGACGAAGCGGGTCTGGAAATGGTCCTGCAGGTTCGCGCCCACGCCGGGAAGCTCGTGGACCGCCTCGATCCCCATATCTTGCAGGTGCCGGGCCGGGCCGATGCCGGAAAGCATGAGCAACTGGGGCGAATTGATCGCGCCGCCCGCCAGGATGACCTCGCGCGTGGCGCGCGCCGTGCATCGTGTGTTGCCCTTTAGGAATCTGACCCCTACGGCCCGGCGCCCGGCGAACAATACGCGCTCGGCGAGCGCCCGGGTGATCACGCGCAGATTGGGCCGCTTCATGGCCGGACGCAGGAACGCCACGGCGGCGCTGCAACGCCGGCCACGGCGGGCGGTGACCTGGTAATAGCCGACGCCCTCTTGCACGGGGCCGTTATAATCGTCGTTGCGCGCAATCCCGACCGCTTCGGCGGACTGGATATAGGCCTCGCTCAGCGCGTTGCGGTCGCCGAGATCGCTGACGGCCAGCGGCCCCCCGCGTCCGTGCAGGTCGCCTTTCGCCTGGTTCGGTCCGCCGATGCGTCCCTCCGAGCGCTTGAAATAGGGCAGCACATCCTCGAAGGACCAGCCGACATTGCCGAGTTGGCGCCAATGCGCGAAATCTTCCGCCTGACCGCGAACATAGAGCAGGCCGTTGATGCTGGAGGAACCGCCGAGCACCTTGCCGCGCGGCCAGAACACGCTGCGCCCATGCAGCTCAGGCTCCGGCTCGGTGTTGTAGCACCAGTTCACGCGGGGATCGGTGATGGTCTTGCCGTAGCCGAGCGGGATATGGATCCAAGGGCTGCTGTCCTCGCCGCCGGCTTCCAGCACCACCACGCGACAGGACCGGTCCTCAGTGAGCCGCGCGGCGATGACACAGCCGGCGGACCCGGCGCCCACCACGATGTAATCCGCTTCGATGGTTTCCACCGGTCGCTCCCTCTGCGTTCCCGGTTGTTCCGGGATTGTTGATCAGATCGCGGTCGTCTCGAGCAGCGCGCAGGTCAAATGATACAGGCTGCTGGCCGGCGCCGGCAGGCCCGCGATCGGGCCGTCGGTCCCCATGCGCTCATGCCACAGCCCAGGCCGGTCCGCGCGAAAATAGCTCTGCAGCAGGGCGAGGCAGCTTGCGGCGTCGGTGCGCGCGAGGTCGGGGCGGCGGAGCGCGGCCTTCAGGCGCTCGGTCTGCGGCCAGATGCGAAAGCCGCGCTGGTGCACGGCGCCGTCATCGGTGATCACGTCCAGCACCAGGCCATTGGCGGGATCGATCCCGCGGCGCTCAGCGGTGCTCATGAGCACGCGAATGGCGGATTCGATGTCGATGTCGCGCACCGGACGGCCGGCATCGGTGGCGATGCGCACATAGGAATCGAGCAGCCAGACCCACTCGAAATGATGGCCGGGCTCGACCGGGAAGCGCGCCTCGGGGTCGCGGATTGGTTGGAGGGTCTCGTCGAAGAATTCCGGGAGCGCGCCGGCCTCGTGGTTCAGCAGGCGGTCCAGCAGCAGATCGACCAGCATGTCGGCGTGATCGAGATAGTTGGGATCGGCGAAGCTGACATAGGCGGCCAGCACCGCCTCCAGCAAATGCATGTGGGGATTTTGTCGCCGGGGCAACTGGTCCGGCAAGGATTCCCGGTAGCCGCCTTCCGGGTGGGTCATGTGCGTGTCGATGAAAGCGAGCACGCCGCGGGCATCGCGGGCCAGCACGCCATCGTCGATAGCGCGGGCGGCATGGGCGTAGCCGAACAGCACAAAGGCCAGATCGTACAGGTCGCGTGTCTGGTCGATCGGCGCGTTATCCAGGCCGAACCGCATTGCATAGCCGCCATCGCGTTGGCGGGCATGGGTGCGCAGGAAGGCCAGCCCGAGTTCCACCGCCTCGTGCGCCCGGGGCAGCCCGGCCAGGGCGGCATGCGAGAACACATAGGTCTGCCGGGCGGCGACGCGCAGGCGGCGAAAGGCGGGCGGCGGGCTGTCCGGCGCATCGGGGTGGAGGGATTCGTGGAAGGCGCGGGCCTGCCAGTCCACGCCCTCATGGAGCCAGAGTGGCCAGGAATGGTCGATCAGCCAGTTTTGGGCGGAAGCGAGCGTACTGTTCATGACATTAGCAAAGACGGGTTCGTCGCGGCGGGCAACAGGCGCGTTGGGCGTTTGGTGAGGGAAGTTCATGCGGCCACTTGCTGGGCGGTGGAAATGCGGTAGAGTTGATATGTTATATCGTATTGTCTGGACGCTCACACATGTTTGCAACCCCTGCCCTGCTGCCCGTCACGGTGCTCTCCGGATTTCTTGGCGCCGGCAAGACTACCTTGCTGAACCATGTGCTGGCCAATCGCGAGGGCAAGCGCGTGGCCGTCATCGTCAATGATATGAGCGAGGTGAACATCGATGCCGCGCTGGTGGCGCGCGAGGGCGGCTTGTCGCGCACCGAGGAGAAGCTGGTGGAGATGTCCAATGGCTGCATCTGCTGCACGCTGCGCGAGGATCTGATGCAGGAAGTGGCGCGATTGGCGGCGGAAGGGCGTTTCGACCATCTGCTGATCGAAAGCACCGGGATCAGCGAACCCATGCCGGTGGCTGCGACGTTCGATTTCCGTACCGAGGAGGGATTCTGCATCGCGGACGTGGCCCGGTTAGACACGATGGTGACGGTTGTGGATGCGCAGGCATTCCTGCGCGATTACGGTTCGGCCGATCGGCTGGCCGATCGCGGCGAGACGGCCGGCGAAGAAGATGGACGCATGTTGGCCGACCTGCTGGTGGAGCAGGTGGAATTCGCTGACGTGATTGTGGTGAACAAGAGCGATCTGGTCAGCCCGGACGAACTCGCGCGGCTTGCCGGCATATTAGCGACGTTCAATCCGCAGGCGCGCATCGTCACTGCCAGCCATGGCGCGCTGCCGCTGTCAGAGGTGCTCGGCACCGGGCTGTTCGACATGGCGCGCGCCCAGCAGGCCGCCGGTTGGTCGCGGGCGTTGCAGGGCGAGCATCTGCCGGAGAGCGAGGAATTCGGCATCACCAATTTCGTCTGGCGCGCCCGCCGGCCGCTGCATCCCGCACGCTGGAAGCGCTTCATCGAAGGCGAACTGCGCGGGGTGATCCGGGCCAAGGGCTTTTTCTGGCTGGCCACGCGTATGCCGTGGGCGGGGAGCTGGCAGCTTGCCGGCGCGATCGGCCGCCATGAGGCCGCCGGGTTCTGGTTCGCTGCCGTGCCTGAGGCGCGCTGGCCGACCGATGCGCAATGGCGCCGCTCCATCGGCGCGCTGTGGGAGGACCCCTATGGCGACCGGCGGCAGGAGGTGGTGTTCATCGGCGTGGACATGGATGAGGCGGCGCTGCGCCGTGAGCTGGATGGCTGTCTGTTGACCGATGCGGAAATGCAAGGCGGCCCGAAGGCCTGGGGCAAGCTGCCCGATCCCTTTCCGGCTTGGCGGGGCGCTGCGTGAACATCAACGATGTGAGCCCGCGCGGGACGATGTGGCGGCGGCTGCATGGCGATGACTGGGCCGCGCTGGAGGCCCTGCCGCCGGCGGTGCGCCGGCGGCTGCATGAGCACGCCTATGACCCCTGGACGGTGAACGCCCTGGTGCTGTGGAAGATTTTCCGGCGCAAACACGCGAGTTCGGAGCGCGCCGAACGCAGCCTGCTACGGTATCTGGATGCATGTGAGGCGTTGGAGCGCAGCGCCTTCGCCGATGCTTATCGGCGCGCGCATGGCGCCACCTTGCCGCATGTCGCGGCGGGCGCAACGGTGCAGCGCTACGGCGCAAAGGCGTAATCGCTTCGCGCGGCGGAGGATTGTTGTACTGTCGCGTCGCAACGGTTTCAGGGAGCGCCTTGTGGCACGCAGTTGCATCATCGTGAATATTCATATCAAGCCCGGAAGCTGGGCGGCGTTCGACGCGCATATCCGCGCCCATGCCAAGGCCACCCTGGCGGAGGAGCCGGGTTGCATGGCGTTCGACGTGGTGCAGCCGCTGACCGATGATGGCGCGCCGGATGAAAGCCGGATCATGCTGGTCGAGATCTACAACGACCAGGCCGCGTTCGACACGCATCGCAACGGCGCCCGCATGCCGAGCGTCGCCGCTGGTGCCAAGCCGCTGCTGGACGGGCGCGAACTGACCGTGTGCCGGATGGATTAAGCTAGAGGGTGATGCCGCCATCCACCACCACGGTCTGACCCGTGACCATGGCGGCGCTGAAGCCGAGAAAAACGATGACCTCGGCGATGTCCTCGGGCGTGCAGAGCCGTTTCAGCGCGGCACGCTCGATGGACTGGCGGCGCCGCGCCTCGCCCCATTCGATCTGCCAGGTGCTGTCGACCGAACCAGGGGCGACCGCGTTGACGCGCACCTGTGGCGCGAGCGCGCGTGCGAGGCTTTTGGTGAGGTTGACCACGCCGGCCTTGGTTGCGCCATAGGCGAGCGAACTGCCGGCGGTATTCAGCCCGGCGATGGAAGCGACCGAGACGATGGCGCCGCGCGACGCCGTGAGCGCGGGCGCCGCGGCCTTGCTGCAACGGAACACGCCGAGCAGGTTGGTCTGCAGCAGGGTCTGCCATAATTCGTCGGTGATGAGATCGAGTTGCGCCGGCTCGATGACTTTGCGCACGCCGGGGGTGCCGGCATTGTTCACCAGAAGATCGAGCCGTCCCAACGCGGCGATGGCCGTATCGACCATGGCGACGCCGGACTCGGCCTCGCCGACATGGCCGGGGGCGGGAATGACGGAGAAGCCCTGTTGCCGCAGACTGGCCACGGCTTCCGGGCCGCGCGGGTCGTCTGGCAGGAAGTTTACCGCAACGGTGGCGCCATTGCTGGCGAGGATGGTGGCGGTAGCCAGGCCAATGCCGGACGCCGCCCCGGTTACCAGCGCTGCCTTGCCGGCCAGATCGTATGTTGGCATTTGGTCTTCCCCCCTGCTTGTCCGGTTTGCCACAATAGGATGCGGGTTGCGGTGCTCGGTCAATATCTTGGCGATTATTCTTCCGGAACAAGGAACGATATGAGACCATGACGTAACGCAACCGGACAGGCCGGGCGGCGGGAGGCGGGGGCGCCGATATGCCGGCACCGGATCGTCCCGAAGACATCATCGCGCGCTGCTATCAGAGCCTGGCGCTCCGGCCAGACGATCCTGTCGTTCACGTCACGCTCGGCAGCGCACTTTGGACGACTGGCGCGCGTGAGGAGGCGATCGGGCATTTCGCGCGGGCCGTGGAACTCGACCCCGGATATGTCGATGCGCGCGACGGATATGGAAACGCGCTGAGCCGGAGCGGACGTTTCGCGGAGGCCGTGGCGCAGTTCCGTGCGGCCGTGGCGCTGCGGCCGGAAGAAGGCGAATTGCACTACCATCTGGGCAACGCGCTGCTCGGCAGTGGCGAGCCGGTCGAGGCGGAGGCGTGCTACCACGACGCATTGGCGCGGCGGCCAGATCATGCCGGGGCGCTGAACAATCTTGGCAACGCGATGCGCAGCCAGCAGAGATATGCCGAGGCCATTCCGTTCTATCGCCGCGCGCTTGCATTGCGGCCAGAGTATTTCGGAACACGGAACAATATCGGTTCGGCGCTGCTGGCTCTGCATCGGCCGGCAGAGGCGATTCCGTATTTCCAGGCGGCTCTCGCGGCGCGGCCGGATTATGCGGAGGCGTGCAATAATCTTGGCGGCGCGAAGCTGGCCCTGGGGCATCCGGCGGAGGCGGTTGCGTGGTTTCGCCGTGCCGTGGAACTCGATCCCGATCAGGTGCAGGCGCAGTTGGGCGAGGCGCTGGCGCTGCTCAGCATGGGCAATTTTCGCCGGGGCTGGGCCGTCTACGAGGCGCGGTGGCGCATGCCGCAATTTCGCGCGGATGTACCGGCGTTAGCCGATCTGCACTGGGACGGGGCAGCCGAGGTTTCCGGCAGGACGATCCTGCTCTATGCCGAACAGGGGCTGGGCGACACGATCCAGTTTGTGCGCTATGCGAAACGGTTGCGCGCGCGCGGTGCGCGGGTCGTGCTGTCCGTGCAGCCCTCGCTGGTGCGGCTGTTCGCGGGTCTGGGCGATGCGGTGATCGCGCAGACCGACGCACTGCCGCCGCATGAACTGCACTGCCCGCTGATGAGCCTGCCGTTGGCCTTCGGCACGGAGTTGGCGACCATCCCAGCGGAAATACCCTATCTGCAAGCGGATGCGGCGCTTGTCGCGGCATGGGCGGAGCGTCTGGGCATGCAGAGGCGGCGTCGCATCGGCGTCGCTTGGTCCGGCAGCGCGGAACATCCGGAAGACGCGCTACGCTCCATCCCGCTTGCGGCGTTCCTTGCCGCATTGGAAGGCGCAAATTGCGATCTGCATATTCTGCAGACGGAGATTTCGTCCGAGGATGGGGCTCTGCTTGAGGGCATGGCGGGCATTGGCGTGCATCGCGACCGGTTGACGGATTTCGCGGAAACGGCGGCGTTGATCGCGTGCCTGGATCTGGTGATCAGCGTCGATACGTCCGTGGCCCATCTTGCCGGCGCGATGGGCGTTCCGGTCTGGGTGCTGGTGCAGTCCAGCGCGGATTTTCGCTGGCTGCGCGATCGGGCAGACAGCCCGTGGTATCCGACGATGCGGATCTTCCGGCAAAGAACGCTGCTGGAATGGGCGCCGGTGCTGGCCGAAGTCAGAGCGGCGCTGACGGGATCCTAGCTCCGGCGGGCGGCATCAAATCCGGCCACCATCCACCGTCCAGGTCTGATTGGTGCACATGCGGCTGTCTTCGGCCGCCAGCCACAGCACCAGCCGGGCCACGTCCTCGGGGAGCAGCAGCCGCTTGAGGCATTGCGCGTTCAACGTCGCCGCCTCGGCTTCCGGCGACATCCACAAGGTACGCTGGCGCTCGGTCATGATCCAACCGGGAATGACGGCGTTGACACGGATATGATCTTCGCCGAGGTCGCGGGCGAAGCTGCGCGTCAGCCCCTCGATGGCGGCTTTCGCCGTGGTGTAGGCCGGCATGCCGCCCTGGCCGAGATGCCAGCTGATCGAGCCGAAATTGATGATCGATCCCCCGCCGGCACGCTGCATCATCGGCGCCACGGCCTGGATCGCGAAGAACTGGTGACGGAGGTTTACCTGCAGCCGCTCTTCCCAGTACTCGACGGTGACATCCTGCCAGCGATGGCGCTGGTCATGCGCCGCATTGTTGACCAGCACCGAGATTGGCCCGATCTTGTCGGCGATATCGGCAATGGCTGATTGCAATGCGGTGATGTCTCGCAGATCGCAGTGCAGGAAGAGCGGCCTGGTGCGCCCTTCAGCCGCAAGCTGGTCGCATAGCGCGTGGGCAGCTTCGTCCTGAATGTCGACAAACGCGACACGCGCGCCCTGGGCCGCGAAATGGGTGACGAGACAGGCGCCGATGCCGGTCGCGCCGCCAGTGATGAGCACCGCGCGATCGCGCAGGCTCGGATAGATCGCGTCGTCAGGCTGCATGTTTTTGAAGTTCCCGGGAGATATAGATTTAGGCGGCGCGACGGGCCCGATATTCGCGGCGTATGATTTCCAGCAACTCCGTCACCGACGTCTCGCCGGAAGCGCGTTCATAGGTCACGGTGCCATGCTGCATCAGCATGATGCGGTCAGCAATGTCCAGCGTCTGGGCATAGTTGTGCATGATCATGACGATCGACAGATCGCCCTTCGCCTTCAGCCGCAGAATGAGGTCGATGATCAGGGCGGATTCCCGCGCGCCCATTGCGGCCAGCGGTTCGTCCAGCAGCAATATCCGGGCATTCGAGCCAACGGCGCGCGCCACCGCCACCGCCTGGCGCTGGCCGCCGGACAGGCGTTCCACTTCCAGATCGACGGAGGGGATGTTCACGCCGATATCGTCCAGTATCTCCTGGGCGCGGCGGCGCATCGCGGGATTGTCCAGCATGAAGGGCGGAAAGGCGCGGCGCTTCTCGCGGTTGAGAAACATGTTGTGGTAGACGCTCAGCCCGTTCACCAGCGCCAGATCCTGATAGACGCATTCGATGCCGAGCGCGCGGGCATGGTCCACCGAGCGCAGCGCCACCTCCTCGCCCGCCACGAACAGGCGGCCGGTGGTGGGCGGCTGATAGCCGGTGAGGATCTTCATCAATGTCGACTTGCCGGCGCCGTTATCGCCGAGTATGCCGAGGATCTCTCCCGGCGCCAGACGCATGGACACGCCATCCAATGCGGTGACCGTGCCGAAGCGCTTGGTGATGGCTTCGGCCCGCAACGCCTCGCCTTGCGATGACGGATCGCTCATCACCGCCCTCCCCGTCGTTGCAGCCGGCCGACATGGATGTTGGAGATCATCGCGATCAAAATGAACGCGCCGATGATCATGTCGAAGGTGAAGGCGTTGATGCCCTGCAGCGTGAAGCCGTCGCGCAGCACGCCCAGCACGATCGCGCCGATCAGACCGCCCAGCACCGTGCCGGAGCCGCCGGCCAGGGGCGTGCCACCGATCACGCCGGCGGCGACAGCGAGGAACATGATGGCCGTGCCGCCGGCGAGCGGATCGGTGGAGCTGATGCGGAACGCTTCGATGATGCCGGTGAAGCCGGCCAGAACGCTGGTGAGGATGAAGTTGCCGATCTTGATCCGCGCCACGTTGATGCCGGCTTCCGCGGCGCCGATCAGATTGCCGCCGGCGGCAATGGTGTGCAGACCCCAGCGTGTTTGGCGCAGCACGAAATGCATGATGGCGACGATGACGAAGGCCCAGATGATTTCGGCGTAGCCCGATGCGCCCATGACGTTGGCGAAGGCTTCGCTGCCGCCGGTCTCGACCGGCGAGCCATGCGAAATGGTGAGCGTAAAGCCGTTAAGCAGGTACAATGTGCCCAGCGTGGTGACGAAGGACGGCACGCTCAGCTTCACCGTGATGAGACCGTTGACCAAGCCGACCAGCGCCGAGCCCAGCAGTGCCGCCAGCAGCGCCAGGAAGATGGGTAACCCGGCCTGGTTGGCAAAATGCATGATGAAGGGCGCCAGGGCGAAGACATGACCGGCGGACAGGTCGATCTCGCCGCAGATCAGCAGCATGATCTCGCCGCAGGCAATGATCGCGGAGGCCGCGATGAACTGAGACAGGGTCTGGAGGTTGGCCTCGGTGAGGAAGTTGTCGTTGGCTGCCTGGAAATAGAGCGTCAGCAGCATGGCGACGACGATGATGCTGGCCTCTCGCCAGCGCAGGAACGCGCCAAGAAGCCGCCCCGCGAACGGGGACGGCCGGACGGCCCCATTCTCGTTGGCAGCGCTCACGCCTTGATGGCGCCGCTGCGCGGCACGATTGCCGCTTTGTCGGTCTTGCCTTCGTAGCGTGTCTCAGTGGACAGATAGGGGCCGACATTGTCCTTGGTGACGAATTTCAGGCCGGTGTTCACGTCCGCCGGTCCGACGAGACCGCCGGATGCCAGGAATGTCACCATTTCCATCACGGTGTAGAAGCCCTGCAGATAGGGTTGCTGGTCGATGGTGAAATCCAGGTGGCCTTCATGAATATTTGTCAGCGTGCGGGGCAGCAGATCGAAGCCGCCGCCACGGATGCCTTTTTCGGCCAGCTTGCTCTCCCGGATCACTTCGGACACGCCCTGCGTGCTGCCGCCATCCACGGCGAACATGCCCTTCACGTCCTGATGGCCGATATAATAGGCCTTCACCTTGGAGAGTTCCTCATCGACCGTGGCGCCGGTGGCGATCACGTCGATGTCGATCTTTTTGCCGGATTTCTTGATGGCGTCCTGCGCGCCGTCGATGCGCGGCTGAATGTTCAACTGGCCGGGGGTGGAAATGAACAGCGCCACCTTGCCGCTATCCACCATGCTCACGATCCGCTCGCCCATCTTGACGCCAGCGGCGTAAAGGTCCTGGCCGATATAGGCTAGGCGCCCGGCATTGGCGTCCGCGTTATAGGAGAAGACGGGAATTCCGGCATCCATCGCGCGTGCGATCGGGCGGGTGAAGGCGGCAGGATCCACGATGGGCACGGCGATGGCGTCCGCCTTGGCGGCGATGGCGGCGTTCATGGCGTTGACCATCTCGCCGGCATTGCTGGTGGCCGATCCGGTCCATTGATAGTCGCAGCCCATCATGGCGCAGGCGTCCTGGATGCCGTACTGGGTCGGCACGAAGAACGGGTTGGTGGTGACGTGGTTGACGAAGACCAGGCGCCATCTGGGGTGGCTGGGGATCCCGGCGGCCTGCGCGCGGGTGGCGGCAGCGCCCATGGCGAGCAGCGCCGTACCCAGCGCCGCGCCGCCAAACATGGCGCGGCGCGCGACGCCGCCGGCCGCCGACGTATCGCTGACTGGATCTTTCGGATCAATCATGGCCGTTTCCTCGTTTTTTGTACGCGCGGCAAATGCCCGCCCGGTTGCTTGATGCAGTGTGTGATCGGTAGTGCGGCGCGGGCTGGCGCGTCAAGTATCTCGCGAAGGCGTATACCTCTTTCGCCAGCTGTCATGCCCCGATTTCGCCGGATTGCCAGCCCAGGATTGACAGGCCTGAAGCAGCACCCCAGCCTCGGCGCGGATGTTACGGGAGATGAATGGTGACAATGCCCCAACGGCTGCCCGCCCTTGCCGCCTGCGCGCTATTGCTGCCGCTTTCGGCCTGGGGACAGACCCTGGAGATCGCCACCGACCAGTCGCCCAACGGCCTCGATCCCCAGCTCGCCACCGCATTCTCGACCGCGCTGATCGACAGTAACATTTACGAGGGGCTGACCGCGATCGACCAGGACCTGCGGGTCGTCCCGGCTTTGTCCGATCGCTGGACGGTTTCGGCGGACGGGCTTGTATATACGTTCCATTTGCGCAACGGCGCCGTGTTCCATAATGGGCGCGAGGTCACGCCACAGGACATCATCGCCAACCTCGCCCGGGTGCGCGATCCCAAGACCGGCTCGCCTTTCGCCTCGCGCCTGGCCGGGGTGAAGGATGTGTCGGCCGCCGGCGCCGATGGCGTTTCCATTACCCTCGCCGCCCCGTCGGCACCGTTCCTCGCCCAGCTTGCCAGCATCGCCATCGTCGCGCCGGAAGCCATCGCCGATCTGGGCAGCAAGCCGGTCGGCACCGGTCCGTTCCGGTTCAAGGAATGGGTGCCCGACACCGATATCGCGCTGGAGCGGAACCCGGATTATTGGGATAAGGGATTGCCCGCCCTGGAAGGGCTGACTTTCGACATCGTACCGGAATCGACCGCGCGCGAGGCCGGGATCTCCAGCGGTACCTATCAGCTTCTGCCGGTGCTGGACGCGACATCGGCGGTGGCGCTGGGGGGGCAGCCCGACGTGAAGCTGCTTGAGACGCAGGACCTTGCCTACAGCCTGATCGGGCTGAACACATCTCGGCCGCCCTTCGACAAACCCGAGGTGCGGGAGGCCATCAACATGGCGATTGATCGTGCCCAGCTGGTCGAGGCGGTTTACTTTGGCCGTGGCGTGCCGGGCGGCCCGCTTTCTCCGGCGCTGACGCAATGGGCGCTGCCGACCGGCGATTTTCCCTGCTACAAACCGGATCCTGCAGGCGCACAGAAGAAGCTCGCCGCAGCGGGTATCACGGGCAAGCTCAAGATTACCCTGAATGTGCTGGGCTCGGTGCAGCAGGTGGTCGATGTCGCGCAGGTGGTGCAGGCGCAGTTGAACCAGGCCGGCTTCGACGTGTCGCTGAACGTACAGGAACAGGGACGCTTCATCGCGGATTGGCGGGCAAGCAATTTCGATGGGTTCGTCTCGCTGAACAGCGGCGGTCCCGATCCAGACGATTATTTCGGCCGCACCTTTCAGACCGGCGGCGCCACCAACGTGTTCAAATATTCCTATCCGGCCCTGGACAAGCAACTGATCGAGGCCCGCGCGGCAACCGATCCGGCGGTACGCAAGAAGATCTACGACGACGTGCAGCGCATTCTGGCCTGCACCGGACCGGTCGTGCATCTGGCCTATGGCGCGCTGTTCGCTGCCGTGCGCGATAATGTGCAAGGCTTCGTGCCCATGGCGACCCGGTCGTTGCGCGCATTGCGAGCGACCACGCTGGCGAAATGATCAAGGCGCTGCTGATCCGCGCCGGAGAATTGCTGTTCGTCCTGTTCGGCGTTTCCCTGCTGACCTTCATGATGATCCATCTGGTACCGGGCGATGCCGCACAGATCATGTTGGGCGCATCCGATACGTCACCAGAACATGTCGCCGCGTTGCGCCATCGGCTGGGCCTCGATCAATCGCTCCTGCATCAATATCTCCTTTGGATCGGCGCCGCGCTGCAGGGGGATTTCGGCACCAGCGCCTGGACCGGGCAGCCTGTGCTGCACGAAATCGCCGGGCGGGTGGGCGTCACCGTCGAGCTGTCCGTTCTGGGGCTGACGCTGGCCGTGCTGATCGCTGTTCCTTTGGGCTGTCTTATGGCCACGCTGCGCAGCTCGGTCGCGGATATTGCCGCGCGGGTCTTGTCGGTGATCGGTGTCACAATGCCGTCCTTCTGGCTCGGCGCAATGCTGCTCTATGGGGCCGGCGCCATCATGCCGCGCATGCAGGTGGTGGGGTGGGTGCCTTTCGCGCAGAATCCCGCAGCCAATCTGCAACGCATGATTTTGCCCACCGTCGCAATCGCGCTCCCGGTGCTGGCGTCGCTGTCGCGCGTGGTCCGTGCCGCCATGCTGGATGCTCTCAGTCAGGACTATACCCGCACCGCGCGGGCCAAGGGGGTGACGGAATGGCGCGTGGTGTTCATCCACGCCCTGCGCAATGCCTGCTTTCCGTTCCTCACCAGCCTGGGCATCGCCGCGGGCTATCTGTTCGGCGGGTCCGTGGTGGTCGAGCAGGTCTTCGCCCTGCCCGGTCTGGGCCGGCTGATGGTGGGCGCCATCGCCGAACGCAACTATCCCCTCATTCAGGCCGCCATTCTGCTGGCGACGGTGACGTTCGTGCTGGTGAATTTCCTGATCGACCTGCTGTACCTCGTGGCCGACCCTCGCGCCCGGACCTCGTGATGCCACGCCATCCCCTGCTCTGGACAGGTGTGGCACTGGTGGCAGCACAGGCGCTGGCGGCTTTGCTGGCGCCCAGGGCCGCACCGTTCGACCCGAATGTGCAGAATATCCTCGCCCGTTTCGCCGCCCCCACTGCGGCGCATTTGCTTGGCACGGATAATTTCGGCCGCGACACGCTGTCGCGGGTATTGTTCGGCTACCGCACGCTGTTTGCGATTTCCACGCTGTCGGTTTTCGCGGCGCTCGCGGTGGGCGGCAGTGTTGGCGTGCTGGCGGCCTGGCGCGGCGGCTGGGCGGACAAGGTCGCGATGCGTTTGATGGACGTGCTGTTCGCCTTCCCCGTCATTCTGCTGGCGATCGGCGTTATCGCGGTTCTGGGTCCGGGCGCTGCCAGCACCGCCATCGCGATCGCGATCGTGTACACCCCGATCTTCGCCCGGACGCTGCGCGCGCCCGCCTTGCTGTTGAAGGACAGCGAATACGTGACCGCTGCCCGCGCGATCGGCGCCCGCGACCGGCGGATCATCTGGCGCCATTTGCTGCCGAACCTCTCCCCGATCATTCTGGTCCAGACCAGCTTGTCGCTATCGACAGCCATATTGGTGGAGGCGTCGCTGTCGTTCCTTGGTCTGGGCACGCAGCCGCCCACCGCGTCGCTAGGGCGGATGTTGGCGGAAAGCCGCAATTTCCTGGCACTTTCCCCGTGGCCGGCGGCGTTTTCCGGCGCCGCCATCCTGTTGGCCGCACTCGGTTTCAACTTGCTGGGAGATGCCGCCCAAGACCTGCTGGACCCGCGGCTGCGAAGCCAGCGCTAGCCGCGTAAACCGGCTTGTCGTCCGGGCGGTCGCTCCGGCACTGTGACGGTTTCGCGACCAGGAGAGTTTCATGCGACGCAGAACCCTGCTTTCCGCCGGAGCCGCCGCTCTCGGTGTTGCCGCTACTGGCAGCCTTGCCCGCCCCGCCATCGCCCAGACCGGTCCGGGCAAGCTGCTGCGCTATGTCCCGTCGGCCGACCTTTCCTCGCTCGATCCGCTGTGGAGTGCGGCGACTGTTGTCATCACCCATGGCTATATGGTCTGGGACACACTGTACGGCATCGACCTGTCACTGACACCGCGCCGCCAGATGATTGCCGGCGAGGAGGTCTCCGATGAGGGGCTGAGCTGGACCTTCCATCTGCGCGACGGGCTGTTCTTCCATGACGGCGAGCCGGTGCGCGCAACTGACTGCGTCGCCTCGCTGGCACGCTGGCAGCAAAAGGATCCGTTCGGCCAGTCAATCGCCGCCGTCAGCAACGAGATGAAGGCGCTGGACGACAATAGCTTCCAGATCCGTCTGAAGAAGCCCTTCCCGCAGATGCTGTTCGCCATCGGCTCCCGCTACCCTTTCATCATGCCCGAGCGCATCGCCAAAACTCCGGCAAGCACACAGATCAAGGAAGTGGTTGGAAGCGGCCCGTACCGTTTCATCGCCAAGGAATGGCAGGCCGGCGCACAGGCAAATTACGAGCGTTTCGACAAATTCGCGCCCGCCGCCGGCGTGCCGGAATTATTCGCCGGCGCCAAGATCGCGAATTTCGACCGGGTGCACTGGATCACCCAGCCCGATCCCGACACCGCCGTCGCTGCCTTGCAGACCGGCGAAGTGGACTGGCTTGAACAGCCGTTGATCGACCTGCTGCCTGCGCTGCGGCGCAACCGCGATGTGAAGGTGGAAACGACCGACCCGTTCGGGGCGCTCGCCATACTGCGCTTCAACCAGTTGCAGCCGCCCTTCGACAACCCGAGGCTGCGCCAGGCGCTGCTGCCGGCGATGAACCAGCAGGATGTGGTGGCCGCGGTCGTGGGCGACCAGGCCGATCTCGGCAAGACCGGCGTGGGCTTCTTTACCGCCGCCAGTCCAATGGCCAACGATGCCGGGATGAGTGTGCTGACCGGCCCGCGCGACCTTGCCCGCGCCAAGGCGCTGGTGGCGGCGTCCGGCTACAAGGGCGAACGGATCGTCATGCTCGCCCCGTCCGACCTTCCGGCCATCAGCGCCATGAGCCAGGTGATGCAGGACCAGCTGAAACGCATCGGCCTGAATGTGGACTACCAGACCACGGATTGGGGCACGATGCTGGCGCGGCTGGCAAAGCGGGACTCCGTCGAGCAGGGTGGCTGGAGCTGCTACTGCGTGACCTGGGCCGGATTGTCCATGTCCACGCCCGGCAGTTCCTATCCGCTGCGCGCCAATGGCGCGAACGCCTCCACCGGCTGGCCGAGCGACCCGACGCTGGAGGCCCTGCGCAACCAATGGTTCGACACGGCCGATGCGGGCAAACAGAAGCAGATCGCTCGCGACATTCAGACCGAGGCATTCGCGAGCCTGCCCTACATCCCGTTGGGCGAGTGGTTCAACCCGATGGCGCATCGCACCAATCTCAGCGGGTTCGTGCGCTCGCCCTACGGGCTGTTCTGGAACGTCAAAGCAAGCTGACGGTGGCGCGCCTCAGCATCGGGGCCACCTAGGGCCTAAGCCAGAACAACCGCGTCAATCATCTGGTTTTCGCGGTGCGATGGTGTAGTTCCACTCACCATGGAAGTTGGCGGCGTAATGTTCAGCCTGGCCATCTCGGCGTTGTAGACCTTGATGCCTTTGTCGTAGGCGTCTTGGTCGAGCCGACACTGGACGGTAAGGCCGGTTTGGGTTGTGGTGCTGGCGATCAGTTGGACGATGACCTGATGGGTCAGCAAGGGCTTGCCACGCCAGTTCTGGGTGATGAAGGCGAACAAGCGGTGCTCGATGCGATT
>DASXIW010000006.1:0-27394 GCA_036497785.1 Acetobacteraceae bacterium | reverse complement strand
GAAAATGATGCGGTTCAAGACGATCGCGGGGCGGCCGGATTGCGGTCCGGCAGCAGGCCGTTGGGGCGGAGTTGCAGCACCAGCGGCAAGGCTAGTCCCACCAGCATCTCGCGCAAGGCCGCCACCTGAACGGGCGCGATGCCGGGCACCGCGGCGGCGATGAAGCGCGTGACTTCGAGAAAGATCACCACGGCATAGGCGCCGGCCACCGCGCCAAGTGGCCGGCCAAGACCGCCGGCGGTGACGGCAAGGAAGATGTAGATCGTGATCAGCGGATCGAAATGATCCGGCGAGATATAGGATTGGTAATGGCCGTACAGCGCGCCAGCCAGCCCGGCAATGGCCGAAGACAGCGCGAAGGCCTGGATCTTGAAGCGCCGCACCGGCTTGCCGGCGAAACCCGCCAACTCCTGGTCCTCACGCACCGGCTTCAGCGCGCGGCCGAACGGCCCGAGATCGATGCGACGCAGGAACAGCCAGATCAGCAGCACCACCACGCTGACAAACACGAAATAGGTGTCGTTGAACCCGTCCGGCCCGAGCTGGTCCTTGAACGGCGCGGCGATGCCGGAAATGCCGTCCGCGCCGCGTGTCAGCCAGCGTTCGTTCAGGGCGACAAGGCGCACCACTTCGGCAAAGCCCAGTGTCACAATGGCAAGATAATCATCGCGCAGCCGCAGCGTGACGGCGGTGATGACGATCCCGGCCAGCGCCCCGCAGGCGATGGCGGCGGCAAGGCCGACAATGACTGGCGCGCCATCCATGGTCACGATGGCGCTGGCATAGGCGCCGATACCGAAGAAGCCAGCGAGGCCGAGATTGACGAGGCCGGTGCTGCCCCAGGCCAGATTCAGCGCCAGCGCCAGCGCCAGCAACGCGTAGATACCGCCAATGGTCAGCGTGAACAGCACATAGGACAGCATCAGACCGACCTTTCGCCAAGCAGGCCGCGCGGCCGGAACGTCAGCATCAACAATATGGCGAAGAAGCCGACCGCGCTGCGATAGGTGGACGGAATCACCAGCAAGGAAAGCTCCTCGGCCAGCCCCAGTGCCAGCGCACCAAACACCGCGCCGGGGATCGAGCCGAGCCCACCCAGCACGGCGGCGGCGAACACCGAGAGCAGGACACGATAGCCGGTGAGCGGATCGATGGAGGTATCGAGCCCGAGCAGCACACCACCCGCCCCGGACAATCCGGCGCCGAGCAGCACGGCGATCATGGCGATGCGGCGCGGATCGATGCCCTTCAGCCGGGCAAGATCGGCATTCTCGGCAACCGCCCGCATCGCGCGGCCAAAGCGGGTGAACATCAGAAAGGCGAACATCACCACGCTCCTGTCGGTGATCAAGAGTTGGCTTACGGCACCGGTTGTCGAGCGTGACCAGCGCGCGGCCCGATGCACCACAGAGGCGAAGGATCGAAGTCGAGGAACGCCGCAAGGCTCCCCGATCTCGCCCACGGCGATGGCCAGCCACAGATTCTGCAATTGCTGCGTGCCGACAAAAATGCCGCCCAATACCAGATCGGGCGTGATCGGTAGATCGAAGCCACGCAGATCATTGCCGAAGCAAAAGCGCACCACATTCTCGAGCACGAGATTGAGCGCGATGGAAGCGATGGCGACCGTCAGCGCGCCTGCGGGATATAGCCGCCGCAACCCCGCTTCTTCGCAAATCACACCGACCAGCCCGCCCACGATGAACGCCGTCGCCACCGCGCCCACAGCGCCCCAGCCCAGATGCGTAGTCACCATCCAGCCGGCGAAGGCACCGAGATCAGCAAGGGATTGGCCATCAGCCCCATCGCCATGGCCAGGATCTGCCGCTGCCCGCCCGACAGAGTGCGGGCGGCCGCACGCCGCTTTTCCGCCAGCATGGGATAGCGGGCGAACATCTCCTCCACCCGCGCCGACGTGGCGGCCGGATCGAGGAAGCCGCTGATCGCCAGATTCTCGGCCACGCTCAACCGCCCGAACACGTTGCGCTCCTGCGGCACGAACGAAATCCCGGCGCGGGCGCGACCCATCGCATTGGCGGCGGTGACATCCCGGCCACCCAGGGTGATGCGGCCGGAAGCCGTGCGCAACAAACCGGCCAGCGCCTTCAACAAAGTCGACTTGCCCGCGCCGTTCGGGCCGATGATGCTGACGATCTCGCCCGGCTCCACGCGCACCGACGCGCCCTTCAGGATCTGCTCGGCGGCGCCATAGCCGGCGACGAGGCGATCGGCGTGCAGCGCGCTCATCGCCGCCGCCCGAGATAGGCTTCCTGCACGCGCGGATCGGCGACGATCTCCGCGAAGCTGCCGGTGGTCAGCGTCTGGCCCCCCGCCATTACCACGACCCGGTCGCACAGGCGCCGGATCAGATCCATGTCGTGCTCGACCAGGGACAGCGTGATGCCATCGGCGTTGAGCGCGCGCAGATGCTCGGTGATCTCGGCCCCCAGCGACGGGTTCACGCCGGCCATTGGCTCGTCCAGCAGAATCATGCGCGGCTCGGCCATCAGCGCCCGGCCGATTTCCACCAGCTTCTTCTGCCCGCCGGACAAAGCGGTGACCGGATTGTCGATGACATGATCGAGCCTCAGCCGCCGCGCGATCTTCCAGGCGCGCTCGGCCAGTTCCGCTTCCCGCCGCCGCGCCGCCCCGCCCCACATCAGCGCGCCGTGCAGACACTCGCCGGGCTGGCGCGGGCCATACAGCATCAAATGCTGGAACACCGACAATTTGGGAAAACCCCGCGCGAGCTGAAAGCTGCGCGCCAGACCGCCGGCCACGAGACGGTGCGGCGGCAGGCCGCCAATCTCCCGCCCCTCGAAGCAAACCGAACCCGCATCGGGACGCAGCAGGCCGGAGACGACGTTCAGCAGCGTGGTTTTGCCCGCCCCGTTCGGCCCGATCAATCCGGTGATGCTGCCCGCCGGCACGTTGAACGCCACACCCCGCAAGGCCGCCAGCCCGAAGAAGGAGCGGGTCAGGCCGGAGACGGACAGAGCTGGCGTCATGCGGGCCGTGGTATCCGGCGCGTCAGGCGGCCTGGCGCCGGCGCCGCTCCAACGCCGCGATCGTGCTCTCGATCACGCCCACAACGCGGGTCCGCTCGGCGCCCTCCAACGGCAGCCGGGGCGCACGGCACCATTCCGGCGCGCCATACACCAGATGTTCGGCAAGCTTGATGTACTGCACCAGCTTCACATCGGTATCCAGATGGAAAGCGGGCGTCATCAACCGGTACAGCCCGCGCGCATCGGCGAAGCGCCCGGCCGCGCACAGCGTGAAAATTTCCACGCATTCGGCGGGCCATGCATTGGTCATGCCGGAAACCCAGCCCACCGCGCCCAGCGCCATGCTTTCCAGCAGCAAATCATCCACGCCGCAGAACACGCCATAGCGCTCGCCCATGGCGTTGACGATGTCAGTGACACGGCGGATATCGCCAGTCTCCTCCTTAATGGCGACGATCTGCTTGGTGTCCGCCAGTTCGCCCAGTATCGCGGGGGTCACGTCCACGCCATAGGCGATGGGATTGTTGTAGATCATGATCGGCAGGTCGCTGGCGGCGGCAAGGCCCTTGTACCAGGCCACCGTTTCGCGCGGATCGGTCTTGTAGCCGAGGCTCGGGAAGGCCATCAGCCCTTCCGCGCCACAGGCGGCATAGCGCCGGGCGGCGGCGGCGGCGTCCGCGCTGGAAATCTCGGCAAGGCCGGAGAGCAGCACCACGCGGCCCGCCACCACCTCCCTCGCCGCACGCACCACCGATTCCTGCTCGGCCGTGCTCATGCACGCGTTCTCGCCCAGCATGGGCAGCACGATCACGCCTGCCACACCATTGGCGATCAGCCGGTCGATGCTGGCCTGCGTGGCTGGCAGGTCGATCGCCCCATCCTGGCGCAGCTTGGTGGTGACCGCGGGAAACACGCCGGACCATGGCGACATCGAACAGGCTCCTTGCTCATGGATGCACCGGGCGCATCCGAATTGGATCCAATTAAGAACGCGCCTGCTTCGCCGAGTCCAGGCCTCCTGGAACGGAATCTTGGCCAGCCCCACCGCCCTCCGCATGATTTTCAGGCAAAGGGACGGCGCTCGGCACATCAGCGCCGCCAGATCGGGCAGAAGCCCCACAGCGCCGGCGCGGCAGCGAGGGCGCATGGTCGCGGGCGGCCTGCACGCTCGCCACCAGCGTATCGCTGACATTCAGAATATGCGCGTTGAGCGCCGCCGTCGCGCGCTGCACATCCTTGGCGCGGCACAGTGCCAGGATCTGCCGGTGATCCGCATGCGCTTTCGGCCGGCCATGGGTGATCTGCAGATGCACCCGCAAATAGCGCTCGATCCGCTCATGCAGCTGGCGCAGCGCATCCAGCACGAAGGGCTTGCCGGCACGGCGATACAGCGCCGCGTGGAACCGCCAGTTCAGCGCACTCCATTCCTCCAGCGTACAGCTTTCCATTTCGCGGATGATCGCCTCCGCCGCGTCCAGATCCGCATCCTCCAGGAACGGGATGGCCGCATTCAGCAGCCAGGTCTCCAGCACCGCGCGATACTCCACGCGCTCGCGCAATTCGCCCAGCCCCACCCCCGCGACCACCGCGCCCTTATAGGCGACATTGGCCACCAGCCCCTCGGCGCCCAGCTCCCGCAGCGCCTCGCGCACCGGCACCCGGCTCACGCCCAGCTCCTGCGACAGCGCTTCCTGCCGCAGCGCCATGCCGTCCGGATAGGCGCCGGTCAGGATACGCTCGCGAAGCAGTTGCGCGACGACGGCCGAGGCGCTTTGCCGTGCCATGCAAGCTCAGCCGAAACGCTCTATGCCGAGACCGGCAATGGCGATGGGCGGCGACCTCCCGCCGACCAGATCGGCTATCAGCCGGCCCGTGGTCGCACTCTGGGTCAGTCCGAGATGGCCATGGCCGAAAGCGTAGAACACACCACCGGCGCGCGGCGAACGGCCGATCACCGGCAGGCTGTCCGGCGTGGTCGGGCGCTGGCCCATCCAGCTCGTGCCCACGCTGCTGTCGAGCCCCGGCAAATAGCGATGCGCGAGCGTCACCAGCGCCTTGGCCCGCGCATAATTGGCCGGCGCCTCCAGCCCCGCGAACTCCGCGGCACCGCCGATGCGCAGGCCGGGCGCCAACGGACTCGCCACGAATTGCCGCTCGGCGAAAATCACCTCCCGCCCCAGGGAAATGCCGGGATTGGGTACGGTGAAATTATAGCCGCGCTCGCTTTCCAGCAGCGCCCGGTCGCCCAGCGTCCGCGCCAGCCGCGCCGACCAGGCGCCGGCCGCCACCACCACCGCATCCGCCGCCTGCCGCCCGCCATCGCGCAGCCGGATCGCCGGGCGCGCGCCGGGCTCGATCGCCGCCGCATCGCCTTGCACGATCCGCACGCCACGCCCGGCGAGATGCGCGCGCAGCCGGTCCACCAGCGCCTTCGGGTCGGCAAGCTGCGCCCAATCCGGCGTGAACACGCCACGCACCACGCGCGGCCCCAGCGCCGGCTCCATCGCCCGCGCCGCGTCGCCATCCATCGCCTCGCAGGCAATGCCATGGGCGCGGCGTAGCGCCCAGGCGGCGGCATCGCGCGCAAATCCCTGCTCAGTCTCATACACCGTCAGCGCGCCACATCGCTGCAGCGCACCCTCCAGCCCGACGGCGCGCAGCAACGGAACCAGATCGTCGTAAACACGGGCATTCAGCGCCGCCAGTTGTGCCGCGATCGGCGCCACCCGATCCGGCCGCCCGGCGCGCAGGAAACGGCACAGCCATGGCAGCATGTATGGCGCATGGAGCAGCCGCAACGCCAGCGGCCCCAGCGGATCGATCAACCAGCCCGGAATCTGCCAGATCACCCCCGGCCCCGACGCGGGCACCAACTCCGTCACCCCAATCCCGCCGGCATTGCCGAACGAGGCCTTGTCGCCGGGCGGGTCGCGATCCAACACCATCAGCGCATGTCCATCACCGGCGAGGCTGAACGCACAGCTCAGACCCACCACCCCGGCGCCCACGACAACGATCTCCATCAAACCACCTCGACTTCGCGCCGCGCCTGCATCACCATCGCCATCATGCATGAATTGGATCCGATCCGCGCATCATGGCCGCCGGGGCGGTGCCCCACAAGATGATCCGCCTTTCCGAGACCGATCGGGCCATGCTGGGCGGCGCTCAAGGCGAGGCCGCCGCCTTCGCCATGACGGTGCTGTCCGGCTTCGCGGCCTCCGTCGGCGCGCCGGGGCTGCTCGACATCACCCAGGCGCATATCGATGGCTGCCTGCACCATGGCCAGGTCAGCCTGGATTTCGTTGATCGGCTCGCGGCCGGCGGCGGCCAGGTGCGCGTGCCGACCACGCTCAATGTCGGCTCGATGGACCTCATCCACCCCGAACTGGTGCGCGCGCCACCGGCGCTGCGCGCGGACGGGCGGCGGCTGATGGAAGCCCATCTCGCACTGGGCTGCGCCCCCTCCTTCACCTGCGCGCCCTACCAGACCGCCGCCCGCCCGGCCTTCGGCCAGCAAATCGCCTGGGGCGAGTCCAACGCCATCATCTTCGCCAATTCGGTGATCGGCGCCCGCACCAACCGCTATGGCGACTTCATCGATTTGTGCTGCGCCATCACCGGCCGCGCGCCGGCATGGGGCCTGCACCTGGACGAAAACCGGCACGGCACCGTGCTGTTCCGCCTCTCCGGCTTCCCGCCGTCGCTGCCCGCCTCCGATGCGCTGTATGTCGCCATCGGGCATATCATCGGCAGCACCAGCGGCGACGCCGTGCCGGTGATCGAAGGGCTGCCGCCGCCGGACTCCGAAGACCAGATCAAGGCGCTCGGCGCCGTCGCCGCCTCGGCCGGATCGGTGGCGCTGTTCCACGCCGTCGGCCTGACGCCGGAAGCACCCGATCTCGCGACCGCCCTGGGCGGACGCCCGCCCGTGCGAACCATCGCGATCCACCCAGACGACGTCGCAGCTTCCCTCGCCGGCCTGTCCACCGTCCCGGAAGGCACGGCGATTTCGGCGGTGTGCCTCGGCACGCCACATTTCTCCGAACAGGAATGGAACCGGCTCCTGGCGCTGCTGCGCCACCGGCCCGCACCGGCCGTGCCCATCTATGTCAACACCGGCCGCGAAACCTGGCAGCGCCTCGCCACAGACGGCCGGATGGCGGTGGCGGAGGCAGCGGGAATCATCCCCGTCGTCGATACCTGCACCTACATCACCGCCATACTCGGCCAGTCGGATGGCGCGGTGATGACCAACTCGGGCAAATGGGCGCATTACGCGCCGAGCAATCTCGGCGTCGACGTCGCCTTCGGCGCACTACAGGACTGCATCGCCTCGGCCACCGCCGGTCATGTCGTGCGCCACCGCTCATGGCGCTAATGCGCGCGCTCACCGATGGCACCGCCGAGGGCGAAGTGTTGTTCCTCGCCCAGGAGCTGAGCTTCTGGGGCGGCGTGGACGCAGCCACCGGTCGTATCACCGATCACACCAATCCCGCCTGTGGCCACAGCCTCACCGGCCGCATCCTGGCCATGCGCCGCGGACGCGGATCGAGTTCATCCAGTTCCGTGCTGGCCGAATCACTCCGGCTGCGCACCGGGCCGGCGGCAATCCTGCTCAGCGTGGCCGACCCCATCCTCACCGTAGGCGCCATGGTGGCGCAACACCTCTACGGCACCGCCTGCCCGATCGTCCTCTGCCCGGATCAGGATCTTTCGGCATGGGCCGGGCGAACAATCCACATCGTTGCGGCGGATGGGGTGGCAACGTTGGTCCTCAAGAAAGGCTGGGCCCCGCCCAGACCCGCAAAGGGGCAGAAGCCCCTTTGATCCCTTGCTCTCTCGGCTGGATCATCTTCCTTCGCTTGCGCCGCAGGCATTTAAGTCCTGCAACATGCGTAAAAGCCGATGCGATCGCTAAGGGTTTGAGGCTTCGCTTCGAGCTTGGTGTATTTCACCCCAAGGCAGCAGCCCGAGCCAAGAGAGTCATGGGGTCAAAGGGGCCTCTGCCCCTTTGCGGGTCTGGGCGGAGCCCAGCCTTCCTTTTTTCTCTCAGCCCACCCCCGCCAGCGCTTCCGCCACCGTCAGAACCCGCGCCACCGGCCGCAGCGCGTCGATGGCGGTGCGATGAACCACCTCATCGAAGGCCGCGCAGCCATCTTCAACTATGGTCACGTCGAAATCCCGCACATGCGCGTCCCGTGCCGTGCTGGCTACCCCGCCATTGGTCACGATGCCCGCCACCAGCAGCCGGCGAATACCGGCGTGGGCCAGCACCCACTCCAGCCGACTCATATAGAAGGCCGAGAACGCCACCTTCTCCACCGCCAGATCGGCCGGCGCCAGATCCTCCACCAGCGCGTGCCCCCAGCTGCCAGGCGCGAAATCGCCCTTGCGCAGAAAGGGCCGGGCCTCGCGCAGATGCGGGGAGATGAACGGCTCGCCGCCCTTGCCCGGCACCAACGTGAAATGGGTGGAGACGATCCAGCCGCCGGCCGCCCGCATCCGCGCCGCCAAAGGCTTCAGCCGCGCCGGCAATGCGGCGATGGCGGGCCGGCCAAGCCCGGCGCGGCCATAGGCGCCATCGGGATGGATGAAGTCGTTCTGCAGATCGCATAGCAACAGCGCGCAATGCGCGTGATCGCTCATGCCACGGTCCCGATGATGAGGTTGCCGAAGCGGTCGACCCGGCCCTGATGGCCGGGCTCGATCAGGATGGTGGTGTCAGGCTGTTCCAGCAGCGCCGGTCCCCCGATCACCGTGCCCACGGGCAGCGCCAGCCGGTCGAACACGGCGGCCTCGTGCCACCCGCCCAGCCATATACGCCGACTGTCGCGTCGGGCCGCCTCCAGCGAGGCATCGGCGGCGGGGGCAAGGGACAAAAGATCGATCTTTGGGCGATGGCCGATAACCGCGCTGCGCAGGTTCAGCACCCGCACCGGCACCCCGCCCAACACCCGCCCATAGGCGCCGCGATAAGCGCCCTCGAATGCCGCCATGATGCTCTCATGCGTCACAGCGCCACCGCCATCGGCACCCAGATCCAGACGCACCGCCACGGTGTGGGTCTGGCCCACATAGCTCATATCCAGCTCATGCACCGTGCTGCGACCGGTGAAGGCCACGCCCGCGCGGTCGAGCAGCGCGGCCAGCGATCCGGCGGCTTCGTCCATTTCGGCGCGCAGGGCGGCCGGCTCGATCTCCGACAGCAGCCGGTTCAGCGTGCGCACCCGGTCGTGGCGCATGTCGGCAATGACGCAGCCCAATGCAGAGGTGACGCCAGGGAAGCGCGGCACCAGCGCGCGGGGCAGGCCCACATCGCGGATCAGCGCGCCCGCATGCAGCGCGCCGCCGCCGCCGAAGGGCATCAGGGTGAACCGCTTCGGATCGAAGCCGCGCTCGATCGACACCAGCCGCAGGGCGCCGGCCATGCGGGCATTGGCGACACGCAGGATCGCCTCCGCCGCCTCCATCACGCCCAGGCCGAGCTTGCGGCCGATATGCGCCTCGATGGCGCGCGCCGCGCCCTCCGCGTGCAGCCGCGCCAGCGTGCCGCCGATCGGGCGTTCCGCGTTGATGCGACCGAGCACCACATTGGCATCGGTCAGCGTCGGCCTGTCGCCACCCGCGCCATAGCACACCGGTCCGGGGACGGACCCGGCACTCTCCGGCCCCACCTGCAGCAAGCCGGATGCATCCACATGGGCAATGGAGCCGCCCCCGGCGCCGATGGTGGTGATTTCGATCATCGGCGTGCGCACCACCAGGCCGAAATCCAGCGTCGTCTGTGCGGCCAGCGCCGGCTGCCCTGCGGCGATCAGCGAGACGTCGAAGCTCGTGCCACCGACGTCGCCGGTGATCACATCGGGATAGCCGGCCTCGACGGCGATATGCGCCGCCGCGATCACGCCGGCGGCCGGGCCGGACAAAGCGGTGCGAACCGGCAGCGATTGCGCGGTCTCGACGGACATCACCCCGCCATTGGACTGCACGATCAGAAACTCGCCGCCAAACCCGTCCTGGCGCAGCTTCGTATCCAGCGCGTTCAGGTAACCGCCGACCACAGGCTGCAGCACGGCATTCAGGCTGGTCGTGCTAGTGCGCTCGAATTCGCGGATCTCGGGCAGGATATCGCTGCTGATGGCGACATGCGGGTTCGGCCAGATTTCCCGCACGGCGGCCAGCGCGGCGCGCTCATTGGCGGGGTTGGCGTAGCTGTGCAGGAATATGACGCACAGCGCCTGCGCACCCGCCGCCAGCAGCGCGCGGGCTTCGGCGCGCACCGCGTCCAGATCGACCGGGGTGTGAATCGTACCGTCCGCCAGCGTGCGTTCCGCCACCTCGCGGCGCATGTCGCGTTCAATTACGGGCGAAAAATTGCCGGTCAGCCCCCAGGTCTGGCGACGGTCGCGGCGGCGCATTTCCAGCACGTCGCGGAAGCCCGCCGTAGTAATCAGCCCGGCGCGCGCACCCTTGCGCTCCAACAGCGCATTGGTGCCCACGGTCGTGCCATGCACGATGGCGGAAATATCGGCCAGCGGAGCCAGCCCGGCGATACCGCCGGCAAACCCCACCGCCTCCTGGCCCCGCATGCTCGGCACTTTTCCGACGCGCGCCGCACCCGTGGATTCATCGAACAGGAACAGATCCGTATAGGTGCCGCCGACATCGACGCCGACGACGCTCCGAGGGGCGCTCATTTCACATACCCCAGCCGCAGATCGCGCGCCGCGGCCTCGGCGTCCCGCCGATCCGGATCGCCCCAGCCACCGCCCCCAGGGCTTTCCAGGCGTATGCGCTGGCCACGCCGCAGCTTCACGCCAACCATTTTGGAGCCGAGCGCAGGAATCTCCCAGCCCGCATCCTGCTGATAGGCGACCACGTTGCGCGCGCCATCGCCGCCACCCAGCACGCCTTTCGGGGCAAAGCGGGCGCGCTCGGCAAACACGAAAGCCTCGGCGTTTTCCTCGAGCAATTCGATTTCGTACACGGCGCCCATGCCGCCGCGATGCCGGCCCGCGCCGCCGGAGCCCGAGCGCAGCGCCCATTGCGTGTACATCACGGGATAGGCCGCCTCCATCACCTCCACCGGCGGAATGATGGCTGTCGCGATGGGCGGGTTGCCGTGCGACAGCCCGTCGCCTTCCCAATTGCCGCCATGGCCGCCGCCGAAGAAGCTGAACAACACCCAGCGCCGCCCATCCGCGCGATGCCCGGCCAGCGACAGCGCGTTGATCGTGCCATAGGCGTTGCCATAGGCGGCCTCGGGCCGGATGCGCGCGAAAGCGCAGAACAGCACGTCGATGATGCGCAGGATCGTCTCCGTATAACCACCGGTCGGCCGCGGCCGCTTTGCATCCAGCAGCGATTCGTCCGGAATGACGATGGTGATCGGATCGAGCACGCCGGAGTTGGCCGGCACCTCCGGGAACAGATGCTTCAGCGCCACATACACGCTGGCGACGGTGGTGGCCCGACTGATATTCACAGGCCCGGCGCAGGCCTTGTCAGAACGCGAGAAATCCAGCGTCAGCGTTTCGCCTTGCTTTGTGATGTCGACCGCGATGCGCAGCGGCGCATCCACACGCCCGTCATTGTCGAGGAAATCCTCCTGCGACCAAGTGCCGTCCGGCAGGGCGGCGATCCGCGCGCGGATCTGTGCCGCCGCACGCGCGCGCAATTCGGCCAGCCCCTCGGCCACCGCCTCCGCGCCATATTCGTCCAGCAGCGCCTCCATCCGCGCCACACCCAGATCCAGCGCCGACAGATGCGCCTGCAAATCGCCATAGGCCACATCCGGCAGGCGGGAAGCGGCGAGGATGATGTCCAATATGTCCTGGTTCATCCTGTCCGCGGCGAACAGCCGCACCGGCGGGATCAGCACGCCTTCCTGGAAATACTCGGTGGCGGCCGGGTTGTAATTGCCCGGCACCGCGCCGCCCACGTCGTGCCAATGCCCCACGCTGGCCAGCCAGCAGAACAGCTTCCCGTCCCGGAAATAAGGCGCGATCAGCCGCAGATCGGACAGATGGGTGCCACCGAGATACGGGTCGTTGAAGATGAACACGTCGCCCGCCACGGCATCGGGGAATTTGTCGATCACCGCCTTGGTCGCGAACGCCATGACGCCCACGAAAATCGGCAGGCCGGACTTGCCCTGCACCAGCGTCGCCCCGGTGGCGGCGTCGTACAGCCCGTGGCAGGCATCATGCGCCTCGGCGATGGTCGGATTGAAGGCGGCGCGAAACAGCGTCGCGTCCATTTCGTCCGCGATCTGTTCCAGGCGGCCCTTCAGAACCGCGAGCGTGACGGCATCCATGTCGTGATCTGTTTTCCGTGGTTGCGGCGGGCGGCTCAGGCGTCTTGGGCGGCCGGATCGTAGGCGCGTCCAGCGCGCAATATGTCCTGCGTGCCCAGCAAGCCGTTCAGCCCCTTGAAATCGAACATCCGGTCGCGAAACGGCGCGGTGGTGCCGTGCGCGTGCAGCGAGGCGAAATAGGATTGCAGCGTCTTGGCCAGGGCACGAACCGTGCCGCCGGGAAAGATAGCGATGCGGAAACCGATCTGGGTGAGTTCGGCGGCCGAGGCGATCGGCGTGCGCCCGCCTTCCACCATGTTGGCCAGCAGCGGCAGCCGCCCGCCGAACCGCGCGGTGATGGCGCGCATCTGTTCCAGGCTTTCCGGCGCCTCGATGAACAGGACATCCACCCCAGTCTCGGCATAGGCTTCCGCCCGCTCCATGGCGCGGTCGAAGCCTTCCACCGCCACCGCATCCGTCCGCGCCACGATGAGTGCCGTCTCGCGCGCATCCAGCGCCGCGCGCAGCTTGCCGACCATTTCCGCCGTGCCGATCAGCGTCTTATCCTGCAAATGGCCACAGCGCTTGGGAAATGTCTGGTCCTCCAGCTGGATCGCCGAGGCGCCCGCGCGCTCCAGCACGCGCACCGTTCGCTGCGCGTTCAGCGCATTGCCGAAGCCGGTATCGGCATCGACGATCACCGGCAGACTCACGCGCTCGCGAATGCGCCCCATCACCTCCGCCACCTCGGTCGCCGACACCAGGCCGATATCCGGCGCGCCGAGCAACGTATAGGCGATGCTCGCGCCTGAGAGGTAAAGTGCCTCGAACCCGGCCTGTTCCGCCAGGGCGGCCGAGAACGCGTCGTACACGCCAGGGCAGAGCAATGCCGCGTCCTGGCGCAACCGGGCGCGGAGATCGAAAAGTTGCATTGGCAAGGCCCGCTAAGTTGTCATACAGTTAGGACATACTCTCCCCGCCATTGTCAAACGGGGGCGCGAAACCGGAGGATGCGCCATGCAAAAACCCAGGACGCTGCTCGAAAAACTGTGGGACAGCCACGCCATCGTCACCCGTCCGGACGGGACCACGCTGCTGTGGATCGACCGCCATTTCGTGCATGAGGGCAGCTTCCACGGCTTCGGCATGCTCGATCACGCCGGCCGCCCTTTGGCCCGGCCGGATCTGACCCTGGCGGTGGCCGACCACTACGTGCCGAGCCATGCGCGCGACATCCCGATCGCCGATCCCGAGGTTTCGGGCATCATCGCCACGCTGGGCCGCAACGCCCAACGGCACGGCATCGAACTGATCGGCATGGACGATCCGCGCCAGGGCATCGTGCATGTGGTCGGGCCCGAACAGGGGCTGACCTTGCCGGGCCTCACCATGGTATGCGGCGACAGCCACACCTCGACCCATGGCGCCTTCGGGGCGCTGGCCTTCGGCATCGGCGCCTCCGAGGTATCGCATGTGCTGGCCACACAGTCGCTATGGCAGCGCCGGCCGAAGACCATGCGCATCGCCATAAACGGCATCCTGCCGCCTGAAATCACCGCCAAGGACGTCATCCTGACGATCATCGGGCGCATCGGCGCCGCCGGCGCGGTCGGCCACGCAATCGAATACGCCGGCAGCGCTATCGGCGCGCTGAGCATGGAAGGCCGGATGACCATCTGCAACATGTCCATCGAGGCCGGCGGCCGCGCCGGCATGGTGGCGCCGGACGACACCACCTTCCAGTTCCTCGCCGGCCGCCCGCGCGCGCCGCGCGACTTCGACGCGGCGGTGGCGGCGTGGCGCGAATTGCCCAGCGACGAAGACGCAATGTTCGATCGCAGCATAAGCCTCGATGCCGCCGACATCCCCCCAACCGTGACCTGGGGCACCAGTCCGGAAACCGCCATCTCCGTCGCCGCCCGCGTGCCCGACCCCGACCGCGAGAGCGATGCGGAGCGCCGGCGCGGCATGGCCGAACAGCTCGCCTATATGGGGTTGCGTCCCGGCACTGCGCTGGACGGGCTGCGCGTGGAGCGCGTGTTCATCGGCAGCTGCACCAATGGCCGCCTCGCCGATCTGCGCGCCGCCGCCGCCGTGCTGCGTGGTCGGCGCGCCAGCGTGCCCGGCCTGGTGGTGGCGGGCTCCGCCGCCGTCAAACGCGCCGCCGAAGCCGAAGGGCTGGACCGCGTTTTCACTGATGCCGGGCTGGCCTGGGGCGAAGCCGGCTGCTCCATGTGCGTCGGCATGAATGGCGATCTGGTAGCACCCGGCGAGCGCTGCGCCTCCACCTCCAACCGAAACTTCCCGGGCCGCCAGGGGCCCGGCGCGCGCACCCATCTGATGTCCCCCGCCATGGCCGCCGCCGCCGCTTTGCGCGGGCACATCACCGATGTCAGGACCCTCGCATGACTCCGTTCCAGACCGAAACCGGCACGGTGCTGACGATCGACCGCGCCAATATCGATACCGACCAGATCATCCCCGCCCGCTTCCTGCGCAAGCCCCGCAGCGCCGGCTACCAGAATTTCCTGTTTCACGACCTGCGCGCCAACGAGCCCGCATTTCCGCTGAACGCCCCCGGCGCCGATCGCTGCACCGTGCTGCTGGCGGGCGAGAATTTCGGCTGCGGCTCCTCGCGCGAAGGCGCCGTGTACGCGCTGGTGGATGCCGGCTTCCGCTGCGTCATCGCGCCCAGCTTCGGCGACATCTTCGCCAGCAATGCCGGGAAAAACGGCCTGCTGACGATAACGCGGCCGGAAGCCGACATGGCCCGGCTGCGCCACCTGCCGCAAGACCCCACCATCACCATCGATCTGCCGGCACAAACGCTGATCCTGGCCGACGGCACCACCGTCAGTTTCGCGGTCGATGCCTTCCGCAAGCGCTGTCTGTTGGAAGGACTGGACGATATCGGACTGACACTGGAATACAGTGATGATATCGCCGCCTGGCAGGACCAGGACCGCCTCCACCGCCCTTGGGCCATGCCTGGATAGGAAATGACCGGATGGCCGACACACTGACCACCGACCCGCTCCCGCTTTACCACCGCGTCTATCTGCTGCTCCGCCAGCAGATCCTGGAAGGCGCCTGGCCCAGCACCCAGGCCATGCCCGGCGAGCATGAACTGGCCGCCGCACATGGCGTGTCGCGCATCACCATCCGCCGGGCGCTGGAACGGCTGGAATCGGAAGACCTGATCACCCGCCGCCGCGGCGCCGGCACCTTCACCCAGCGCCCAGCCCCGGAAAAGCGACGCGAGAATTTGCGCGGGCTGCTGGAAAACCTGCTCGCCATGGGCCTGCGCACCGATGTCCGCCTGCTGGAATTCGGCTATGTCGCCGCCCCACCAGATATCGCCGCACAGCTCGAAGTGGCACCGGCCACGCTGGTGCAGAAATCCGTCCGCATCCGCCTCGCCCACAACCAGCCCTTCAGCCACCTCACCGCCTGGGTGCCCGAGGATATCGGGCGGCACTACCAGGCAGAGGATCTGAAGGTCCGCCCGCTGCTCGCATTGCTGGAAGAAGCCGGCGTCCCCGCAGCACGCGCCGAGCAGACAATCTCCGCCAAGCTCGCCGACAGCCCGGTCGCGAAACTGCTGAATGTCGCCCCTGGCTCCGCACTGCTATGGGCGCGCCGCCAGGTGCGCAACGCAAGCAACCGCGTGATCGAGGCGATCGACGCGCTGTACAACCCGGCGCTGTACGAATATGAGTTCGAGATGGTTCGCGACGGCGCCATCTGGAGCCCGGCGCCAGGCCTTGCGCCATAAGCTTTCGCAAGCCCCAAAATGCAGAAGGCCCCGGCGCGAGCCGGGGCCTTCACATTGTCTTGCAGCAGAGCTGCCGTCGGTTGGCCTTATCCCGCCGCCAGAACAGGGGAGACAGAGATCCAGGCTGCCGCGGCATCCTGCGGCGCAATACAATGAGACACTGGATCACCTCCTTTCAGTTGTTGAGGCCCTCAGCATGGCACCCCGGCGCCGTATCGCTCAATGGGAATTATCCGAGTCGCGAATTATCCGCGCCGGGCGCGACGCATGGCGCTTTCAAGCAGGATAAGGGCGAGGCCGGCGAACAGGATGATGCCACCCCAGGCCGCGGGCAGGGCCAGCCTAGGCAGCACCAGCCAGACCAGCGCCAGCCAGACCAGAATGGCCAGGGCGAAGCTACCGTCATCGACAAACAGGCCGAATATCTCGGATGATATGGTCTTGAGCCAGCTCATCGCGCCCTCCTAACCACGCAGCGGGGAAAGATGGCGGCCCGCACGGGCACGGCACAGCGGCACGGCCAGCAACGCCACGGCCAGGAAGCCGGCGCTGAGGATCAGCGTCGACCAGTCCGCGGCCGGCCACGTAAGGCCCATCCCCTCGCCGATCCAGAAACAGCCAAAGCCGGACAGCAACACGCCCACGGCGAATTTCAAGGTGTTCTCGGGCACGGCGGCCAACGGGCGATGCAGGGCGACTCCCAGGACCACCACCACCAGCAAGGCCGCCAGCGCCCCCAGGCTGGCCGGCCACAGCAGCCCGCTGCCCCCCGCGCCGGTGGCAATGACGATGAACACCACCTCGGTCCCTTCCAGCATGGTGATCTGGAAGGCGGCGGCAAAGCCGACCCGGTCCCAGCCGCCGCCCCCGCCCAGCTTGCGCATGGCATCGGTCTGCTTGGCGAAGGCCACGGTCTCGTCCTGCAGCGGAATCACGCCCGCCGCCCGCAGGATCGCCTTGCGCAGCCAGCGCAGGCCGAACAGCAGCAACAGCGCGCCCACCACCAGTTGAATGGCATCCAGCGGAATACGCGTCAGCGCCGTGCCAAGAATGGCGATCAAGGCCAGCAGCACGAGAACGGCGACGCCGCTACCGCTGAGCGCACCACGCCAGCCACGGACGGTACCGACCGCCAGGACGACAGTCAGAGCCTCCACGAATTCCACCAGCGATGCCAGGAACGCCGCCAGAACGGTGGGTCCCGCATGCGACCAGACAAGGTTCATCGGTATCTCCTTCACGATCAGGGCCGGCTTTGCCTGACGATGTAGTCTGGCCGCCGTTGGCGGTGTAGTATATATTCCGTTAAACTTTATGTTAGTAGCATATATTACCTACTCTCCGCCGCAGCCGCGGCAAGGGAACCGACGGACATGCGACTGAAATGAGCGATGTTTTCAGCGACAGGGTCCGGTCCGCCGGTGCATCACTGGCTCCCGCCGCCCGCCGCGTGATCACCTTCATCGATCAGAACCGCGCCGCCGTCCTCGCCACCTCCGCGACGGACCTCGCCGCCCGCACCGGCACGTCCGATGCCACGGTCATCCGCGCGGTGCAGGCGCTCGGCTTCAGCGGCCTCGCCGAATTGCGCCAGGCACTGCTTGCCGCCATCGAAGCGCCGTCCAGCCCCGCCCACGATATGCGCCGCACGCTCGACGATCTCGGCGAGACGTCGGACAAGGCGATCGACATGGTGCTGGAAGCCCACGAAGAAGCGGTGGCCCGGCTGCGCTCCGCGGAGTCCCGCGCTGCCATGGTGGCCGCGGCTGCCATCCTGCACCCGGCCGATCGGATCGTCGTCTTCGGCGTCGGCCCGTCAGCGGCGCTGATCCGCTATACGGCCCTGCTGCTGGCCCGCAACGGCCGGCGTACCACCACCCTGGACACCACCGGCAGCGCGCTGGCCGACCAATTGCTCGGCCTGCGGCCGAACGACGCGCTGCTGGTGCTGGCCTATGGCCGCGCCTATCGCGAGGTCACGTGCGTCTTTGGCGAGGCAAGGCGGCTGGGGTTGCAAGTGGTTCTTGTCACCGACGGCCCGCTTGGCCGCCTGGCCGAACAGGCGGATGTGGTGCTGAACCTGCCGCGCGGCCGAACCGAACGCATGGCCTTGCACGGCGCGACACTGGTGGCGCTGGAAGCACTGGTGCCGGGCCTGGCGGCGGCCAACCGGACCGGCGCCATCGACTCCCTTGACCGGCTGAACGCCTTGCGCCGCGCCGTCGGCACATCGCGCGACGAGGCGGGGTAACAATCCCTTAATCCGGCAACCGCATCACATGCACGGGCAATCCCGCCGCGATCTCCGCCACATGCGGGTGATGGGTCATCGCGATCACCTGCACATGCCAGCTCAGCCCGAGCAGCGCCTCCAGGTTGGCGCGGGTGCGGGCATCGTCGAAGGTCTGCAACACGTCATCGGCAATGAACGGCAGGGCCGGCCCGGCCGCTGCATATTCCTCCAGCGCGACGATACGCAGCGCCAGATAAAGCTGGTCCCGCGTGCCCTCCGATAATTCCTCGATCTGCTTGCGCCCCACCCCGTCGCGCTCCAGCGCCACCAGTTTCGGCGCCCGGTCATTCTCCTCCACCGCCACGCCGGCATGATCGGCGCAGGTCAAGCCGGCGAACACCGCGCCGATCCGCCGCACCAGCCCGGATTCGGTGGCCTCGCGCTGCCGCTCCAACCCCGCCTTCAGCAGGCAGGCGGCGGCATGCAGCAGCAACGCCTCCTCGGCGGCGACAGCAAGCGCCGCACGCGCCGATTCCCGCCGCGCCGCTGCCGCCGGCGCATCTACCGAACGCGCCGCCTGATCGCGCGCCTCGCCGGCACTGCGCCATTCGGCGGTTCCGCTTTCCAACTCGCCGCTCAACGCGGCAGCGCGCGCGGTCAATTGCGCAAACGCCTCCTCGCTCTCATGGGTTTCCTCGGCCAGCCGCTCCAGCTCGGCCAAAGGCTCGCCCCGGCCGAGTTGGCGCAGTTGCAGCTCGACATGGGCAAGATTCGCCTCAGCCGAGGCCACCTCATGCGCACGCCGCAGCTGGATTTCCGCCTCGTCGTCATCGGCCGCGCGCAATGCCGTGCGCAAAGCCGCCAGATGGCGGGACGCCACCTCCGCCTGCTCCCGTGCGGCCATCGCCGCCGACGCCGCCTCCCGCAACGCCTTGCGCCGCGTATCCTCCCTTGCCGCGATCTCACGGGCCTGGGTCAGCCGTCCCGCCAGCGCCATCGCCGCCTCGCCCGGCGGCGCTTCCATCAGATCGGGCGCAAGCCGCCGCGCCAGCGACACCACGGCGGCGGCAAAACCCGCGATGGTGTCACGCATCTTCGTGCTCCGCGCATGATCCTCGGCGGCGGCGGTTTGCGCCGCGCGCAACGCCTCGATCAGATCGAGCGCCGCCAACGTGGCCTCCGCCGCTTCGCCATCCGGCCGCGACAGCACCGGCGCCGCCCCCCGCCAGCCATCTTCCCACGCCGCCAGCGCCGCACGCGCACGGTCCGCCTCCGCCGCCCGGGCGGCAGCATCGTGTTGCAATGTGGCCAAGCGTTCACCCAGCTCCCGCGCACGGGATTGGTGATCCCGCGCGGCCTCGATGGCCCGATCCGCCTCGGCCAGCAGCCCGGGCAAATCGGCCAGCGCCGGCGCCCCCCGTCCCAGCGCCACCGCCAACCGGCAACCCGATAGGGTCAACGACTCCGCAAGCTCCGCCTCATCGCCCGCCGCGCGCGCCAGCGCCGCGCGCCGATCGACCGCCACTTGCCGCGCCGCGAGAAACGCCCGCAACGCCGCCGGCAGCACAGCTTGGCCAGCACCCGCCGCCACCGCCAGTTCAGCAAGCCCGGCCTGCGCCTTTTCCAAATCCGCATCCGCTGCCGCCAGCGTCCCCGCGGCAATCCCGTGCTCCGCGCGCAACGCCGCAAGTCGCTCGCGCAGCGTCGCGGATTGCGCCACCTGGGCGCTATGGGCCACCAGCGCATCCGCGACTAAATCGGCAAAATGCAAGGCGCGGTCGAAAGCAATTGGCAGCGGCGTCGCCTCTGCCAGCACCGGCGCATCGCCGGCCGGCCCGAACGCCGCACGATGCACCAGGGCCCAAAGCCGGTCCCGCTCCGCCCGCGCGGCGGCCAGCGCGTCGGGATCGGGCAGCGACGCCTCCCGCATGATCGCCACCAGCTCAGCCTGCGCCGACCTTATGCCGCGGTCTAGCCGGTCCAGCTCCGCCTGCGCGGCCTTTCGCGCGGCCGACGCATCGGACAACCGGGTCTCCGCCGCCGACAGCGCGGCCGCCGAGGGCGCCACCGTCCCATCCAGATCGCCCGCCGAAAACACGCGATCGGGGATCGCGGCCAGCGCCTCACGCAACGCCGCCTCCGCCTCGCGCCGCCGGTCACGCGCCGCCTCCACTCGCCGGCCCGGATCGCCCTGGCCGCGCAGCGCGGCGGCCATGGCGGTCAGCACGCTCACATCCGCAGGAGCCGGCAGCGCGTCCCGCTCGGCCAATACCGCTGCCAGCCGCCGCCCGGCTTCCGCCTCTTCCCGCGCTGCCAACACAGCCTTTTCGGCCAAAGCAGGCCGGGCGGACAAACGCTGCTTCGCGCCCCGCACGGCGGGCGCCGGCGGAAGCACCACCGCCGCATCCCACCCCAATTCATGCCGCAGCCGCGCCATCACCTCCTCGGACGCTTCCAGTCGCGCCACCACCGGCGGCAAATCCCGCGCCGCCTGCGCCGCCACACCCCGCAAATCGGCCAACGCCTCGATGGAGGCGGCGGCTGCCACCACCGGATCGTCGCGAGGCCCCTCCTCGGGCGCCTCCCCCTGGGCCTCCAGATGCCGCGCCGTCGCTTCCGCCGCGCTCAAGGCCTGCGCATGCGCCGTCAGCCCATCGCGCCAGGATTTCTCGGACGCCGCATCCAACCGGGGCACGTCCGCCGCCCCCTCCAGCAGCATGCGCGCCGCCCGCCGCGCCGCCAGCCAGGGGCGGACGGCGCGCACCAGCCTGATCCGGTCCAGTTCGGCCTCGGTGCCCGCCCGCTCGCGGCGCAACCGGTCCAGCTGCTCCTGCGCATCGGCCACGCGCTTCTCCAGCGCCCGCCATTCCTCCGGCCGCAGCGCCGCATCGCGCAGGTCGCGCCCGGCCTGTTCCAGGCTGTCCAGCGCCGCCCAAAGCGGCTTGCTCCGCTGCCGCCGGTCGGCCCGCCCGATATCGTCGCGCCGCGCGATCAGGCTCTCCAGCAGGCTCTTCACCTGCCCCAGCCCGCCGCCCCCGGCGAACAGCACCTGCCCTAGCCGCCCCTCGGACTCCAGCAACTCGCCAGCGCCCTTGCGCAACAGCCCGGTATCCAGCGCGAATAGCTGCTCGAACAACGCGCGATCCGCCGCCCCGATCAGCCGGCGATACTCCTCCGGCGCCACCGCCGAATCCGCCCCATCGGCCAGCGTGTTGCCACGCCCCTTGCGCCGCACCAGCAGCCGCTCCGCCCCATCCACCGCGATACGCCCCTGCAGGCGCATCTGCTGCATGCCATGCAGAAAACCCATCGGCGTACGCTCGGGAATATCGAACAGAAAATCCCCGAGCGCCCGCCGTATCACCGATTTGCCGCGCCCGTTCGGCGCCACCAGCAGATTGAGCCGCCCCGGCTGCGGATCGAAATCCAGCACGCAATGACGAAACGGCCCGTAGCTGTCGAGAATAAATCCGGAAAGCCGCATCTCACCCACCCGCCAGCGCCGCCAGCAACAAATCGCGCGCCCGCCCGAGCAAGTCGGCGCTTTCGGCCTCGCGCAACGGATGATCCTCCGGCAGCGATTGCGGCGGCAGCTTGGCCAGCAGATCGGCCGACCACCCCCCCAGCAAATCGGCCGGCGGATCGGCCACCAGCGCTTCCATATGCCGCACCAGCACGCCCAGCGCATCGCCCCGCCCGCGCAGCCCGTCCAGATCCAGCGCCGGCGCCGTCCGTAGCCGCACCGCCTCGACCCACAACCGCGCCGGATCCACCTGATGCGCCTCATGCGCCACACGCTCGCGCAACCCCGCCAGATCGCGCGCTAGCGCCGCATGCAATCCCGTCGCGCCGGTCAGCGTCACCCGCGCGGCGAGATGGCGCCCTTCGGAATCCCTCAACGCATCGGCCAGCGCCGCATGCACCATGGCAAGCGCCGCATCCTCGCTTTCCGCGCCGGCCACATCCACCTCGACCCGCGCCCAGCGAAACGCATCCAGCACCCGATGCGCGATCCCCGCGATCCGCCCGCCCGCCACCGTCACCATCGTGGCGCCCTTTGCCCCCGGCTCGTTGGCGTGCCGCCCCTGCAAATTGCCGGGAAACACGATCCACGGCGCTTCGGACAAAACCTCCCGCCTATGGATATGCCCCAGCGCGACATAGTCGTAGCCAAGCGCCAGCAAATCCTCCGTCGTGCACGGGGCGTAGCTGCCATGGCCCGGCCGCCCATCCACCGAGCTGTGCAGCATGCCGATATTCAGCATGCCCGCCTCAGCTTTCGGATAGCCCTTCGCCAGATTCCGCGTATCCTCCTGCTCGGCGAAGCTCTGGCCATGAATGGCAACGCCAAACCGTTCCAGCCGGTGCGTATGCGCCCGCGCGGAGTCGAAAATCACCAGCCTGTCATCGGTCGCACGCAGCGTGCGCGTCATCCGGTTCTGCGCATCATGATTGCCGCGAATGACAAACACATGCTTGCCCGCCCGCGTCAGCCGCGCCGCCTGCTGCATGAAGAAATGTCCGGTGCGATAATCCGGCCAATCCCCGTCGTACACATCACCCGCAATCAGCAAAAACGCGACATCCTCCTCCAACGCCAGATCCACCAACCGCCCCAACGCAATCCGACTGGCATTGCGAATCTGGGCCGCCGGCGCGGTCGGATCATCCTCCAATCCGCGCAGCGGGCTATCCAGATGCAAGTCAGCCGCATGCAAAAACCGAAAATCGCTCATGCGGCGTGCCTCATGGAAAGAAAGACAGTGAAGGAAGGTCGGGCTCTGCCCGAACCCGCAAAGGGGCAGTAGCCCCTTTGATCCCATGACCACGTGCGGCCGAGAGAAATCTCACGATTTGGATGTGGAGGGCGGCGAAGCCCAAAATGCGAGACAACCGCGCCCCTATCGCCGGTGTTGCGGGATTTGATGGCCTGCGGCGCAAAAGAAAGAAAACCAACCCACCCGAAGTAACGGGATCAAAGGGGCTAATGCCCCTTTGCGGGTTCGGGCAGAGCCCGACCTTCCTTCCTGCCCCCACCGACCAGCTCACGCCCGGCGAGCCCGCCAGCGCTGCCATCCGTTCGCCCGCAATTCGCAGGCTGGGCAGGTGCCGCAGCCATAGCCCCAGTCCTGCCGGTGCGTCCGGTCACCGAGATAGCAGCTATGCGTTTGCTCGACGATCAGCGACACCAGCGCGTGGCCGCCCAGGCGTTCGGCCATATCCCAGGTGCCTTCCTTGTCCACCCACATGAGCGGTGTTTCCAGCACGAAGCGCCGGTTCATCCCCAGGTTTAGCGCGAGCTGCATGGCCTTGATGGTGTCGTCCCGGCAATCCGGGTAGCCGGAGAAATCCGTCTCGCACATGCCGGCCACCACATGCCGCAGCCCCCGGCGGAAGGCAATCGCGGCGGCATAGGTCAGGAACAGCAGGTTGCGCCCGGGCACGAAGGTGCTTGGCAGCCCCTCCTCGGTCATGCGGATTTCGCTGTCGGAGGTCATTGCCGTCGCGCCCACCGCCGACATCCCGCCGGAGATGTCCACCAGATGATCCCGCCCCAGCCGTGTGCCCCATTCCCCCAGCCCCGCCAACGCCTCGCGCAGCGGCGCGCGGCAGCTCAGCTCCACGGCATGGCGCTGGCCATAGGCGAATCCCACGGTCTCAACATGGGCGAACCGGTCCAGCGCCCAGGCCAGACATGTCGTGGAATCCTGGCCACCGGAAAACACCACCAGCGCCGACTCGGATATATTCATGCGCGCACTCCTCAACGGGCCGGCAATCTTGCATGAAACCGCGTCTTCGTCCCGCGCGCTGGATGTCCTATATGTTGCCGATGAACCTCGATTTCGACGAAGACGAGATCCGCCGCTATTCCCGCCATATCCTGCTGGCCGAAGTGGGCGGCATCGGCCAGGCGAAACTGCGTGAGGCCCGCGTGCTGGTGGTCGGCGCCGGTGGCCTGGGCAGTCCGCTGCTGCTCTATCTCGCCGCCGCCGGCATCGGCACCATCGGCCTGATCGACGACGACACGGTCGATCTGTCCAATCTCCAACGCCAGATCGCCCACACCACGCCAGATATTGGCCGCGCCAAGGTGGACGCCGCCGCCGCCCGCGCCCGCGCCATCAACCCCGCGGTCACCATCGAGACCCACCACGCCCGCCTCTCCCCGGACAACGCCCTCGAACTGATCGCCGGCTACGACATCGTCTGCGACGGCACCGACAATTTCCCGGCCCGCTTCGTGATCGCGGATGCCTGCGTGTTGGCGAAGCGCACTTTGGTCACCGCCGCCGTGTTGCGCTTCGAAGGCCAGCTCTCCGTCCACAAGCCGCATGCGGGCGAGGCATTCCCCTGCTATCGCTGCCTCTACCCCGAACCGCCGCCGGACGGCCTCGTGCCAAGCTGCGCCGAAGCCGGCGTGCTCGGCGCCGTCACCGGCGTGATGGGCACGCTGCAGGCCACCGAGGTGCTGAAGGAGATCATGGGCATCGGCGAGACACTGGCCGGCCGCCTGCTGATCTGGGATGCGCTGGCCACACGCTTCCGGACCATCCGCCTGAAGCGCGACCCCGCCTGCCCGGCCTGCGGCGCCCACGCCACGCTGCACGACCTCTCCGCCCACCAAAGCGTGGCCGAGCCCGTCTGTGCCGTCTGACACACTAGGCATATTGCTGATTTCCGGCACGCATGAGCGGGCGCATTACGCCTTCGTGCTCGCCAGCGGCGCCGCCGCCATCGGCCGCGATGTGGTGCTGTTCGCCACCAATGAAGGCTGCCGCGCCTTGCTGGCCGACTGGTCCAGCCTGGACGACCCCGGCCGCGACGCCCGCATCCGCGCCCATGGCGTCGCCGGCCTGGCGGAGCTGCGCGACGCTGCGGCGGAGCTGGGGGTCCGCCTGATTGTCTGCGAAGCCGGCCTGCACATGTCAGGCCTCACCACCGCCCCGCTGGCGGAGAAGGTGCAGGTCGCCGGCGTCGCCACCTTCCTCGAATCGACGAAAACGGGCCAGATCGTTACGCTGTGAACGCGAGGGCTTGACCCGATGCGGCGCGGCTTGGCACGGATGGGTCATGAACATCGGCGCTCTCGCGATCGTTGGCCTGGGTCTGGCTTTCACGCTGGCGGCAGCGCCCGCCATCGCGCAGGATTCGCCGCCACCCGGCGTGCTGACCCTCCCTCCCAAAACCAGCCACACCACCCCGAATCGGCCCACCAGACCGCCTCAGGCCGCCCCCATCACGTCTGTGCAGCAGGTCGCCCCGCTGAGCAGTCCAGTGCTCACCCCGAAGGCCGGCCATCCGCCATCCGCCCTCGGTCATTCCGAACCGGGCCATCGCACCCCCGTCGTTCAGTCGCCGCGCAACACCCACGCCCAAAAGCCGCCGCCGCCGCGCCATCCCCCCGCCAAGCCGGCCGAAGCCAAGCCACCCGCCAAACCGGCCGAGCCCGCCGCACCCCCCGCGCCCACCGCCGAAGCCACCCCACCGGCTGACACCACGAAAGGCGCCGTCACCGGCCTGCCTCTGCCGCGCTGGGTGTCGTTCCGCACCGATGAGGTGAACCTGCGCAGCGGCCCCGGCATGCGCTACCCGGTGGAATGGCAATATCATCGCCGCGCTTTGCCGGTGCAGATCGAACGCGAATTCGAGGTCTGGCGGCTGGTCGAAGACCAGGACGGCGTCAAAGGCTGGGTCCATCAGGCCACGCTGGTTTCCGGCCGCAGCTTCGTCGTCAAGGGCACCGAACGCACCCTGCGCAGCGGCCCCTCGGACGATTCAAGCCCCGTCGCTTTGCTGAAACCCGGCGTGGTCGGCCGCATCCGCAGCTGCGGACTGGGCAAAGACTGGTGCGAACTCCAGGTCGCCGATTATCGCGGCTGGCTGAAGCGCACCGATTTCTGGGGCACCTACCCCGGCGAAGCGGTAGGCAACTGACGCGCAGCTAAATCAGATCGAATAATCCGGCGTCGGCAAGGTCTGGTCCATGGTGTAGGCCGGCACGCTGGTCAGCCGCGGCCCGACCGACCGCGCCGGCACGCCCACAACGGTGGTGAACGGCGCTACATTGTCCAGCACGATGCTGCCCGCCCCCACCTTGGCGCCATGGCCCACCTCGATATTGCCCAGCACGCTGGCCCCGGCCCCAATCAGCACCCCGCGCCTTATCTTCGGATGCCGGTCGCCCCGCTCCTTGCCGGTGCCCCCCAGCGTCACCCCCTGCAGCAGCGACACATCGTCCTCCACCACCGCGGTCTCGCCGATCACCACCCCGGTGCCATGGTCGATCATGATCCCGCAGCCCAGCCGCGCGGCGGGATGAATATCCACGCCGAACACCTCGGCCGCCCGCGCCTGGATCACCAGCGCCAAGGGCTGCCGGTCATCGCGCCACAGCACATGCGCGACGCGCGAGGCCTGGACGGCGTGAAATCCCTTCAGGTTCAAGAACACCAGGATCAGATCGGGGCTCGCCGGATCGCGCTCGCGCACCGCCAGCAAATCCATCACGGCGGCCTCCAGCACGGCAGGGTTCCGGTCGTATATTTCCAGCATCAGCCGGGTCAGCACCGGCGCGGGCAGGTCGGCATCTTCCAGCTTACCGGCCAGCCGATGCGCCAGTGCCTCCGCGAAGCCGGCGCGGTTCAGCACCAACCGCGTCACCAGCGCCAGCATCAGCCCGTCCCGCTCGCCGATCTGCGTCGCCTCGCGCCGCAACCCGCTCCACAAATCCTCGATCGTTCCGGGAGGCGGCACGGACTCGCACAGCGCGAACCGGGCCTCGGCAAACAGCTTCACCATGGCACCCTGCTCCTCCCGCAAATCGCTTCTGCGCCTCAGATTGGGATCGTCCGCGTCGCAGGCAATATGCCGCCGCCCAGGCCCCTGCACGCCATCACGACGCGGCCATCACCATGTAGTTCACCGCCAGATCGCGCGTCGTCCGCCAGCGTCCGGTCAGCAGGTCCGGCGCCATCCCGGTAACGTCCGCAACCCGCAGCCCGGCATCGCGTAGCCCCTGCCCCATTTCCACCGGTATGACGAATTTCCGCCAGTCATGCGTGCCTGCCGGCAGCCAG
>DASXIW010000005.1:0-14457 GCA_036497785.1 Acetobacteraceae bacterium | reverse complement strand
TCCCTCGCTGGGAGCATGGTATTGAACGCATCATACCCCTTTGACAGGCCAACGTCGTTCAGGGTGTGCTTAGCATCCCCCGACGAGGCGCTCGATGACCCCCGCTCGCCGAGTTGCTGGCCGCCAGGGAGAATGCCACCTCGTTCTTCATGGTCGAATGGGCTGGCGGGACTCTCCTGACGCTGACGCGTTTCCATGATGTCGCCAACCGTGCTGGTCCGCCGAGCGTCACTCTGCACATACTGAGGCACATAGCGGTCACCTGGATGGTGCAACGAGGGATGCCGGCCTGGCAGGTTTCGGGCATGGCGGGCACGGTCCCGGAGATGATCAGCGAAGTTCACGTGCACCCAGCATCCTTGTCAGAGGTCGCAAAGGCGCTAAACCGTTGAAATCCCGCCGCAAGTTTTCGTGTCTGTGTCCAAGGGTGTTTGCAGGCCTTGACCGCTTGCGTTCATATGAACACACGAGCACAGTTTTTTGAAGATAAGTGTCTGATTTAATTGGTCGGAGTGAGAGGATTCGAACCTCCGGCCCCTGCGTTCCGAACACAGTACTCTAACCAGACTGAGCTACACTCCGACCGTGTGGCGCATATAGCCGGACACGCCGCGCAGGGCAAGCGCCGCCAGAGCGGCCTCTACATCAGTTCCGCGGCCCCGCTCCCGGCCGGCGCGACCTGCCGCAGCCGCCGCATCGCCGCGGGAACGCTGTCCACCACCTCGTACAAATCACGTATTTCCGGCCGCGCGAACCCCGCAGCAATCGCCGCCTCGATTGCCGCCAGCAAAGGCTGGGCCGAGCCGGCGATGTCGCAGATAATAATGGGCTTGTTGTGCAGCTTCAGTTGCCGCCAGGTCAGGATTTCGAACGTCTCATCCAACGTCCCCAGCCCGCCCGGGAACGACAGAAAGGCGTCCGCGAGATCGAACATGAGCCGCTTGCGCGCATGCATGCTGTCCGTGACGATCAGGTCCGCGATGCCCTCATGGGCGCGCTCCTTCCGCTTCAGGAATTCGGGGATCACGCCAATCACCTTGCCCCCGGCCGTCACCGCCGCATCGGCCACCGTTCCCATCAGCCCGACATGGCCGCCGCCATAGACCAAGGTCAACCCAGCCTTCGCCAATGCCTCCCCCAGCGCCGTCGCGGCCAGGCGGAACACCGGGGCGTGCCCGGGATTGGAGCCACAGAAAACCGCTACCGCCTTGATGTCCGACATGCTTTCCTCCCGGCACGGATGAGCCCCTCAGAGATAGCCCATCCGCACCGGCCCGCCCAGCCACGCCGCAGCAACCTGGAGGACATCTCCCCGCAATGCCCCCCCTCTCACATACCCACCTGCGTCGCGGGAAGCGCCCTCGGGCCGCCGGCGACATCCTCGCGGGGGCCCTGGCCCTCGCCATCCTCCCGCTTCTCGTCCTGCCGGTGCTGGCCCAAACCCCGCCCGCGGACCCGATCGCCGCGCGACAGGCCGGCATGAAGCAGGCCGGCAAGGATAGCGACGAGATCAAGAAAGTGGCGGATGCGGGCGGCGACGTCGCCCCCCTGGCTGCCCAGGCCCAGGCGATCGCCGATTGGGAGCGCAAGGTCCCCAGCGTATTCCCGCCGGGCAGCGATGCCGGCAAAACCAAGGCGAAGCCCGAAATCTGGCAGAATTTCGCCGATTTCCGATCCCTGGCTGCCGATACCGCGGCCCAGGCCGACAAGCTGGTGAAACTCGCCCAGGCCGATGACAAGGCCGGTTTCGACGCGCAGTTCCACACCTTGGCGGCGGCCTGCGGCACCTGTCACCGCCGCTACCGCAATCGCTAAATTGCTGAACCTGCGTCTGGCAGACGCGCTGGCGTCTGCCTGACGCGTTCTATACCCGCGTCGCCAGCACCCACACCCCGGCCGCGATCACCACCAGCACCAGCAGCGCCAGTAACGGGCTGGCCATGCGCGGTGCGCGCGCGGTGGCCGGCAGGCGTTTCTTGCCGGTCACCATCGGCCGCACCAGGTCGTGCCGCTTGATCGCCGCATAGGCAGTCACCGCCAACACATGCAGGACGATCAGCCCGAGCAGCACGTAGAAATTCCAGCCATGCACGGCCGAGAGGAAATCACTGCGCGCCTTGCCGACATATTTCGCCAACGGCCCTGCCATGTCGCCGTCGTCATTGGCGCACAGCCCCGTTCCCACCTGCACCAGCATGTCGAGCAGCATCACCAACGTCATCCAGCCGCCGGCCGCGTTATGGCCGATCGCCGTATCCGGCGCCCTGTCGCGAAACCGCAGAAGATACCGCAGCGCCGCCATCGGGCTGCGCAGGAAGTGGGAAAACCGCGCCGTCTCGCTGCCGATGATCCCCCAGACCACACGAAACAGCACCAGCGTCAGCACGGCGTAGCCGGACAGCAGATGCAGCTTCGTGTGATCCATCTTGATGGCTATGAAGCTGGTCACAATCAGCACCACGATCGCCCAATGGAATAGCCGCATCGGCGCATCCCATACCCGCATCGGCAGTTTCAGCTCGCTTTTCCGGTTCCGCAACGCCATCCCTCAGCCTCCGCTCATTGCCCGGCAAGCCCGATGCTCAAACCCCAGTCCTCAAACCCAGTGCTTATGCCATAGCCAACGCCACGGGAAAGCGCCCCCTGAAAGGGGACAGCGCAACCAAAACTCACGCCTGGGCTCAGAAAATGAGACTCTGATTGCAGCGCGCCCCGTGCGGCCGTAAAATCAGCCCGTGTCCGAACCATTGCCAACCGCGCATCGTTCCCTCCATCTGCGCCCGGTCGCCTTGGGCCTGGCCGGCGCGCTAGCGGTTGCCGTCGTTCTGTGGTTTGGCCTGCACGCTCGCGACGACAGCACGGCTTTGCCCGCCCCACCTTCCGCCATCGCGCCTGGCGTCCCCCCGCCTTCCGTCACGGCGCCTTCCGCAAATGCGCCCCCAGCGCCCGCCGCTGTCACCGCGGCGCCGGCGGCATCGCCGCCAAGCCAGCAACTCGCGCGCGCGCCGCCTGCCACGCCGCCAGCTGCGCCCGCGGTCACACCCAGCTTCGACGTGGTCCGCATCGAGCCGTCGGGCGATGCCGTGCTCGCCGGGCGCAGCGCCCCCGGCGCGGATATCGTCGTCACCGATAATGGCAAGCAGATCGGCCGCGCCACAGCCAACGCGCAGGGCCAATGGGTGATCCTGCCCACCGCGCCATTGCCCGCCGGCGGCCAGGAACTGGCGGTCACGGCGACCGAATCCTCCGGCCGGCAAACCAAGGGCGACGCCCCTGTCCTCCTCGTGGTCCCGCCCACCGGACAAACCGGCCGCGCCACCCCTCCAACCGCCATCGCCATTCTGACCCCGCCCGGTGCCGCACCCCGCCTGCTCGGATCGGTGGACGGCGCCAAGGCCAAGCTCGGCCTGGACATCGTCGATTATGACGAACACGGACTGATCCGCTTCTCCGGCACAGCACCGGCGGGCGTAACCGTCCGCGTCTATATCGACCAGGCCCTGGCAGGCGACGCGCTCGCGGATGCACAAGGCCATTGGACCCTTGTGCCGGGCAAACCGATCGCCGGGGGCAACCACCAGTTGCGGCTGGATCAGCTCGCCGCGGGCGGCAAGGTCGCGGCCCGGCTGGAATTGCCGTTCCAGCGCGCCGAGCTCTCCGGCCAGGACATGGCCGAAGGCCACGTGGTCGTCCAGCCCAGCCAGAATCTCTGGCGTATCGCCCGCCGCGTCTATGGCCGCGGCATGCAATACATGACCATCTATCAGGCCAATCGCGAGCAGATCCGCGATCCCGGGCGGATTTATCCCGGCCAGGTCTTCGCCGTGCCCGCATCCCCGGCATCGTCCGCCGCCAACCCAGCCGCGCCCATGCCGGTTTCGTCCAGCAAGTCGAGATAGGGCGCCAGTTCCAGCAAGAACAGCGACAACGCGCCCAGCAAGGTCGCCGCACTGGCGGGCAGTTCCAGGCGCAGCTCCGCCTCCAGCCCCACGCGGTGATCCGACAGCAGCCGCACGCACCACGTGCGCGGCAACAGCCCTGGCCAGCCGAGCATCACGCTGAAGGCCCGCCGGCGCCGCGCCGCCCCTTCCCGGCCCACTGCCCGTTCCGCGGTGCTCGGAACCCGCCCAACGATGGTCCGCAGCGCAAGCACGCCACTATCCGAGCCGTCCGGCGCCTGCGCCATACGCACATGCACCGCGCGATCCCGCCAACGCAGCCGGAATGCCGGCGTGTCGGCGGCCTCGGCCGGTGACAGCCGCATCGCCTCATCCACCGCGAACGGCCCCCGCCGGAACGGCGCATCCCCGCTCATTCGCGAAATTCCATCATGTGTCACGGTTTCTCCGATACGATAACGCCGGTCCTGGACGCGACCCCTGGACGTGAGTCTTGCCCCACTGGGGTGAAGCATCCATAAATCCGCGATATTTTTCCTGGATCACCATGGCCCTCGTCGCCTCGCTGCGCCTCGTCCTCGCCCCGCCCCACCCTGGCGGCCGTCCGTTCATCATGGGCGGCGTGGTGGCGCTGGTGCTTGGCCTCATCTTCGCCCATTGGCTCGCGTGGCTCGGGCTCGTCTTCACCCTGTTCTGCCTGTATTTCTTCCGCGACCCGGAGCGCTTCACCCCCGGGCGCCCCGGCCTGGTGGTCGCCCCCGCGGATGGCCGCGTCGTCTCCATCGCCGCCGTCGCCCCGCCGCTTGAACTCAACCTGGGCGATGCGCCGCGTTGGCGCGTGGCTATTTTCCTGTCAGTGCTCGACGTGCACGTGAACCGCATGCCGGTGGACGGCACCATCACCGCCATCGCCTATCGCCACGGCAAGTTCGTCAACGCCAGCCTGGACAAGGCGAGCACCGACAATGAACGCAACGCCCTCGCGATCCGCCTGACGGACGGGCGCAGCATCGCCGTGGTCCAGATCGCGGGCCTCATTGCCCGGCGCATCCTGTGCGATGTCCATGAAGGCGAAACGCTGTCGGCCGGCGTCCGCTTCGGCATGATCCGCTTCGGCAGCCGCACCGACCTCTATCTGCCCGAGGGCGTCCGCCCCCTGGTGGTGGAAGGACAGACCATGATCGGTGGCGAAACCGTCATCGCGGACCTCGCCGCATGAACATTCCGAGCCCCCGCCCCGTCCCGAGCACGAACCTCCCGCATCAGGTTTCGCCGATCCACCGCCTGCAACGCCGCCTGCGCCCCCGCCACCGGCCACGCTTCAAGGGTCCGTCCTTCAACCGGATGATCCCGAACATCCTGACGATGCTGGGCCTGTGCGCCGGCCTTACCGCCATGCGCCTGGCGCTGGAGGGCCGCTTCGGCTCCGCCGCCGTCGCGATCGCCGTCGCCGCCTGCATCGATGGGCTCGATGGCCGGCTGGCCCGGCTGCTGAAGGCAACCTCGCGCTTCGGCGCCGAATTCGACAGCCTCGCCGACTTCCTCTGCTTCGGCGTGGCGCCGTCCTTCGTGCTCTATCTCTGGTCGCTCTCATCGCTGCGGGGCTACGGCTTCACCCCCTGCCTGATGTTCGCCGTCTGCATGGCGCTCCGCCTCGCCCGCTTCAACGCCGCCCTCGATACGGCCACGCACCCTGCCTACACCTATAATTTCTTCACCGGTGTTCCCGCCCCAGCCGGTGCCGGCCTGGCGCTGTTCCCCCTGTTCCTCGGCCTCGAGGCCCGGTCCATGGGCTGGGAGCGGTTGGCAGCCTTCGCTCAGTCCCCCGCCTTGTGCGCGATCGTGCTGGTCGGCGTCGCGGTGCTGCTGGTCTCGACCTTGCCGGTCTGGAGCTTCAAGAATTTCAAGGTGCCAACTGAATATGTGCTGCCGCTGATGCTCGGCACCGGCCTGTTCGCCGCCGTGCTAGTGGCCGATCCCTGGGGCGCCCTGGCGGCGGCGGGCCTCATCTATGTCGGCATGCTCCCCTTCAGCGCCCGCAGCTTTCGCCGCCTACAACGGGCGGCGGAGACGCCTCGCGAGGATGAGGCGGACGGTTAGAGCAATATGGCATTAGGTGGAATAACCGAGCCATAAAATTGCTCGCCAAAACAAAGAGCTAGAGCATGATGGCTTGAGACGGAATCACCCGGCACGGCCGACGGCGCTCCATCGCCGTCGGCGTCCCGGTCAGGTGCGGGAACGGCTTGCCTGGCAATGCGATCCCACAGTCCGCTTGCGTCGGATGTCACCGGGTTGACAGCGCGCCGGCTTGTGCCACGAGAATACCGTGAGCAGGAGAAACCGATGCCCGTATTGACCCGCCCGGACGGCGAAATCCACTACCAGACCCATGGCCGGGGCTTTCCCGTCCTGCTGTTCGCCCCTGGCGGCCTGCGCTCGCGCATGGAGATGTGGTCCGCCCCCGCCGAAGGTCCACCCCGGCCATGGGTCGATTGGACCCAGGCCCTTCCGGCGGCCGGTTTCACCGCCATCGCGATGGACCAACGCAATGCCGGGCAATCGCGAACTGCGATCGAGGCCGATCACGGCTGGCACACTTACGCGGCCGATCATCTCGCGCTGATGGACCATCTCGGCTTCGACAAATTCCACGTCCTGGGCGGCTGCATCGGCGGCAGCTTCAGCCTGAAGGCCATAGAAACGGCGCCGGAACGTGTCGTTGCCGCGGTTTTACAGAACCCCATCGGTCTGCATCCCAAACACCCAGAGTTTTTCCCGAACGGCCATACGGAATGGAGCCGCGAGCAGCGCGCCGCCCGCCCCGAGTTGAACGAGGCGGCCATCGCCGCCTTCGGCCACAACATATGGGACCACGACTTCGTGTTCTGCGTCGACCGCGCCTTCGTCCGGAATTGTCCGGTGCCCACATTCCTGCTGCCGGGCACCGATATTCCCCATCCGGCCGCAACCAGCACGGAACTCGCCGCCCTGCTGCCGGGGGTAGAGGTGCTGACGGATTGGCGTGGGCCGGAACATCTGGGCCAGCAGGAAACCCGCGTGGTGACATTCCTGAAGCGCCATACGCCGCTGTCATAACCGAGCGGCAAATGAAAAAGGCAGGGCGGGGAACCCCCTCGCCCTGCCTTCCCTACCAAGCCATCAGCCCACCCGCTTCAGTCGTGTTCGTAGCCATACACTTCCGGCAGAATGAAGATCGCCGCCAACAATCCTATCAGCGGGAAGATGGCGCAGAGCAGCGTGGCCCCAGCCTGCCCGATCGCCCCGAACAGCGTCGGGAACAGGAAGATCGCCAGGAACGACGGCGCCTTGACGAACATGTAGGAGAAGCCGCTCGCCGTGCCGCGATATTCCGGCTTGGCCACCATGGTCGGGATCGTCATGCAGTTGGAGGCATCCCAATAATGCCCCCACAGCATCGCCGCCGCGGCAAACGGCAGAATATAGGTGGCGCCGGTATACAACGCCCAGGCCGCCACCAGCAGCGACACCAGCACGATGCCGAACCCGGCGATGCCAATCCCCCGGTGCCCGATCCTGGGGGTGATCATGGGCCCGACCCAGCCGGCAATGGCCGCGATCACATATAACAGCATGGTGACGAGTGTGGTGCCCAGCAGGGAGGACACACCCACCATGATGAACAGCACGGGCAGATAGAACGCGAAGGTCGAGAATTCGCTGCCCTGCGCGAAGCAGGCGATCCAGCCATAGATCGTCGCGCGCCAGCGTATCGGGTCCTTGCGCAGATCGGCCAGGAAGGCGGTCGGGTGCGGCTTGGGCACCACCACGTCCTCATCCGGCAGCATGTCTAGATTGTCGGCATACATCTTCATCGTCACGGCCTTGGCCTCGCGGAAGCGGCCATTGCGCACCAGCCATACGGCGGTCTCCGGCAGGTCGTGCCGCATGATCAGAATCACCAGCGCGGGCACCGCGCCCAGGCCAAGGGTGATGCGCCAAATCAGCTCATGTTGCAGGTCGGCCACGATGAACACCGCGATCACCGCCAGCGTCGCCACCTCGCCAATGGCGAACATGAACTGCCAGCGATTGCCCATCACCTCGCGCTCGCCCTTGCGCATGGACTCCATGATGTAGGTGTAGCCGTTGGAGATGTCGCTCCCGAGCGGGATGCCCAGGAGGAGGCGCACCACCACCAGCCAGGCCACGCTGGTCACGAAGGCCTGCGCCAGGGCCAGCACGATGAACATGATCATGGTCGCCAGGAACATGAACCGCCGCCCGATCTTGTCGGACATCCAGCCCCCCAGCAACGCGCCGATCAACGCCCCGCCCTGGGTGCCCGCGGCGGCCAGCCCCAGCAAAAGCGCGCTTGGATGATACTGGTCGCGAATGAATATAAGCACGAAGGCAATCGAGTAGAGGTCCCACGCCTCCACCAGAATGGAGGCCATCATCAGCCAGCCGACCCGGTTGCCCTGCGGGTTGTATTTGGTCACCAGATGCCGGACGGCATTGTCCATGGCTGACTGTTGCGCGACGGCTATCGACACCGGCATTCCCCCATCAATTCTCTATCCGAAACGCTCATCCGCGAATCATGCATGCCGGCTGGTGTAACCGGGTACCGGGCTTGAACACCAAATAGGGATCGAACGCAAACCCGCGACCGGCCCACAACTTGAGGCTCCGCCTTGACGCTCAAACCGGGCGGGCGAGAATACCGGCGCGTCAACCGGCCATTGCGGGCGAATGCCGGCAAGCCGGGTCCCGCCAAGGAGTCTAGCATGTCCCCACCCAGCCTACGCGTCTTCTCGACCCTCGCCCTTGCCGGCGTGCTCGAGGAGATGACCCCACGCCTGGCGGACATCCGGCTGGAGACGATTCTGGCCCCCACCGCCATGCTGCTGGAGCGCATCCGCGCGGGCGAGACCGCGGATATCGCGCTGCTGCTGTCTGATTCGGTCGACGCGCTGGCGCAACAGGGAATCCTGCTGTCCGGCCGCACGGACCTCGCCCGCTCCCTGGTCGGCATCGCCGTCCGCGCCGGCGCGCCGCACCCGGACATCTCGACCGTGGCGGCCTTCGTCGCCACCATGCACGCCGCCAAATCCCTGGCATATTCCCGCGCCGGCGCCAGCGGTCTGTATTTCGCGGGCCTGCTCGAACGGCTGCACATCGCCGACGCGGTGAACGCGAAGGCGACCGTGATCCCCAGCGGCTTCACCGGCGAACTCGTCAGACGCGGCGAGGCCGAAATCGCCGTCCAGCAGATCAGCGAGTTGATGGTCGTCCCGGGCATCGACATCGTCGGCACCTTGCCGCCCGGCATCGAAGGCGTCTCGATTTTCAGCGCCGGGATCTTCGCCGCCAGTCAGCATGCGGCGCTGGCCCGCTCAGCGATCGCGCGACTGGCCGCGCCGGACGCGGCGGATGTGTTCCGCGCCAAGGGGCTCGAGCCTCTGGGCAATCCTGCTTCCCGTCGATCCCAGGCAGAATAATGGGCCTATAGGCGGAAGCGTCACGCGACCCCAACTAAGCCGTATCGCTCAAGCCCGAGATATGTCGGCCGCCCCACCAGCCGGGCATGAGGAAAGGAAAAACACGTCAGTGATCGAGTCCGAGCCCGCCACGGCCGAACGGCGCGTCGCCCGGGAAGAGCATATCGAACATGCACCTGCGCAGGACGCCGCCCCGGTGGTGTCCGATACAAGCGTCTCCAGCGAACAGATCGAAATGCCGTTGCCGCGCAATCCGCAAACGGTGTTCCTGGGTGGGCTGTTCCTGCTGGCCTGCCTTACCGCGATGTACGTGGCGCGGGACATCGTCCTGCCCCTGGTGGTCGCCGTTATCCTGAAACTGTTCCTGCAACCGGTCGTCCGGCTGCTCAGCCGCGCCCGGGTGCCGCGCGCCATCGGGGCGCTGATGGCCGTGGTGCTGTTCCTGCTTGTGTTTGTCGGCCTGGGCACGCTGGTGGGCTCACCGGCCAGCCAGTGGGCCGCGGAACTGCCAGGGGTGATGCCCCATCTGCTGGACCAGTTCAAGGGCGTCCAGGCCTTTGCCCACCACGGCCAGCAGGCGCTGGACAAGCTGGGGCTTCATCTGGATCTGACCGGCGCCGGGGCCGGGCTGTCGCCGGCCACGATGGCAGGCTCGCTGCTGGACGGCACCAGCACGGTGGCGTCGCACATGCTCGAAATCCTGCTGATCCTGTTCTATCTCCTGGTGTTCGGCGAGACCTTCCTGCGCCGCCTCGTCGAGATCCTGCCGACGCTGTCCGAGAAGCGGGAGGCGGTGGCGCTGTCCACCCAGATCGAGCAGGACCTGTCCGCCTATCTGCTGACGGTGACGGCGATCAATGCTGTGGTGGGCTGTGCTGCGGCGGTGGCGATGTGGGTTAGCGGCGTGCCGGGGGCGATATTATTGGGCGTGGTCGCCTTCGCTGTGAACTACATCCCCATCCTCGGGCCGATCTGCGCGGCGGTCGTGTTCATCGGCGTGGGGCTGGTGGTGAAGGGCGTCAGCTGGTTCGCGCTGCTACCGGTGGCATTATATCTGGGCATCCACATCGCTGAGGGCGAAATCATCACCCCCATGCTGCTCGCGCGCCGCTTCACCATCAATCCGGTGGCGGTGATGCTCTCGCTGGTATTCTGGTACTGGATGTGGGGCGTGGTCGGCGCGGTACTGGCGGTGCCCCTGCTGGCGGTGATGAAGATCATCTGCGACCGGATACGCCCCTTCCGTGCCTTCGGGCATTTGCTGGAAGGATAAGCGACAACGTGCCTTGGTCCTCATGTCACTACCGTGCGCCGGTGGAAGCGTGGCTGACGCCATTCCTCCCGCCACATCACCTGCGCCAGATGGTCCACCGCGTCCCACACATCGATGAAGCGTAGATAAAGCGGCGCGAAGCCGAAGCGCATGAGGCCCGGCTCGCGGAAATCGCCCACCACGCCGCGTGCGATCAGCGCCTGGATGATGGCGTAGGCGCCCTCGTGCCGCCGGAAGCTCACCTGGCTGCCGCGGCGGGCGGCGTCCAGTGGCGTGAGCAGCCTCAGCCCGTCTCCGCCGCAGCGCTGTTCCACCAGCCGGATGAACAGATCGGTCAGCGCCACCGATTTCGCGCGCAAAGCCGCCATGCCGCCCAGCGCTTCCACCTCCAGCAAGGCATCCACGCCGGATTCCAGCGCCGCCAGCGCAATCGGCGAGGGCGTGCCGCACAGGAAGCGCAGTGCCCCCGCCGCCGGGCGATAGCCCGGACTGAACGCGAACGGCACGACATGGCCCATCCAGCCCGCCAGCGGCTGCCAGAGCTTTTCGGAATCCATCCGGGCGGCATGGTATGGGTGCAGCCACAGGAAAGCCGGGGCGCCCGGCCCGCCATTAAGGTATTTATAGCCGCAGCCCACCGCGAAATCGGCCTCGCAGTCCATCAGATCGACCTCGACCGCCCCCGCCGAATGGGCCAGGTCCCACACCATCAGCGCGCCGGCCGCATGGGCGGCAGCCGTCATCCGGGCCATGTCGTGCATGTGCCCGCTGCGATAATTCACATGGGTCAGCACCACCACCGCCACAGTCCCGTCCAGCCGGGCCGTGATCTCCTCGGCCTCCACCAGGCGCAGCTCGAAGCCGTGCTGGCGGGCCACGCTTTCGGCGATGTAGAGATCGGTGGGGAAATTATCCCGCTCGGAGAGGATCGCCTGCCGTCGTGGCGCATCGGCGCGCGCAAAGCCGCAGGCCACGCTGAGCACTTTGTACAGGTTCAACGAGGTCGAATCCGCCGCCATCACCTCGCCCCGCGCGGCGCCGATCAGGCGCGCGATCTTGTCGCCAACCCGTTGCGGCTGATGGAACCAGCCGGCCTTGTTCCAGCTCTGGATCAGGTCGCGGCCCCATTCCCGGCTCACCACCTCCTGCACCCGGCCGGCAGTGGCGCGCGGTAGCACGCCCAGCGAATTGCCATCCAGATAGATCAGCCCGGGCGGCAGGTAGAACTGGTCGCGCAGCGGGCCCAACTCGTCCTGCTCGTCCAATGTGGCGCAGTCCTGTCGCGTGACGGGGCGCCGATCGGTTGCGGAGCGGCCCTCAGGCATGGCCGGGCGCGGTCAGCGGCCTGATCAGGGCAGCCGATGCGGCGGCCAGGAGCATTATGCGTCGCTTCATGTCGCCTCGCCTCCCCGGTGATATCGGCCTAAGTCATCAGCACTCCCATCGGGCTGCCTTCCCTCAGGCGCGCCCCGGTCCAGGCCTGCAAGCCGTCCAGATCCAGCCGCCGACCATCTCCTCCACCACCAATCCTTCGCGTCGCACCGCGATCACGGCCAGATCGGTGAAAATGCGCGTCACCACCCCGCGCGCCGTCAGTGGATAGGCACAGCGCTCCACGATCTTGGGCCGCCCGTCGCGCGTGCGGTGCTCCATCAGCACCCAGATCTGCCGCGCGCCGCTGGCCAGGTCCATCGCCCCGCCGACACCCTGCGGGTCATCCGCGGCCCCGGTCCACCAGTTGGAAAGGTCGCCGCCGGCCGACACCTCGAACCCGCCGAGCACCGCCACGTCCAGATGGCCGCCGCGCATCATGGAGAAGGACAGCGAACTATCGAAATAACTGCCGCCGGGCAGGATCGTCACGGGATTCTTGCCCGCATCCACAAGGTCGGTATCCGCCATCCCCGCCGGCGGCGGTCCGCCGAACAGCAGCAGCCCGTTCTCGCTGTGCAAGGTCACGTCCTGCGCCGGCGCGATGTGCCGAGCGACCAGGGATGGCATGCCGATACCCAAATTGACGAAGGCACCATGCGGCAAGGCGCGGGCCACGCGGGCGGCCATCTGCTCGCGGGTCAGGGGCGCCATGCCAGAGACCCCTGCATCACCACGCGATCCACGAAGATGCCCGGCGTCACCACGTGTTCAGGGTCGATGCCGCCGGGTTCCACCAGCTCGGCGCATTCCGCCGCCACCAGCTTTGCGGCGGTTGCCATCATCGGCGCGAAATTCCGCGCCGTCATCCGATAGGTCAGATTGCCGAACCGGTCCGCCCGATGCGCGCGGATCAGCGCCATATCGGCCCGCAACGGCAGTTCCAGCACGTATTCCCGCCCATCGATCACGCGGCTCTCCTTACCCTCGGCCAGCACCGTGCCCACCGAAACCGCCCCGCCCAGACCCGCCCCGGCGCAGCGCATGCGCTCCACCAACGTGCCCTGCGGCAGCACCTCCACCGCCAGCCTGCCCTGCTGCCACAGCGCCACGCAGGCCGGCGAGGTGCGGGGGTAGGAGCAGATCACCCTGCTCACCATCCCCGCCTCGATCCAGCTTGTCAGATCCGCTCCGCCGAAGCCGGCATTATTTGCGATCACTGTCAGGTCGCGCACGCCCAACGCCAGCCCGGCGGCAATCAGCCCCAGCGGCACACCGGCGGCGCCGAAGCCGCCTAGCATCACCGCATCGCCGCGGCGCAGGCCGGCGACGGCATCCCGGTAGCTGTCCACGACGCGATCCGGCATCAGGCCCCCCTTGTTTCCATGGCGCGCGGCCGGCGCCGCGCCAATGCCATCGCCGTCCGGATCGCTCGGCGATCGAATCAGAATGGGTTCATTTCCCCGCAAAGGGAAGCAACCACGCGGCGCCCGCGCGATTTTCAGGGCGGCGGGCATGTCGAACGGCGGACGACCAGCTCCGGCTGCAGCACAACCTGCAGATTGCCCTTGAAGCGAATTCAACGGAGGTGATCATGCAATCGTGTGCAGAACTCGTTTCCAAAGGACAACGCGCATGATCATCCAGAACGAAGCCATGGTGACGGACACCGTCCGGGCGGACATGGCATCCACACCGGACAAGCGGCTGCGCGAGGTGATGGATGCGCTGGTGCGCCACCTCCATGCCTTCGTCCGCGAGGTCCGTCCCACCGAGGCGGAATGGGAGGCCGGAATCGCCTTCGTCGCCGGGCTCGGCCAGGCAACCACCGACACGCATAACGAGACCATCCTCGCCTCCGACGTGCTGGGGTTGAGCAGCCTGGTCGGCATGCTGGACAACCCGACCTATGGTGGGGAGACCGCGGCGGCCCTGCTGGGACCGTTCTGGCGCAAGGACGCCCCGGACTTCCCACCGCGCGCCAGCATCGCCCGGCCGGGCACCCCGGGGCTGCCGGTCAGCGTCAGCGGCCGCGTGACGCAGGCGGATGGCGCGCCCGTGGCCGGGGCCGTCGTGGATGTATGGCAGGCCGATCCGCGCGGAATGTACGACAACCAGATCGCGGATCTGGAAGGGATGAACCTGCGCGGCCAGTTCCACACCGACGGGGATGGGCGCTACAGCTTCCGTACCGTGCGGCCGGCCGGCTATCCCGTGCCCACGCACGGCCCGGTAGGCGGGCTGCTGCGCGCCCAGCGCCGTTCGCCGTTCCGCCCGGCGCATATCCATTTCCCGCTTATTAACCAATCGACCCCCTCTTGTACGTTTGTCGGAATGAGCACAGAATCGCCTTCGACGAGCAAGGGATCGGAGCGATGCGGGCAATCATGCAGGGGCTGACGGATGCCGAATTCGAGCGGCTGTACGG
>DASXIW010000004.1:0-2770 GCA_036497785.1 Acetobacteraceae bacterium | reverse complement strand
GGCGATGGCGGCGGGCGCACCAATGGTCCCGCCTTCGCCCATCCCGCGGAAGCCGCCGAGGGCTGGTGGTTTCTGGCGCACGGCACGGGACGGATCCCTGCGTTTGCACATTGGTTCACCCTCCGGCTGGTGCGGCTGGGCTGACGAGACGCCGACCGGCCAACGGCGGCTAGGGCGCTCGACAAACGCCGTTTCGTCGCGCAGAAGCGATGCGATTGTGACGGAGCGAAAATTTGGACAGTACCTCGCCGGCGTTATCGACGGCCCCACTGACGGCCCAGCAGATCACGCGGTCCCTGGATATATCGGCATTCACCCGGCGCCATCTGAGCCTGTATCTCATGATCGTCCTGGCGCATCTGTTCGACGGATTCGATATCAACATGATCGGCCTCGTGCTGCCGGGCATCGCCACTGAGTTCAAGCTGCCGCCAGTCGCGATCGGCTATCTCGCCTCCAGCGTGTTCATCGGCATGCTTGTCGGCTCCATCGCCATCGGGACATTGGCGGACAAGATCGGCCGCAAGCGGTCGCTGATTTTCGCCGTCGGGTTCTATGGCGTCACCAGCCTGCTCGCCGCCTTCGCCTGGGATGCGCGCTCGCTGCTGGTCATCCGGATCATTGAGGGCTTCGGCCTGGGCGCCGAGGTGCCGCTGGTCTTCACCTACCTTTCTGAATTCATGCCAGAGCGGCCCCGCGGCGTGCTGCTGGCTTCCAGCGTGTTCTTCTGGCAGGCGGCGAGCTTCGTCGCTGCGCTGACCGCGATCTATGTCGTGCCCGCCTATTCCTGGCGCGCCATGTTCATCGTCGGTGCGATTCCCTCCTTCGTGCTGATCGCCTTTTTTGCCCGGCTGCCGGAATCGGTACGCTTCCTAATCGCCCGTGGCCGCACGGCGGAGGCGGAGCGGATCGTCCGCTGGCTCAGCACCGTCCGCCCGGAAGAGGTCGAAGCGGTGAACCCGGCGAGCGGCACCGCCCTGGCCGGTACCCATACGCGGCTGCGCGATCTGCTGCGGCGCGGATACCTCCGTGCGACCCTCGGCGTCTGGATCATGCAGTTCTGCGGCGGCGCGGTGTTCGTTGGGCTCGCAGTTTGGCTGCCATCGATCTTCGTGCGCATGGGGTTCCCGATGGTGCGCGGCTTCTATTTCACGGCCGCGATCACGGGCGCTGGCGCGCTTGGCAATATCGGCGCCGGGCTGCTGCTGGACCGGATCGGGCGGCGCGCCACACTGGCCGCCTTCCTCACCCTTGGCGGCCTGTTCATGCTCGCCTGGGGCTTGGCGGAAAGCGGGCCGGCTATCGTCGCGCTCGGTGCGCTGACCGCCTTCTTCGGCGCCGGCGGGGCGGGCGGACCGCTCTTCACCTATACCAGCGAGATCTATCCAACGAGCTTGCGCGGCACCGGCACCGGGTGGGCAGCGGGATGTCAGCGTATCGGTGGGATCGTCGCACCCGTGCTGCTCGGCTCGTTGCTGGCCTCGCATGCCAGCGCCTATGCCTTCTTCGTCGTGATGGCCCTGGCATTGATCGCCGGCGGCATGGCGGCCTTGTTGCTCGGTTTCGAGACCAGCGGCAAGTCGCTCGAAGACATCTCGATGCAACTGCGTTCCTGAGGAGCCGCACATGGCGTTCTATCGATCGAAGGGTCTCAATCTGCACTATGAGGTCGCAGGCGCTGGGCCTACCGTCCTGCTGGTGCATGGCTTCACCAATTTTGGCCTGGTCTGGGGGCCGCAAATCGCGGCGCTCGCCTATTCCGGCTACCGGGTCATCGTGCCGGATCTCGCCGGGCACGGGCTTTCCGCGCCGGTCGAGGCGGTCACGGACGTACCGGCGTTGGCAAGCGATATGGTGGCGCTGCTGGATGTCCTCGGTATCGGCCGGGTGGCGGTCTGCGGATTGTCGCTTGGTGGCATGGTGGCGCAGCAGATGGCGGTCGATCATCCGCAGCGTGTGGCAGCACTGGTGGTCGCGGACTCCCGCGCAGACAACAGCGGCATGCAACCGATGGTGGAGCGGTGGATCGCCGAGTTCGAAGGCCCCGGCGGTCCACTGGGGCGGTTGGACAAGACCTATCCGATGCTGCTGAACGAGGCCTACCGTTCGAGTGTATCAGGCCAGGCGACGCTCGATCTCTGGCGTTTGGTGCTGTTGCAGGTCACTGGGCGCTCCCTCGCCAGCGTTGCCCAAGGCATGCTGGGCTTTGACGTCACGGCGGGACTGCCCACGGTGGACGCCCCCACCCTCGTGATCAGCGGCGAGGAGGATCGGTTGATCCCGCCCGCGCTGTCCCGGCGTTCGGCCGAACTGATCCGCGGGGCGCGGTTCGAGATCATTCCTGAGGCCGGGCATATCTCCAGCCTCGACAGCGCCGCGGCGTTCAATCAGCTCCTCTTGGCGTTCCTGGCCGACCCGGCGGTGGCCAGCAGGCTCACCAACACCATCGGCTGAACAGGATCCTCAGACGCCGGCGACGAGCAGCGCGTGAAGCGCGGCAGCCGTCTCCGCCTTCCGCACACGGGCAGCGAAAGCCTGATCCCGCATCGGCCGGGAGATGGCGGCAAGGGCGGCGACGTGCTCGTTGCCGGCATCCGGGGGGAATCAGCAGGAGAAAACCAAGTCGACGGGCTTCTCGTCGATCGCCTGGAATTCGACCTGGCCTTCCGCTCGCAAGCCACGCTCGTCCTTGATACAGACGCCACGCCCGGTGGTCGGAGTGTCCACCGGCCGGCAATCGCCGGAAGCGGTGCAGAGCCAGGCCGTCAGT
>DASXIW010000003.1:0-1561 GCA_036497785.1 Acetobacteraceae bacterium | reverse complement strand
AGCCTATCTTGCTCACCAGCGCAGCGGTGTGGCAGTCGCCGATCAGGGCGTAATCTTCGATCGGCGCCGCCTGCATCGGTTCCGTGGCATCCGGTTCTACATCGGAATGATCAGCCTGTAGCGAGGTGGGATGGCGTATTGAGGGCTTGGGATGGCCCGAAGCCATCAGTTGGATCGGCCCCAAATGCGCTGGCCGCCATTGCCCAGGCAGTAGCAGCTACTGCCTGTGGCGACGGGATGATCCATCGGACAGGAGTACGCCCCGGCGTAACACGCCTGGCCGGATTGATCATGTTGCGGCATATAGGATTGCGACGGCGGCGCATACACGACGGGTGGTGGCGGGTAGTAAACCGGCGGCGGCGGATAATACACCGGGGGCGGATAAAACGCCGGGCCAAAGAGCGGCACGCCGATGCCGACGAAAACCCGAGCCTCGGCCGGATCGCCGATCAGGCCCACGAACCCTGCACACAGTGCCATCGCGACTGTCGTGCGGCCGATCAAACGCAGTAAAGTTGCCATGACGATCTGTGCTCTGCCGGAAGTCTCTAACCGCATTATGACCGAACGCGGCCGTCCATCATACGGCAAATACGCGCCAGTCTGCGGCCGGTTGCAATTTCGGGGCGGTTTCGCCGCCGACGGAGGCACCGCGGCGGTCCTGCTGGCGCCCGGCCGGCGGCGCTTTGAACCCGTGGTAGGGTCTCGCACGCCGCCCCCGGGTTGGCAGGCACATCAGGCTCGCGGTGGAATGATCGTGATGACGAAATCCACCCGGTTGGCGAGATGACCCCAGAATCGATGCGCCAGGGCAACCTCCGTTCGGGTCGTCGACGGCGTGGCGAAGCCGGCGGTCGCGGCGAGGCAAACGGCATCGTTGCTCACACAGACGGAAAGCAGCCCATGCCTGGCGATCGCTTCCGGCGTTACCCAGAGATTGCGGGCGTAGTCGAAGTGCACGAACACATGCGGCCGGTCCGGGCTGTAGAATGCGATAGCATTCTCGTACCAATCGGACCCGCCGACATAGGATAGCGGCTGCGACGTCCGCTCGTGCCACAGCTTGGTCGCTTCTTTTGCAGCTTCCTGATAAGGCGCGATCTTCATTGCGTTTGCCCATAGAAAGGCCCGCGCCAACCCGATCGCCGGGGACAGCGCCGCCGCACCCACCGTCAGTGCAATGGCGACGCGAACGCTGATCCGGCATAGCAGATCGATGCCACGCGCGCCGAACACCTCGATCATCAGCAGTGGCAACAGTGCGAAGGTTCCGATTATCATTTCCGGCATGGTCCGCGTGCGTAATGCCACGCCCCCCATGATGGTCAGGGCCAGGGGCGCCAGCGCCAAGGTCGCGAGCATGCTGCCTGGCAGGCTGGGTTCCGCGTGGCCCGACAGGCCGGTTCGCTCGTGCCGCGAGTACCAGGCCACCAGCCCGACGAGCGCCACGACGCCAAGGTTCATCTCCACCGCACCGACCAGGGTATCGGCGGCGTACGCTCCCACCTGGTCCCATCCCTGGCCGGAAATGCCGGCCAAATACTGCAATGGCGGCGCC
>DASXIW010000002.1:0-3114 GCA_036497785.1 Acetobacteraceae bacterium | reverse complement strand
CGCCGTAGCGGCTCATTTTGGCGCGCTGACCCGCAGCGTATTGATAGCTATCAAACGTATCCAGCCTCACCATCAGCCGGCCAGGCCGCGGGGACGTCTGCGCCACCGCCTCCGGCAGGCGCATCGGCGGTGCGGCAGTCGGCTCCCGGTCGGGTGCAGCAACCACGGCTTTCGGCAACGACCTCCCATTGCCCTGCCGCACCCCCGGCGGTGGCGCCAGTTCGGCGACCTCGACGTCACCGCGCGGTGCCGCGCTCATCGCCAGCGACGGCGCACCCGGAAGGGCTTCGGCGGCAGCGTGACTTTCGTTCGGCAGGACACGCAGCCGCACCTGCGCCACCCCATCCGCCGGCATGTCGAGCAGCGCCGCACTGCGCTTGGTGACCTCCACCAGGCGATGCGGATCGCCGGAGCCGCGATCGTTCAGCCGCACCGTAATTTCACGGCCGTTCTCCAGATTGGTCAGCCGTGCGATGGCGGGAAGCTGCAGCGTCGAATGTGCGGCCGCCAGAGCAGTCTGGTCGAACGCCTCGCCGTCCGCGGTCAGGCGCGGGGCACCGTCCTTGGCGATCGCGGCGAGGCCGGTTTCATCGAGGTCGAAGGATTCTCTGGGGTAGAACCAAACACTGTTGGTCTGATAGGGCTGGCCGAGGACATAGTGCGGTTCGGGTTTCAACGCCGGCGTGCAGCCAGCCGCCAGGATGGCGACGGGCAGCGCAAGCCGGGTCGTCACCTCACCACCTGATCGCCGATCAACCAGACGGCGATGGCATAGGGGTCCGAGGGATTGTAGCGCCGGATTGCCGCGAAATTCGCGAATACCGCAAACCCGTTGCCTCCGGGTCCATCCGGCGCCACCAGCCCCGCCGGCGTTTCCACCGGCGCAGCCCAGCGTCCGTCCAACGGGCGCACCCCTTCCCGCGCCCACTCGGACACCGGGCGCTTCGCATCCCGTCCCGCTGCCTCCACCCCGGGGGGAATGTTGACCGCCTGCCCCCAGGTCTCGCCCGGCCGCCAGCCCGACTTCGCCAAATAGTTGGCAATCGAGCCCAGCACATCGGGCTTGCTGGTCCAGATGTCGCGCCGCCCATTGCCCTCGAAATCCACCGCGTAGGTCAGATAGCTGGAGGGCATGAACTGCGGCTGCCCCATCGCCCCGGCATATGACCCGGTCATCGCCCCAGGCGCGACGTCGCCATGATCCAGAATCTTCAGCGCCGCCATCAGTTCGCCACGGAAAAACTTGGCCCGTCGCCCCTCCCAGGCCAGGGTTGCCAGCGCCTCCACCACCCGGAAATCCCCGGTGCCGGTGCCGAAACTCGATTCCAGGCCCCAGATGCCCGCGATCACCCCGGCGCCGACGCCGTAGCGTTGCTCGACGCGCTGGAACAGAACCCGGTTGGCCGCCACCGCCCGGCGGCCATCGGCGATCCGCTTGTCGGTGACCACCACGCTGCGGTAGCGCGCCCAGGTCCAGGTCGACTCCGGCTGATGGCGATCGCGCTCCAGCACCTTCTGGTTCGGCGCCACCCCGGCGAACGCGCGCTCCAGCGTCGCCGGCCTGATGCCGGCAGAGCGAGCCTCGGCCCGTACACCGTTCAGGAAGCTGGCAAAGCTGTCGCCTGGGGCAGCCAAGGCCGACGCGGCGAAAGCCGGCGCGGACATGATCGCGGGGAGCATGCTGGTAAGTAAGGATCGGCGGGATGGCATGGCGCGCTTCCTGCCATGTCGACTCGCCCCGCGGCAACGGGAATTAGGCGAAGCAAAGCAAGCCGGCGGGAACGAGCACGCGAGCGAGGGTTTGCCCCCGATCCCGCGTCATGCACAGCGCGTCAACTTGGGTCGAGGGCACCGCCTTGTCCTTGCCTTCCCTCACGCGACAGCCCTCTTGCGATGAGGCTGCGAGCATTGCCACTACAGGCGAAACTCAACTAGTTTGCCACCCGATGTCGCCGGGCGCTACGCCAGTGCTGGATTAACAGGAGATTACGTGATGACTCAGACAGTTTCCCGCCGTCGCGCGCTGAAAGTCGCGGCGGCGACGGCAGCGCTTCCGCTCGTCCACATCCGCACCGGGCGGGCGGCCGGCAAAGTGTCGATCGGCTTCTGGGACCACTGGGTTCCCGAAGGCAACGAGGTGATGAAGCAGCAATGCGAGGCCTTCGCCAAGGCCAATCAGGTGGAGGTGCAGCCCGACTTCATCACCTCCGTCGGCTCCAAGAATATCCTGACCATCGCCGCCGAGGCCCAGGCCAAGACCGGCCACGACGTCCAGCAATTCCCGCAATGGGAGGTGCAGAACCACGCCGACCAACTGGAACCGGTCGACGATGTGATGAAGCGGCTGACAGACAAATACGGCGACGTTACCGCCGCGGCCAAGTATTTGTTCAATATCAAGGGCCATTGGATGGCGCTGCCGTGCAGTTCCGGCAATCAAAACAAAGGCCCCTGTGGCCGCATCTCCGTATTGAAGGAGGTCGCCGGCCTGGACATCGTGAAGATGTATCCTGCCTCGGCCAATCCCTCGCCGGACGCCGAGAACTGGACCTATGACACGCTGCTGAAAGTGTCCGAGGCGTGCAAGAAGGCCAACATGGCGGTTGCGGTCGGTCTCGGCACCACGGCGGACTCCGTCGATACCGCCGGATCGTTGTTTGCGGCATTCGGCGCCGAACTGGTCACCGCCAAGGGCGACGTGAATGTCCGTTCCGACGCTGTCCGCCAGGTGCTGGAATTCAGCCAGCAATGGGTGAAATATTTGCCCGAGGACGCGGTCAGCTACGACGACGCCTCGAACAACCGGGCGCTGATTTCTGGGAAGAGTGCGCTGATCTGGAATCCGCCCTCGGCCTGGGCGGTGGCGGTCCGAGACAACAGGCCGGTCGGCGCGGATTGCTGGACCTTCCCGACGCCGCTCGGGCCCAAGGGCCGGGTGATGCCGCAGAACCTGACATCCTGGGGCATCTGGTCGTTCTCGCCCAACAAGTCCGCCGCCAAGGAATTGCTGGAGCACCTGATGTCGCGCGACCAGGTCGAGGGGCGTTCGGTGGCCGTGCAGGGCTATGACCTGCCGCCGTTCAAATCGATGATGGACTTCAAGATCTGGGAGGA
>DASXIW010000001.1:0-2351 GCA_036497785.1 Acetobacteraceae bacterium | reverse complement strand
AAGAGATTCCGCGTCCGTGGTCGCCAACGCCATGATGGTGCCGCCCGAGACCGAAGAGGCCGAAGCCGCCGAATAAGTTGGACATCGTATCCGGCCTGCCGCTCGACGCCGCCGACCACGAATTGGTCGAAGCGGCTCGGGCGGTTCTGCTGACGCATTACCGTCCCTTCTGGCACACCGTCGCCGCCGCCTTGCGGAGCAAGGATGGACGCATCTGGACTGGTGTGCACCTTGGCGCCACGGTCGGGCGGCTGGCGGTCTGTGCCGAGCCGATCGCCCTGGGACGCGCCATTCTGGAAGGCGACGGCACCATCGCCGCCGCGGTCGCGGTGCGGCATCCCAAGCATGAGGAATCCACGCGGGAAATCGCCATCGTGTCGCCTTGCGGCGCATGCCGGGAGATGATCACGGATTACGCGCCGGATGCGCTGGTGATTCTGCCCGGCCCGATCAAGCTGCCGATCCGGCTGCTGTTGCCGATGCCGTATCAGCGCTGATGCGGCGATACCATGTGGGACCGCCTTCGGAGCATTTCGACGGCAGCCGTTTTTTCATCCCGGGGCATGATACCGACCGATCTCTGCGCGATGTGCTGCGCTGGCGGTTCAGGGGCGAAAGAACTCCTTGGCCGGCCATTTTCCCCAGCCCTTTTGCCGATCAAAAACCCTCGAATCGCGAAAATGGACTGCGGATTTGGCTGATTGGGCACGCCTCGTTCCTGTTGCAAATTGCGAATCTGAATATCCTGATCGACCCGGTCTTTTCCGACCGGGCCAGCCCGTTGCAATTTGCGGGACCGAAACGCATCAACCCGCCCGGCATCGCACTGGCCGATCTGCCACCGATCGACGCCATACTGATCACCCATAATCACTACGACCATCTCGACCTGGCGAGCGTCGCCCGGCTGTGGGTGATGCATCACCCAAGGGTGATCGCGCCCTTGGGCAACGACGCCATCATCCACCGTGCGGGGCGCGGAATCGGCGTCGAGACACTGGATTGGGGAGAATCCGTGCTGCTGGGCGCCTTGCGTTTGTATCTGGTGCCGGCATTGCACTGGTCCGCCCGCAGTCTGGGCGATCGGCGCAAGGCGTTATGGGGCGGGTTTGTGCTGGCGGGGGACCGGGTGGTGTATCATGCCGGGGATACCGGCTATGGCGACGGGGCGCATTTTCGTGCGATTCGAGAGACTTACGGAGCCCCTGACGTGGCGTTGCTGCCGATCGGGGCGTACTCGCCGCGCTGGATCATGCGCAATCAGCACATGAACCCCGAGGAAGCCGTGCGTGCCCTGGGCGATTGCGGCGCGGGGCAGGGGCTGGGGTACCATTGGGGTACGTTCCAGCTGACCGACGAAGCCATTACCGAGCCCATCGAATGGCTTACCACCGCCCTGACCGCAGCGGGGATCGAACCCGAGCGGTTTCCGGCGATGTGGCCAGGCCAGTCCTGGTACCTGTCGCACTGGAACCTATAGTGTAGGAGCGGTAAGGCGCTCCTGGGCTTCCTGCGATCCGGCGGCGGCGGCACGCTGGAGCCAGCTACGGCCCAGGGCGGCGTTGGCGGGGAGGCCTTCGCCCTGGATGTACAGGTAGCCGATCTGCGTCATGGCGTCGGCGTCGCCGGCATTGGCGGCGCGGGTGTACCATTGCAGCGCCTGACGGTTATCCTGCGTCACACCACGGCCCTGGGCGTAGATGGTGCCGAGCGCGGTTTCGGCTTTTGCATAGCCCTGGGCCGCGGCCTTGCGATAGAGCGGGATGGCGGCGGCGTCGTTCTCGGCGCCGAGGATGCCGGAGCGGTAGATTTCGGCCAGCTTGTACTGTGCCTTGGCGGAGCCCCGGGCGGCAGCGCGGGTGTACCAGTCCATGGCCTGTTTGTGGTCCTGCACGACGCCCATGCCGCCGAGGTCGAACAGCTCGCCCATGGCGTATTCGGCGTCGGGGTTGCCGGCGGCGGCGGCGATGGAGAGCCAGTGCTGCGCCTCCGCGTGATCGGCCATCACGCCGTCGCCGTTCTGGTACATCTGGCCCAGGCGGAGGGCGGCCTGGATGTTGTGCTGATCGGCCGCTTGGGTGAGCAGGGTCACGCCGGTATTCGCGTCGCCGCGCTGCAGGGCGGCCTGGCCCTGGGTGTAGGCCTGGGCGGCGCTGAGGGGCGGTGGCGGGGGAGGCGGGGCCGAGCAGGCGGACATTGCGCCGAGCAGCGCGAGGCAGGGAAGGGGGATGGCGGGCTGGCGCATGCGGTGGTCTCTCCGGGTTTCGCGGCGGCAGCATAGGCACGATGCGCGACGCGAGCGAGGCACGGGAGCGTAACAGCTTGCCGGGGCTGCGCTACGTGGTCTGACC